>CAZTOV010000311.1:0-2509 GCA_964615175.1 uncultured Burkholderiales bacterium
AGGGCCCGACTTCGAGGTCGCGGTCCTCGGGGTTGTCACGCATCCGGACCAGCTTGTTCACCGCGTTGAGGAACGCCCGGGCCGAGGCTTCGACCACGTCGGTCGAGACGCCGCGTCCCGAGACCTTGATGCCCTGGAATTCGGCCTGCACGACCACGTCGCCCAGAGCGTCGACGCCCTGCGTGACCGACGAGACGTTGAAGTCGGTGAGCACGGCGTCGATGCCGGTCGCGTTCTTGATGGCCGTGCAGACGGCGTCGATCATCCCATCGCCGCTCGCTTCAGCCTCGCTCTTCTGAGCGTCGCGCTCGAGCACCACCCGGGCCGAGGGCGTGTCGACGTTGCCGCCGCTCATCTCCAGGACGGCGAGGTCGTAGCCGTGGACGAACCCGGTGCCCAGCTCCTCGGCGACGATGGCTTCGAGGTCGGCCTCGGTGATCTGGACCTTGCGGTCGGCCAGCTCCTTGAACCGCTTGAAGGAGGCGTCGAGCATGTCGCCCTGCACCTTGATGCCCATCTTGGTGAGGGAGTCGCTGAACGCGTGCCGCCCCGAGTGCTTGCCGAGCACGATCTGGGCCGCCTCCTGGCCGACGGTGGCGGCGTCGATGATCTCGTAGGTCTCGCGGTCGGCGAGGACGCCGTGCTGGTGAATGCCCGACTCGTGGGCGAAGGCGTTCCGCCCCACGATCGCCTTGTTGTACTGCACCGGGTAGCCGGTGAGCCGTGACAGGAGCCGCGACGACCGCGCCAGTTCCTCGGAGTTCACGCTCGTCTCCAGGCCGCCGTAGAAGTCCGAGCGGATCCTGAGCGCCATCACGATCTCTTCGAGGGCCGCGTTGCCGGCCCGCTCCCCCAGACCGTTCACCGTGCACTCGACCTGACGGGCGCCGTTGGCCACCCCGGCCAGCGAGTTGGCGGTCGCCAGCCCGAGGTCGTTGTGGCAGTGGGTGGAGATGATGTAGTCGCCCTTCACCGTCTCGCGGATGTAGGCGATCATCTTCCCGAACTCCTCGGGGATGCCGAAGCCGACGGTGTCGGGGATGTTGAGGGTGGAAGCGCCGTTGTCGACGGCGATCTGGAGCACCTCGCACATGAAGTCGACGTCGGAGCGAGTGCCGTCCTCGGGGCTGAACTCCACGTCGTCGGTGTGGCTCTTGGCCCGCGCCACGCCCTGGGCGACCTCGGCCTTCACCTGGTCGGGCGTCATCCGGAGCTTCTTCTCCATGTGGATCGGCGAGGTGGCGATGAAGACGTGGATGCGCTGCCGCTCGGCGTGCCGCACCGCCTCCCAGCACCGGTCGACGTCGGCCAGCGCGGTGCGCGACAGACCGGCGACCACCGGTCCGCCGTCGGCGAAGTTCTTGGCGATGGCCTCCACCGCTTCGAAGTCGCCCTGGCTGGCGATGGGGAATCCGGCCTCGATCACGTCCACACCGAGGCGCCCGAGCTGGTCGGCGATCTCGAGCTTCTCCCCCATGTCGAGCGAGATGCCCGGCGACTGCTCGCCGTCCCGCATGGTGGTGTCGAAGATGACCACTCGGTCGCTCATCGTTGGCCTCCGGTCGTGTCGGTCGTGGATTCGGCGCACGAAAAAACCCCCCGGCCTACAGAGGCACGGAGGGCTGCTCACGGGCACCGGTATGTCGGCGCCCGCCTAGGTAAGAAGCAGGTCCTGGCGGCTGAATGCGTACATGTCGTTTCCATCGTGGCAGCGCACCGCGAGAGGTGTCAAGGCATATATGGTTCCACACCGTGGTGAATCTCTTGAAACGCCTCCTCAAACTCGCGTTCCTCGCCGGGCTCGGCTACGCCGTCTATCGCCTGATCAACGAAGTCCAGCCGGCCGACGAACCCCGCGTCACCCCCGCCGACCAGGCGCTGCGGGCCACGACCCGGGCAGGCGACACCGACACGACCGAACGTCGCGTACGCGCCGGGACCGCGCCCGGCGGCGCCACCCGACCCGCGAGCAGCCCGGCTCAGCCGGCGCCGGACGTGAGGTCGATCGGGGTCGGTGAGGTGCCGACCGACGCCCAGAAGTGGGTCGAACCCGAGAGCGACGGCGAGTGCCCGGTGTCGCACCCGGTGAAGGCGAACATGGAGAGTGGGATCTTCCACGTGCCCGAAGGGCGCCACTACGAGCGCACCAAAGCCGATCGCTGTTACCGCGACCCCGAGACCGCCGAGGCCGACGACCTCCGCCAGAGCAAGCAGTAGGGATCTCTCACGTCTGAGGCGGCACGATCATCACCTGGGTGACCGCGGTGGCGAGGAGATTTCCCCGGCTGATTCCCGTCTTTGATGCCACGAAAGCGGTGTTGGATTCGGACTTATCGCCCGCGATCACAACGCTTTCGTGGCATCAAAGTGACCGCCCGCGGAGCGGACGAGTCCCGATTCAGTCCAGCTCGATGGCCTTGACGTTGACGACGGCGGGGGCGTCGCGGAGGGCGTCGATCACCTCGTCGGGGACGGCCGAGTCGGTGGCGATGACCATCAGCGCGTGCTC
>CAZTOV010000312.1:0-2499 GCA_964615175.1 uncultured Burkholderiales bacterium
TCGTCGGAGTTCCCGATGGTGGCGGTCGGCAGCCCGTCGCGGTCGATCTTCAGGACGGCGATGTCGAAGTCGGGGTCGCGGCCGAGCACGGCGGCTTCGACCGTGTCGCCGTCGGAGAGCACCACTTCGATGCGCTGGGCGTCCTGGATCACGTGGTTGTTGGTGACGATGACGCCGTCGGAACCGATGATGAACCCGGTGCCGGCCCCCTCGCTGGGCACCGGTTCCAGGAACACGTTGAGGTCGAGCGTGCGGGTGCGCACCGAAACGACGGCGGGCTCGATCTGAGCCAGGACCTCCTGGATGTTGTCGGCGCGTTCGATGACCGAGCTGTTGGGTCGGCGCTCGGCCGCGGCGCCGGCCCCGTCGTCGTCGTCGGAAGCGATCACGATGCCGCCCGCCACCCCGGCGCCCACGACGGCCCCGATGAGAGCGGCGATCAACGGCATCAACCACCGCCGCGGGGCCTTCTCGGATGACCCGGCGCCGTCTGGCGGGCTCGTCGGGGGCCGCGGAGGTTCGCTCGAGGTCGCCGTCACCGGCCCCGGCCGGGTCGAGATGCCGCCGAGGCTCCCCGGGGGCCGGGGCGACGCCGGCGGGCTCCCACCCGCGGGGGGCTCGGGGGGACGCGGCGGTTCCGAATCGGAGGTGTCGGTGGCGGAGCCGCTACCGGTGTCGGTGCGGGCGTCATCGTCGGGCATGGCATCCTCGTGGTGGAAGCACGGTTTCGGCGGTGAACCCCGAGCCTGCCACGGATCGACGGTCGCGTCGTGTCGCGGCACGCTCGGGATCGGAGTCGATCGCGCGTCCGTGGCAACTCAACCTGACAGGACCCTGACAGGATCAGGGAAGCATCAGATGGAACCAAATCGCCCGCTCCTGCGTTACATACGGTGATGACGGATTCCGACGTCCCCATCCAGCCCGAGCCGCCCGAGAACTCGCCCGAGCGCAACCAGTGGATGCTGCGGGCCCGCTGCCGCGGCTTCGCCCCCGAGGAGTTCTTCCCGTCCGACGGTGTCGGGGTCGAGGAGGCGCGCAAGATCTGCGGTGAATGCACCGTTCAGGTGGAATGTCTGGAGTATGCGCTCGAGCACCGGGTCAACCACGGCGTGTGGGGCGGGTGCTCGGAACGGGAACGGCGGCGGATCCTCAAGCGTCGCCGAGCCGCCGCTCGAGCCGAGCAGGCGACCGGCGCCCCCGGCGAACGCCGCCCGTAACCGGCTCTGCGTGGCTCAGCGGGGCTCAGTGGACAGGTCGCCGCCCCGCCCCCTGGTTCTTGACTGTGTATTGCCCGCTGAGCGGGCAATACACAGTCAAGAACCAGGGGGGAAGCGGGCTTGCTAGTCGGACCCGTTCTTGCGGGCCTTCCGTGAGCCCTGCTCCGACTTGGCGTCGGCCGTCGGCTCGTCGTCGTCATCGTCGTCGGCGCCTTCCTCGACGCCCCGCTTGAACTCCTGCTGGGCCTTGCCCAGCGAGCGGGCGAGCTTGGGCAGCTGGCTGCCGCCGAAGATCAGCAGCACCACGATGAGGATGATGATGAGTTCAGGCGCTCCGAGATTCATGGTGTCCAGCGTAGTCCGGACTCAGCCGGTCCCCGACAGCGCCTCGGCGGCCAGGGCCACGTCGTCGGGATGGCTCACCGAGAACGGCAGCGGCCCCACGCACGCCACGAACTGGTCGACGCCCAGATCGGCGAAGGCGGCGAGCCGTTCGCGCACCTCGTCGACGGTGCCGACCATCCGACCCTTCCGCCAGTCGTCGAGGGACACGTCGTCGAGCATCCCCCCGGGGGCCGAGGCGCGCATCCGCTCGTACCGCGCCTCGAGGTCAGCGGTGTCCTCGCCGACGAGCGTGTAGAGGCCCAGCGAACGCCACACCGACGCGGGATCACGTTCCGCGCCTTCGCAGGCCCGGTCGAGCGCGGCGGCCCGCTCCGCGTAGACGTCGGGCTCCCACACCCAGACGGTGTTCCATCCATCGGCCTTCTCGGCCACCAGCCGGAGGAGCCGATCGCCCTTGGCGCCGAGGAAGACGCGGGGGCGGGGGCGCTGCGCGGCGCCGGGGAGGGCCACCGCTTCGCGCGCCGTGTGGAAGCGTCCGTCGAGCGACACCGCCTCGCCCTGGAGCATCCCCCCGACGATCTCGAGCGCCTCGGCGAGCCGGTCGACCCGCTCCCCCGGCGACGGCAGCTTCATCCCGATGGCCTGGTACTCGGGCTCGTACCAACCGGCGCCGAGCCCCACGTCGAGGCGCCCGCCGGTCACCTGGTCGAGCGTCGCCAGCGCCTTGGCCAGCACGGCGGCCGGCCTCAACGCTTCGCACAGCACCAGGGTTCCGAGGCGGGCCCGAGGCGCCACCCGCGACAGCGCGGCGAGGGTCACCAGGGGCTCGTACGCGCCGTACACGTCGGGACCGGCGCCGTACTTCTCGACGTCGAGGAAGAGATGGTCGGAGACGTAGAGGGCCTCGAAGCCGTGCCGCTCGGCATCGGCGGCG
>CAZTOV010000313.1:0-2498 GCA_964615175.1 uncultured Burkholderiales bacterium
CCATCATGGCGCCGAGCCTCGAGGGTGCGCTCGCCCAGATCTTCGAGGGGGTGGAGCCCCCACCCGACGAGGAGACGCCGGCTGAGCCCGGCGAGGACCCGGATGAGCCCGCGCTCAACGAGACCATCGCCGAGCTGTTGGCGCAGGCCCAGGACGCCTTCCAGGCGGCGCAGAACGCTTTGGCCGAGGGGGACCTGGCGACCTACCAGTCCGAGATCGACCGGATGGGCGAGTTGATCCAGCGCGCGCTCGCCATCCAGGAGGGCGAGGCCGACCCGGCGGCGGAAGACGGCGAGGACGAGGCCGACGGTCCCGATTCCGCCGCCGACGAGACCACGACCACCACCGAACCCGCCACCGAGACCTGACCCTGTGTGTGCATGGCGTCGCGCTATAGCGCGACGCCATGCACACACAGGGTCTAGCCGGCCTCCGAGAGGTGGGTGACCGAAGCGCCCTCGGTGAGGCGGTCGAGGTGGAGTTCGAGGCGGCGGGAGTCGGCGATGTCGAGCGGTCCGCGCTGATCGACGCTGGCGGCCCGGCGGTTGGCCTCGGCCACGACCCGGCCCAACTCGGAGATGCGCCGGTCCATCTCGGCCTTCAGCTCCACCGAGAGGCGTGAGACCTCGGCCGCGAGGCGGGCTCGCCGCGATTCGACCTCGATCAGCTCCTCGTGGGTGACGACGTCGATGAACTGGTCGGAGACTTCCGAGAGACGGCCCTCGATCCGCTCGATGGCCGACGAGAGCACCTCGGTGCGGGCGGCGAGCGCGAGCACGGCCCGCTCCATCCGGGGCGCCGGGAGCGTCTCGCGTGCGAGGACTTCGGGGCGTTCCGCCGGGGTGGCCAGGTCGCAGCGGGCCCGTGCCGCGGTCATGCCCCACCGGTAGCCGGCCTCGAGCGGCGGTGGCGGCGCCGGCCGGGGCGCCGACGCGTCGGGCGCTGTGGCCTCGCTCGGCGTCCCGATCACCTCGACCGATTCCACCTCGTCGGGCGGATCGATGATCCGGAAGGCCGGCCCTGGGTCGGAGACACCGGGGCCGAGCGGGAGGTCGTGATGGCGTCGAAAGAGCTGAGGAAGTCGCAGTCGCATCGTTGACCACGCTAACCACAACAACCACAGAGGTGGTGGACCGTCACGGGAGCCCCGGAGCCCGGATTCGGCGTGAGTTCGGCCAGGCAGCATTGTTACTATGGCCGTAGTGGAAATGTTCTGGCCGTGAGCACGGTTGCACGCTCACGGCCGTCAGTACCCGACCAGAGGATCTGATCACCATGGCGACACCCCAAGTCGATCTCGGTCGCTACAAGCTGGGCTGGCACGACACCGTCGACTACGCCGTCAAGCCCCACAAGGGGCTGAGCCGCGAGGTCGTCGAGGAGATCTCCCGCGTCAAGGGTGAGCCCGAGTGGATGCTGCGCTTCCGCCTCAAGGCGCTCCAGCGCTTCGAGCGCAAGCCGATGAAGCCCTGGTTCGCGGTCAACATGCCCGACATCGACTTCCAGGACATCTACTACTACCTGAAGCCCGAGGGCGAGCAGGTCGACGACTGGGAGATGCTGCCCGAGAACATCCGCGACACCTACGAGAAGCTCGGCATCCCCGAGGCCGAGCGCAAGTACCTCTCGGGTGCCACCGCGCAGTACGACTCCGAGGTGGTCTTCCACCGCAACCGCGAAGACCTCGAGAAGCTCGGTGTCTTCTTCTCCGACATGGACACGGCGCTGCGCGAGCACCCCGAGATCGTCAAGGAGCACCTCGGGACGATCATCCCTCCGAGCGACAACAAGTTCGCCGCCCTCAACTCGGCCGTGTGGAGCGGGGGGAGCTTCATCTACGTTCCCCCGGGCGTTCACGTGCCCATGCCGCTCCAGGCCTACTTCCGCATCAACGCCGAGAACGCGGGACAGTTCGAGCGGACGCTGATCGTCGTCGACGAGGGCGCCTCGGTGCACTACGTCGAGGGTTGCTCGGCCCCCATCTACGCCACCGACTCGCTGCACTCCGCCGTGGTCGAGATCATCGCCAAGCCCGGTTCGCGGGTGCAGTACACGACGATTCAGAACTGGTCGCCGAACGTCTACAACCTGGTCACCAAGCGGGCCAAGGCCGAGGCCGAGGCCACCGTCGTGTGGATCGACGGCAACCTCGGTTCGAAGCTCACCATGAAGTACCCGTCGGTCTACCTGATGGGCCCCAAGGCCCACGGCGAGGTCCTCTCGGTCGCCTACGCGGGCGAGGGCCAGCACCAGGACGCCGGCGCCAAGATGATCCACGCCGCCCCCGACACGACGTCGCTCATCGAGTCGAAGTCGATCAGCAAGGACGGCGGCAAGACCACCTACCGGGGTCTGGTGAAGGTCGAGGAGGGCGCCACCAACGTCAAGAGCAACGTGCGCTGCGACGCCCTCATCCTCGACGAGGAGAGCGTCTCCAACACCTACCCCTACCAGGAGATCGCCGAGCAGGACGTGCGCATCGAGCACGAAGCGACCGT
>CAZTOV010000314.1:0-2470 GCA_964615175.1 uncultured Burkholderiales bacterium
GGAACCGTCAGGTGTCGAGGGCTTGGATCTCAGCGACGCGGACCGGTGTCGACGAGGTCTTGTGGATCTCGCCGAGCGAGCCGCCCGAACCGTTCGAGCCCTTCCACGTCACCCGGTAGACGACGGTGGCGGAGACCGTGTAGCGGTCGTGGGGACGCCCGGCCGACGACGTCTCGTACGTGTACGTGCAGTTCGAGGACTGGTCCTTGCCGGACCGGCGGGTGTCGTAGGGCTTCCCGGGCCCGTTGCAGGCGACCGTGTCGCCGTTGCCCATGTTCCAGACGACTCGCGTCGGGACCGCCCTGGCCTCGGCCCACGCGCGCCCGGCCTCGGCGCGGGCGGTGTGGGTCTTCCACGCCCGGTCTTCCACCCACATCCACGTGGGGAGGTGCACGATCTGTTCGTGACGTTCGCTCGGGCTGAGCCGGATCTGCGGAGCGGGTGGGGCCGCCTTGTCCTTGGCGGTCTGCACGACGGTCTTCGGGGGTGTCGGCGGTGTGACGATCACCCGGCGCGTCCAGGTGCGGGAGCGGTAATTGCGCCACTGGTCGAACCCGCAGTCCTGGATGGCTCGCCCTCCGTCGTGCCCGACGGTGCGGCACGTGGTGTTGAAGCGCTGCCATGCGTCGTGGGCGGCCCGGTTGAGCTGGGCCCAGTCGGCGTTCCACGCGGCGCGGCGGGCGATGATGCGCCGGGCATGGAGTGCCCGGCTGTTCTTCAGAGATCGTTCGCAACTCCGGTAACCCCGGGCGATGGCCCGCGCCACCGGATTGCGTCGGGTGACGACGCGACGCACCGGAACGTTGACGATCCGGGTGTGGACGATCCGTCTGCGCTCGAGGACGACTCGGGTGACGGTGCGGGTCCGCCAGCTCCACTTCCGAACCTTGACCGGCACCCGGATCCGGATCGTCGTGGTGCCGAACCATGTGCGGACCCGTTTGGTGATGGTCCGGAATTCACGAACGGTGTACCGGTGCTTGTAGCGCTCGGTGACCCGTCTCTTCACTGGGACGAGGTCGTGCGTGACGTGGCGCTTGCGAACCCGCTTGGTCGTGTTGATGACGACCCGGGTGACCGAGCGGCGCTCCCAGTGTCGGGCGTTGGACACGCACCGGGCGGTGGCCTGATCGATACGCCGGATCAACCGACTCTCGGAAGATCGTCGAGCGGCCTCGGCGCGCGAGCTCACCGCCATTCGTTCCCGAAGCGATGCGTAGACAGCGCGGTGGTTGACGGTCTTCCTGCTCGCGCGCTGCACCCGCTTCGTCGCACCGGCGGCGCCCGACGTCTGCTGCCGATCCGACGCATCGACGTGGACGGTATCGTCACGGATGCCTGCACCTTGTCCACTTGCGCCTACCGGAGCACTGGACAGAAGCAGCGCGACCAGTACCAAACCAGCGACGTATCGAGCCCGACGACCCGTCAACACGGCATGGTCCTCTCAGCGGTTTGTGGTCGCCCAATGAGGATCCAGGTGTCCTCCCGGAGTTCGAGGCGTGCGGTGAACTCCGCGTAGACCACCTCATCATTTACGACCTCTAGCGAGTCTCGATCTCGCTGAACATCAGCGTCATTGAGGCAATCCGTGAGTTCGGCCCTGTCGCGGCTGAGGCTGTGTAGTTGCGGGTGATTAGCCGTCGCAGAACCGCGTTCCAAGATGATGCCCTCGTCCGCGAGTTGCCTCAGGAACTCCTGGACATTGGTGAGGAGTGGTTCCCCGTAGTGGCGGGTTAGGGCTGGGTGGTCGGGATCGGGCGGGTTGGCCGCGAGGTAGAAGGCGTCGATGGCGGCGAGATAAGCGTCGATGACGGCTTGCTCTTCGTCCTGTGCGTCGACCGCTTCGGACGTCGACGTCGACGTCGACGACGAACTGGAGGAACTCGAGGAGGTCGGGGGCGACGAGTTGCTCGTACACGCGACGGAAGAGAAGGCGAGCGTGACCGCGAGCATGACGTGCGTGAACAGGGGTCTCAGCACAAAGCGCCTCCTGCGTCTGTATCTGAGCCGAGCCCCAATGTCCGGCGGAACAATATGCGCGGAAGCGGGGCCCTGCACTGGGAAACCGTCTCGCTGTGTCTAAGCGCGTCGAAGAGGCGATTCGCGACAGTGAATTTCGAGAATCTGTGGGAGGTTGCGAGGACGACGAGCGGAAAGCCGCTCGATCACGGCGGGTCGCGTCCGGTGAGGGTGGGTTGTTCGGCGCTGGCGGGCGGCCGTCTGCTGTTCTTCCTGTTGGTGCGGCCGGCGTTGCGGTCGGCTTCGGTCTTGGCTTTGTGGCAGTGGGGGCAGCGCCAGTCGATGTTGTCGAGGGCGGTGACTCCGCCGTTGCCCATGGGGTCGAGGTGGTCGCGTTCGAGGTGGAAGTGGCGGCCGCAGTCGACACAGACGGGGCCGTCGAAGTCGGGTGGCGGGCCGATCTCGAGGAGGATCCGGAGCGCGACCGGGTAGGAGCGGGTGTAGCGCT
>CAZTOV010000315.1:0-2451 GCA_964615175.1 uncultured Burkholderiales bacterium
GCGACGCCGTCCCTGCTGCGCGAGCACCTCGAGCACCTCCTCGGGTTGGCCGACCTTCACGACGGGTACGTGGAACAGAGCCCCGGCGGTCGCTCGAACGACCTTGGGCGACCACGGATCCGCCGCTCCCTGGCAGAAGATTACCGCCGCCGCTCCCCCGGCCTCCGCGCTTCTCACGATCGTGCCGGCGTTCCCGGGCTCACGAACGTCGGCGAGCACGATCACGAGACCCTCAGCGGGGACGTCGTCGAGGGCGTGCGAGGGCCGGGGCGCCACCGCGACCAGGGGTTGTGGTGTGACGGTGTCGGTGACCTTCTCGAGGACGCCGGCGGCGAAACGCGTGACCGGAACACCCCGGTCGAGGGCGATGTCGACGAGTTCGAGTCCTCGGGCGTCGCATTCGGGCCCGACGTATACGGACTCGACGGGAGCACCGGCGTCGAGGGCGGCCGCCACGGCGTGAGGCCCCTCGAGGACGAGGACACCTTCGCCGTCGCGAGCCGATCGCTTGGAGGTCAGCTTCCGGAGGCGCCGCGCGGGCGCGCTCCGGGACCCGAGCGGCTCCTCGGGAACGTTCAAGGAGCGGTTACTTAGGCTGCTTCGAGGGCCTGACGAGCCCGTTCGACCAGCTCGTCGAACGTCTCGGGCTCCGAAACGGCGAGGTCGGCAAGCACTTTGCGGTCGACCTCGATACCGCTCGTCTTCAGCCCCGAGATGAACCGGGAGTAGCTGATGTCGCGCTGGCGGCACGCGGCGTTGATGCGGGTGATCCAGAGCTTGCGGAACTCGCGCTTTCGCACCCGACGGTCACGGTATGCGTACTGCATCGAGTGCATGACCTGCTCGTTGGCGGTCTTGAAGCGCCGGCTCCGGGCTCCGGAATAGCCGCGGGCGCGCTGCAACACCTTCTTGCGACGCTTCTTCGAGTGGACGGATCGCCTGACGCGTGCCATCGCTCGACTCCTTACCTCGGGGAGGGCCCGGGGCCCTCCGATCGTGCGCGGGGCTGTGTCAGAGACCCAGCTTCCCCTTCACGTGGTCGTGCTGACTCGTCGGAATCTCGGCATAGCCGGCGAGACGACGCTTGCGGCGGCTCGACTTCTTCTCGAGCAGGTGGTTACGGAATCCGCGGCGACGCAGGATCTTGCCCCGGCCGGTCACCTTGAACCGCTTCGCGGACGCGCGATGACTCTTCATCTTCGGCATGGCTGGCTCCTGTGGACTGTGGGCTACGAGGCGGTTTCTTCGGCCAGGGCCTCTTCGGTCTCGCCCTCGGGCACCGGTTCCGACGCTTCCGCGGGCGGTTCGGACGACTCGGCCGCTTCCGGCACCGGCGCCTCCTCGGCCCGCTTCTTCTTGCGACCACCGTCGCGTGCGGGGGCGAGCACCATCGTCATGTTGCGACCGTCGATGCGTGGGTAGTTCTCGACTTCGGCGATGTCGTCGACCTGTTCGGCGACCCGGTCGAGGATCTTGCGACCCAGCTCCGGATGCGACACCTCGCGGCCCCGGAACATGATGGTCAGCTTGACCTTCGCACCCTGCCGCAGGAAGCGCTCGACGTGCTTCACCTTGGTCGTGTAGTCGTGCTCGTCGATCTTGGGCCGGAACTTCATCTCCTTGACGGAGACGTGGGATTGCTTCTTGCGGGCCTCTTTCCGCCGTTGATCCTGCTCGTACTTGTACTTGCCGTGGTCCATGACCCGGCAGACGGGCGGATTGGCGTTGGGAGCGACTTCCACGAGATCGAGATCGAGGCTCCGGGCGTACTCCAGCGCTTCTGGCAGCGGTTTGACCCCGACCTGTTCTCCGTCGGGATCGACCAGGCGCACCTCTCGGACCCGGATCTCGTCGTTCACCCTGGCGTTGTCTACCGCGATAGCAGCACCACCTTTCTTCGGATTCTCGGTCGGGCCGCACGCGAAAATGCGACGGCCGGGAAGCCGTCGCGGTCGCCGGGCGCAGCCCGGTGGCTTGCGTACGAACCCGGGCTCGCTCGGTGCCAGTCGCTGCTGGCGAGCCGGCGGCCGGGTGGGGGGCGCACCCCCGCTTCCCTCATGTAGTTGTCGAGTGTGAGGATACCAGCATGAGTTCACTGTGGACACCAGGAGGAGAACGACCGGTCGGCGACGACGAGTCGCCGGGTGCCGCACCCACACCGGGAGCGGCACAACCCGGGATGGGTGGCGAGGGTGGTGAGCCCTCGCCGGAGGAGTTGGCCGCGGCCAAGGAACAGCTCCGCAAGGTTCGGGAGGAGGTCACCCAGACGCCCGTGGCCGACATCGTGGCCAACCACGCCATCGGCCTGTGGCAGCTAGCGGTGATCCACCTCGGGCTCGACCGCTCCACCGAAGAGCCCACCGAGCCCAACCTCCCCGAGGCCCGCGTGGCGATCGACGCCATGGCCGGACTCGTGGAGGGAGCGGGCCAACGCCTCGGTGAGCACACCGA
>CAZTOV010000316.1:0-2451 GCA_964615175.1 uncultured Burkholderiales bacterium
CACCACCCGAGGAGCACCCGTGGCCGTCGACCCCCACGTCAAGCCCCGGCTCGTCGACCGACCCCGGTCGGGGACGCCGATGCCACCTTCACACGGCTTCCGGGCCGAGCGGCCTGGTGACGTCGTCGCGTCCGGACAGCCGCGCGGAGACTTCCTCGGCAGCCCGGGTCCCGACCTGGGGTACGCGCTCGTTCTCGCCGAGCGCTTCCGCGACCGCCTCGACCTCGCCCCGCAGGAGAAAGTCGACGACGCCCTTGCCGCCGCGTGCGGGATCGCCACGCGACGGTGTTCGCGCGCCGGCCGCGCGCCCACCTCGAAAGACGTCGAGCTGGGGCTCACGATCCTGGGCTATCTCGGCGGTGCGCCGGCCGATTACGTCGCCTGGCGGAAGCGGCACGTCCACGGGGCGAGCCACGAGTACACGGAGCTGCGCGAGTTGGTCGATGCCGTCCGCGAGGACGTGCTGAACCTCACCCCCGATGAGGCGAAGCCGATGCTGGCGACCTGGCGCGAGATCTACGCCCCCGAGTTCGTCGAAGAGTGACGTCGCCGCGGGTTCGCTTCGCCCCTTCGCCCACCGGCTACCTGCACGTCGGTGGTGCCCGTACCGCGCTCGTCAACTGGCTCTACGCCCGCCGGCACGGCGGCACCTTCATCCTTCGGATCGAGGACACCGACGCCGAGCGCTCACGCCAGGAGCTGATCGACGTGGTGCTCGACACGCTCGAATGGCTCGGTCTCGAGTGGGACGAGGGTCCCTACCGCCAGAGCGAGCGGGCCGAGCTGTACGCCGGTGCGGTCGACAAGCTGATGTCCGACGGCCGTGCGTACCGGTGTGACTGCACTCGCGACGACGTGGTCGCCCGGGCGGAGGCCGAAGGACGCAAGACGCCCGGCTACGACGGCTACTGCCGAGACCGCGACGTCGCCGAAGGGCCCGAGACCGCGGTGCGGTTCCGCACGCCCGACGACGGCGAGATCGCCTTCGACGACCTTGTCCGCGATCACGTTTCGGTCGAGGCGCGCACGATCGAGGACTTCGTGGTCCGGCGGGCCGACGGCAGCCCCACCTTCCTGCTGGCCAACGCCGTCGACGACGCCGACATGGGGATCACCCACGCCATCCGCGGTGAGGACCTGCTCAACACGGTGCCCAAGGTGCTCGCCCTGTGGGATGCCCTCGGCTACGGCGACCCGCCGACGTACGCCCACCTCCCGCTGCTCGTCGACGAGAGCCGCAAGAAGCTGTCGAAGCGCCGGCATTCCGTGGCCGTGGGTGAGTACCGCGATGCCGGCTACCTGCCCGAGGCGTTCGCGAACTTCCTCGCCCTCCTCGGGTGGGGTCCGCCCGACGGGGTGGAGATCAGGCCGCTCGACGAGATCAAGGACCTCTTCGACCTCGCCGACGTGACCAAGGCCGGCGCGTTCTTCGACACCCAGAAGCTCGACCACTTCAACGGCGAGTACATCCGGGCGCTCGACTCCGACGCGTTCGTGGCCCGGGCCGCCCCGTTCTTCGAGCGCTTCGACTGGGTGCCGGCGGAGTTCCCCGACGACCGTTTCGAGGCGCTGGCGCCACTCGTCCAGGAGCGATGCACGACGCTTTCCGATGCCCCGGAGCTGGTCGACTTCATCTACCTCCCCGAGCCGGCCATCGACGAGAAGTCGTGGGGGAAGGCGATGGTGAAGAACGAGCACGCCGCCGCCATCCTCGACGCCACGCTCGAGGCCTACACCGACTGCGAGTGGACGGCCGACCTGCTCCACGAATCGCTGCGCGACATCGGCGAGGGCCTCGGCCTCAAGCTCGGGAAGACCCAGGCGCCGGTCCGGGTCGCGGTCACGGGACGCACGGTGGGACCACCCCTCTTCGAGTCCCTCGAAGTGCTCGGCCGCGAGACCACACTGGGGCGCATGCGAGCGGCACGAGCGAGGCTCGCCTCTCCGAGCTGATGGCGGCCGTCTGATGGGCCTGCTGACGGCGCCGGTTCGCTGGCTCCTCCGCCTCCACCTGGCATTCAAGATCGCCATCGCGGTGCTGTTGATCGTGGCCCTCTACCTCGGCGTCACGTTCGTGGAGGTCTGGCAGGCGTCGCGACGCGACCAGGCCCGGCCCGCCCAGGCGATTCTCGTGCTGGGAGCTGCCCAGTACGACGGCGTGCCGTCGGACGTGTTCAAGGCCCGCCTCGACCACGCCGTCGGTCTCTATCGCCGCGAGCTGGCACCGACGATCGTGGTCACGGGCGGCAAGGCCGAGGGCGACCGGTTCTCGGAGGCGAGCGCCGCTGCGGAATACCTCCATGCCCAGGGAGTTCCCGACGACGACATCCTCCGCGAGACCTCGGGTCGTAACTCGTGGGAGTCGCTGGCCGCGTCTGCCCGGTTCCTCCGCGGGCGCGGGATCACCGAGGTCCTGCTCGTGTCCGACCCGTTCCACGCCGAGCGCATCGA
>CAZTOV010000317.1:0-1076 GCA_964615175.1 uncultured Burkholderiales bacterium
GAGAAGATCGGCTTCATGGTGCGCCACACGAGCGGCGTCATCTGCACCCCGCTGGTGGGGGAGCGCCTCGACGAGCTGCAACTGCCGCTCATGGTGCGGGAGAACACCGAGTCGATGCGCACCGCGTTCACCGTGTCGGTCGACGTACAGCAGGGAACGACCACCGGGATCTCGGCCGCCGACCGGTCGGCCACCATCCAGGCGCTGATCGACCCCGCCACCCGGCCTGACGACCTGGCCCGCCCCGGCCACATCTTCCCGCTCCGCTACCGCGAGGGCGGCGTGCTGAAGCGAGCCGGGCACACCGAGGCCGGGGTCGATCTGGCTCGCCTCGCCGGCCTCTACCCGGCGGGGGTCCTGTGCGAGATCGTGAACGACGACGGGATGCCGGCCCGCCTGCCCGACCTCGAGCGATTCGCCGATGAGCACGGACTGGTCATGATCTCGATCGAGGAGCTGATCCGCTACCGGCGCCAGAACGAGAAGCTGGTGCGCCGCATCGCCGAAGCCCGGATCCCGACGGCGTACGGGCCGTTCACGGCCTACGGCTACGAGTCGCTGCTCGACGGTGCCCAGCACGTCGCGCTCGTCCGGGGTGAGGTCGCCGGTCGGTCCGAAGTCATGGTGCGCGTCCACTCCGAGTGCCTCACCGGCGACGTCTTCGGCTCGATGCGCTGCGACTGCGGCATCCAGCTCGACGCCGCCATGCAGAAAATCGCCGAGGAGGACTTGGGGGTCGTGGTCTACCTTCGGGGCCACGAAGGGAGAGGGATCGGCCTCTCCCACAAACTCCGCGCCTACAGCCTCCAAGACGAGGGACGCGACACCGTGGAGGCCAACCTCGAGCTGGGGTTCCCGGCCGATTCCCGTGAGTACGGTATCGGCGCCCAGATCTTGGCCGATGTCGGCATCACCACCATGCGCCTGCTCACCAACAACCCCGCGAAGTACACCGGTCTCGCCGGGTACGGGCTCGAGATCGTGGAACGGGTGTCGCTCCAGGCGAGCCCCAACGACGAGAACATCGCCTACCTGCGGGCCAAGCAGCAGAAGCTCGGGCACATCCTCGATCTCCC
>CAZTOV010000317.1:1176-2427 GCA_964615175.1 uncultured Burkholderiales bacterium
GCGGTGGTGTGCCTGGGGGCCGTGGTGCGGGGCGAGACGCCCCACTTCGACTACGTGGCGGGCGAGGCGTCACGGGGAGCACAGCTGGTGGCGATCGAGACCGGGGTTCCGGTGCTCTTCGGTGTGCTGACCACCGACACGGTGGAGCAGGCTGAGGCTCGCGCACGAGACGACGAGACGAACAAGGGCTACGAGGCGGCGCAGGGCGCCATCGACATGGCGCGTACCCTGGCCGCTCTCCGAACCGCCCGGAAGGATTCCGCCTGATGCTCTCCATCGCCATCCCCAAGGGATCGCTCGAGGAACAGACGCTCCGTCTGTTCGACGACGCCGACCTGCAGGTGCTGCGGTCGTCGAGCCGCGACTACCGGCCGACGATCGACGACCCCCGCATCGACGAGGTGCGGGTGCTTCGGCCCCAGGAGATCCCGCGTTATGTGGCCGAAGGCCGGTTCGACCTCGGGATCGCCGGGCGCGACTGGATCGAGGAGACCGGTTCCGAGGTCGTCGGCCTCACGGAGTTGCGCTACTCGAAGGCGACCCAGCGTCCGGTGCGGATCGTGGTGGCGGTGCCGAACGACTCCGAGGTCGAGTCGGTCACCGATCTGTCCGACGGCGTGCGGGTGTCGACCGAGTACCCCAACCTCACCCGCCGCTACTTCGAGGACCAGGGCATCGATGCCGACGTCCAGCTCTCCTACGGCGCCACCGAGGCCAAGGTGCCCGACATCGTCGACGCCATCATCGAGCTGACCGAGACGGGCTCGTCGCTCCGAGCCGCCGGGCTCAAGGTGGTGGGCGAGATCATGGTCTCGTACACCGAGCTGTTCGCCAACCCGACCAGCCACGAAGACCTCGAGAAGCGCCAGGCCATGGAGCAGATCACCACGCTGCTCACCGGGACCCTTGAGGCTCGTGGACGGGTGCTGGTGAAGCTCAACGTCGACGCCGCCAAGCTCGACGACGTGATCGAAGCGATGCCGTCGTTGAAGTCGCCCACCATCAACGAGCTCTACGGCGGTGGCGCCTACGCCGTCGAGGCCGTCGTTCCGAAGACCGACATCAACACCCTGATCCCGGCACTGAAGGACCACGGCGCCACTGACATCCTCGAGCTGCCGATTTCGAAGATCGTCCACTGATGGAGCCCCGGGCGGGGGAGAGGCCGCGCGAGGGCCGGGTCGTGGCTTTCGACGAGCACCGGGGGAGGGGCGAGATCGAGGCGTCCGACGGCACCTGCTACCCGTTCCA
>CAZTOV010000318.1:0-2417 GCA_964615175.1 uncultured Burkholderiales bacterium
CTGAGTCGGGACGGCGGGATTTGAACCCGCGACCTCAGCGTCCCGAACGCTGCGCGCTGCCAAGCTGCGCCACGTCCCGATTGCGAAGCTGTGCTCCGCGGAGCGGAAGTCTACCGGCACCCCGGCGACGCTCCGAAAGGAATCCCCTTATGCCGGATCGACCACCGCATGGGTGGGTCGATCCGGCACAAGGTGGTGGATCCGGCAGAAGGGCTACGGCAGGCTCGGTGCTCCGAGCTGATCGTCGACCGGCGTGAAGCACGGGATGCCGACGAGCGTTCCGCACTCGGGAGCCGGTCCCAGGTCGGGCAGGGTGCCCGCGGGGATGAACGGCACCAGCAGCCTGGACGCTCCGTCCGCGTGGATGACCGTGTTCACCGACGGCGGGCGGGCCGAGTACCACGCGTAGATCGACAGGGGGTCGTCGGGCGGCGGCGCGTGCACCTGGATCCGCAGCTTGTGGCCCTCGCGGAACACGTGCCCGAGCGGGAAGACCTCGATCTGGAACGTCTCGGCCTGGCCCGGCGTGAGCAGGTTGAGCGTCGTGTTGGTGTGCGGGTGGTGGTAGCGGTACACCTCACCGGCGCGCGGTCCCGAGGCGATCCGGTCGGAACGCAGCAGATCGAGCTGCCGGTGCGACGCCCGCTGCATCCCCCGCTGGAGGTACGACACCTCACCGTCCGGCGACACGTCGAGCACGTCGACGAAGAAGTCGGTGTCGGTGGCGGTGGACGATGCCTCGAGGGTGAGGTTCATGGGCCCGGCGATGGCGGTGTCCTGACCGAAGGGGTCGGTTTCGTAGACGAGCTGATCGGGCCCGTCGACGAACCCGGCCTGGCCGCCGGTGTCTCCGATGTTCCCCGCCAGGCCGTTCTCACCGGTCATCTGCCGACCCGACGATGTCGACGCGTAGCTCGCCGACGGCTCGCCGGACCCGGGCGCCGTCTCGGTCAGCCCCGCGGTCGACAGGTAGAGGTCGATCCACTCGCTCTCCGGGAGCGGCCAGTCGGATGAGACGTACGCCGGCTTCACCGTGCCGTCGCGGCCGGTCTCGAAGTGGATCCGCACATCGCGATCGGGGTTGAGGATGTCACCATCGCACCACGACGAGTTCGGGTCGCCGTCGCCGTACGTGTAGCAGTCGAGCCAGGCGTTGCGGTCATAGTACGAGATGGTGTTGGTGCCGTGCACCCCGTTGGTGAGCACCAACCGCTTGGGCACCTCGAGGTCCTCGAAGAGCTGGTGTGCTCCCCGGGGCCCGGTCTGCTCGTCCTGGTACTGCTGGGTGAGGTGCATAGGCACCTCGATCTCGTCGACGTAGTTGATCGTCGAGCGCACCTGCCACCAGGTGTCGTCCTCTTGCGAGGTCAGGCCCTGGACGACCGGGTTGTCGGGAGCGCCGAGCACCGTGTTCTGGTCGGCGGTCCGTTCCGCGATGTGCTGGGCGCACAGCGGGTCGCTCTGATAGCGGTCGGCGTTGCCGGCCTGTTCGAGGGCCGGGCGGAGGATCACCGTCCACTCGGCCGGGAATCCGTAGTTCGGCACACCACCCGGGTAGACGATGCCGCGGTAGAGGTCGTCGATCTCGCCCGACAGCGCGGCCACGTCCAACTCGTCGGGTTGGGTGGAGGTGACGAGGAAGCCGGTGAGGCCGGGGTAGGAGTGGCCGACGATGCCGATGTCGCCGTTCGACCACGGCTGCTCCGGGATCCAGCCGTCGATGACGGTCTTGCCGTCCTCGGCGCTGACCCGGTCGAAGAGGTCGAAGCGTCCACCGGAACACCCGGTGCCGCGCAACGACATGTAGACGGTCACGTAACGCTCGTTGAAGCGGGAGGTCGATACCTCGTCGCCGCCCCCGCCGTAGCCGTCGATCTGGATGAGCGTCGGCCACCCGGAATTCGTCCCCGTGTGCGGGTTGGAGAGCGGGTTCTCAGCGTCGTACTCCGCGGGATAGTTCACCGAGATGGCGATCTTCACGCCGTCGGGCATCTCCACGTAGGTGAAGTCGGTCGGCGCATCGGCTTCTGCTCCACCTCCCGGGACGGTGAACAGGCCGGCGACGAGCGCGGCCACGGTCAGGATCCTCAGTGCGATGCGAAGCATCGACTCCCCCTCTGTTCCTTGACCCCCGGGTCAGGTGGCAACGTACCTTTTGTCCGCCTGGACCGCCAATGAGCGGTCCTCTTGGTCTTACGGGGCGGAGGGGGAGGGTGCGCGCTCGGTGGCGGCGAGGACGTCCTTGACGACCCGGCGGAGGGTGCCGGGGTCGAAGGGCTTGACGATGAGGGCCTCGACCTCGGAGCGGCGGGCGAGGAACTTGTCGGCGGGGCGGTCGAGTAGCAGCACGATCGGCACGTGTTCGCAGCGCTGGGCCGACTCCTCGAGGTGCAGCTCCATGGCGGTGGCCATGCCGC
>CAZTOV010000319.1:0-2416 GCA_964615175.1 uncultured Burkholderiales bacterium
TGATGCGAACGGTGCTGTCCGACGGGACCCGGACCGGGAACGAGGGGGCCACGGCCGTTGTGCGCCCGTCGCGGAGGACACCACCGTCGGGAAGGCCGATGTCGAACCCGGCGCGAACGTCGTCGCGGGTGGCGACGAGGAATCGGACGAGCCCCTCGGCCGACCCCAGATCCGTCTCGGGGTAGAAGCGTTCGAGGATCTCCTCTGCCGACGCCGATTCTTCGGCGGCGAGGTGGTTGGCGCCGTCGAGGGGGAGCCCCACGCCGTGGCCGACACCTACGCCTTCGAACACCACGACCTGCACGGTTTCCTGGGCGGTCGCAGCGGTCGGGCCGCCGGCAACCACCGCGGCGGTCAGCGCCGCTGCAGCCACCCCGCGCCACCATCGGTTGATCACGGACCGTCCACCCACACCGACGGTGCTCGGTTCAGCGGCTGAGGGGGCGCGTGGACGCCCCTTCGCCGGCTTCGTCGCCACCGTCCCCCTCGGATTCGGTCGTCGACGAGCCGTCGTCGCTGCTGACCGCGCCGGGCGCGGGTGCCCCCGTCTCGTCACCATCGGCGTCTTCGTCGACCACCGAGGCCTCGGCGGCCTTGGGTGCCGGTCGTCGGGCCTCGGTGGGCCGCGACAACGTCTCGTGGGGCTCCGGCTCGAGAGGCAGGAAGAGCACGGGCGCCGACAGTTCCCGGGCGATGCGCTCGTGGGGCAGGAGCACCAGCCGAGACTCGAACCCGAGCCGGGCGGGTGGGGTGAGCACCACGACGAGGTCGGCCTCGGCCTCCTTGGCGGCGCGGACCACCGCGCCGGTGAAGCTCTCGGCTCGGAGGGGCAGCCAGCGGAAGGCGAGCGAGCGGCTGGCGGCCTCGTCGCGGAGGCCCTCGACGTGATTGTCATGCTCCTTGCCCCGGCCGAGCACCACCAAGTCGGCGTTCCAGCGGGAAGCGGTGTCGAGAAGCCAGTCGGGAACGGCCACGTGGCTCCGCGAGGCGACCAGGACCTTCTTGGGGATGTGGCTCGAGGCCACCGCCGGCTGGCCGTCGGTGTCGTGGACCGAGGCGTTGGTCCGGAGCCCGCGCGCGACGAGGAGCGAACCGGCCAGCTCGAAGACCACGACGCTCCCCAGGACGATGGTGGCGACGGTGTTCCCCGAACCCGGGAGGCTGTCGGCGGCGAGGACCGCCAGACCCACGGCGACCCCGGCCTGGGGGATGAGGTCGACGCCGAGCCGCCCGGCTTGACGCCAGGGCAGGCCACCGAGCATGCCTCCGAAGAATCCTCCGATCAGCTTCCCGGCCAGGCGCACGCCGATGTACCCACCGCCGAGGAGGCCGAGCTGGGGGATCTCTTCGAGATGGATCGACGCACCGGCGAGGGCGAAGAAGATCAGGTACAGGGGCTGTTCGATCATCCGCACCGTGACGAACACGCGCTGGGCGTGGTCGCTCGGGGCCAGGCTGCCCGTGGTGGCGCCCATGAGGATGGCGGCGAGCGGGAGCGACAGATCGAGAGCCGTCGCCGCGGTCTGCGCGACGAGCAGGTGGACCAGGACGAAGAGCAGCAGCTCGCCCGAGGTTTCGATCTGCTGACCCAGGCGGGCGATGACCCAGCCCAGGACCAGGCCGAGCACGACGCCCCCGACGCCCAGCTTGAGGAACCGGGTGGCGGCGTTGCCGATGTCGGCGCCGGGGCCGGCGATGAACTCGGCGATGGGGAGAACGGCGGCGAAGGCGGTGGCGGCGAGGCCGTCGGAGAGCGCGTGGGTGCCGATCAGCCCATCGGGATACTTGCCCCGGGCCTTGGACGACGCCACGATCGAGGCGACCGTCATGGGGGCGCCCGCCCCGCCGATGGTGGCCAACATGAGAGCTGTCGGGCGGCCCGCGCCCAACTGCAGGGAGACGAAGTAGAGGGCGGTGCCGACCAGCGCGTACTGGAGGATCCCGCTGGTGAGGATCCAGCGGGTCGCGCGGAGCGCCTTCACCGAGATGCGTTCACCGATCACGAACATGAGGATGGCGAGGGCGCCCTGGACCACCGGCTCGAGGCGGACCAGCGATTCCTCGTCGAGGACACCGAGGACCGACGGGCCGAGGATGGCGCCCACGATGAGGAACGCCACCAGCTCGGGCACCTGGTGCCGGAACAGGCGGCTCGCCAGGTAGGCGAGCCAGGCCAGCACGGTCAGGGCGAAGAAGCCCTCACTCATCGAAACGTCGTCTCCTCCACGGGGACGGTATGGGCGAAATGAGAGATTTCCGGGGAAGTGCGGGGTTCGCCACCACTTCCTCTGGGTGGGACCCCGTCCCGGGCAGGGTACCCTTCGGGCCATGGAGGCGGTAACACCGGGAGAAGGCTGGGGCGTTCTCCACCTGTTCGTTCACGTCGACCGCGACCTGGCCACGGCCGACCGGGGCT
>CAZTOV010000320.1:0-2414 GCA_964615175.1 uncultured Burkholderiales bacterium
TCACGACCAACTCGACGTCACGTTCGGTCCGGACCTTCGCCACCGCTTCGAGGAGCGGCACCAGACCCTTCATCGGCACGTCCGAGCTGGTGGTGGTCATCAGGCGTCCCGGCACCCGCTCGACGCCCGGGATCGGCCTGAAGAGCCCGGGGTCGACGCCGACGGGAACGACACCCATGCGGTCGGGATCGACGTCGAGCTGGGCGGCGATGTCGCGCCGCGATGACTGCGACACCGTGATGATGTGATCGAGGTGGCGGATCACCCGCTTCTGCATGCCGAGGAACGAGTACCAGCGCCACAGCGTGAACTTCCGCCACAGGTTGGCGGCGTGAGCGAGATCGAGATCACGGTCGACGGTGATGGGATGGTGCACCGTCGTCAGGAGCGGCCACCCCTGCGTCTGGAACCGGAGCACGCCCGGAGCGAGGCACTGGTTGTCGTGGACGATGTCGAACTCGTCGCGCCGGTCGCGCAACAACTTCCAGACTCGCTGCGCGTACGTCCGCGGCTCGGGGAACGCCGCCGTGAGCATGAGGGCGAACTCCTGCACGTCGGACCACGAGCGGAACTCCGACGGCCGGGGCACCCGGAACGGGTCGGGCTCGCGGTAGAGGTCGAGGCTCGGCACCTCCACCAGCTCCACGCCCTCGTCGAGGTTCGGGTAGGGCGGGCCGGAGAACACGGTGACCCGATGACCCAGCTCGGCCAGTTCGCGCGTGAGGTGGCGCACGTAGACGCCCTGGCCGCCCGACAGCGGGTTGCCGCGGTAGGCGAGCAGCGCGACCCGCAACGGGGACGCGGGCGGAGAGGAGGCGGGCGAGGAGGCGGGCGAGGAGGGGGGGGAAGACGAAGGCATGAAGCCGCCACGATAGGTCAGGAGTTGACCGGATGGTCAAGTAAGACCACGCTCGTTTCGACGCCGACCGGGACAAGTCCTGGTTCTTGACTGTGTTTTGCCCGCTGAGCGGGCAAAACACAGTCAAGAACATCGGCGGTGGATGCGGTGGACGCCGATGGGAGCAGAGGGAAATGGACTTCGCCTACAGCGCCAAGGTCGAGGAGCTGCGCAAGAAGCTCGAGGACTTCATGGAGTCGCACGTCTACCCGGCCGAGCCGGTGGCCGCGCAGCAGATCGAGGAGTCGGGCGACCACCACTTCCACCCTCCGATCATGGAGGAGCTGAAGGCCGAGGCCCGTGAGCGGGGACTGTGGAACCTGTTCCTCCCCCAGGAATCGAGCGGCAACGGCAAGTGGGGCGCGGGGCTCACCAGCCTCGAGTACGCGCCCCTTGCCGAGATCATGGGCCGGAGCCCCCTCGCCTCCGAGGCCACCAATTGCGCCGCCCCGGACACCGGCAACATGGAGATTCTCGCCGAGTTCGGCACCGCCGAACAGCAAGACCAGTGGCTGGTCCCGCTCCTCGAGGGCGAGATCCGGTCGTGCTTCTCGATGACCGAGCCCGACGTCGCCTCGTCCGACGCCACCAACATCCGCACCCGCATCACCCGCGACGGCGACGACTACGTGGTCCAGGGCCGCAAGTGGTTCAGCAGCGGCGCCATGAGCCCTCGGTGCAAGGTGGCGATCGTCATGGGTGTGACCGACCCCGACACCGACACCTACCACCGCCAGTCGATGATCCTGGTGCCCCTCGACGCCCCCGGCGTCAAGATCGAGCGCAACCTCAAGGTCTTCGGCTACGAGCACAGTGGCGGCCACGCCGAGATCCACTACGACGACGTGCGGGTGCCGGCATCGAACCTCCTCGGCGAAGAGGGGGGCGGCTTCACCATCGCCCAGGCGCGCCTCGGACCCGGGCGCATCCACCACTGCATGCGCACCATCGGCGTTGCCGAGCGGGCCTTCGACCTCATGTGCACCCGGGCCCACGAGCGGTCGCCGTTCGGCAAGCCGTTGGCCGAGCAGGGCGTCGTCGGTGAGTGGGTGGCGAACTCGCGGATGAAGATCGAGCAGGTCCGCCTCCTCGTACTCAAGGCGGCGTGGCTGATGGACACGGTGGGCAAGAAGGGGGCCCGGGTCGAGATCAGCGCCATCAAGGTGGCGGCGGTCGAGGCGGCCGAGTACGTGCTCGACAAGGCGATCCAGCTGCACGGCGGGGCGGGCGTGACCCAGGACTTCCCGCTCGCCGCCATGGCAGCCGGCGTCCGTACGCTCCGCTTCGCCGACGGTCCCGACGAGGTGCACCGCATGGTCATCGCCCGCCGCGAACTCCGCCGCTACGCCCCCGACCAGCCGAGTTCTTGACACCGGATCGCCGGGGCCGTAGGCCGCAATTCGGTGTCGAGAAGTGAGTCGGCGACGGCACGACGCGGATGCGGGGGACGACGCCGAGGTTCTCGAGGCGAAGGCCCGGCTCCGCGACGAGGTGTGGGAGGCGATGCAGCGCGAGG
>CAZTOV010000321.1:0-2401 GCA_964615175.1 uncultured Burkholderiales bacterium
CCACCCTCGGATGGCGTGACCCCAAGCGACCCGGGCGTGTCCGACCGCTTCCCGAGGCTCCTCAGCGCGAGGCGCCGAGCAAGAAGTCGGGTGGCTCGAAGAAGAAGTCGGGTGGTTCGAAGAAGAAGTCGGGTGGCTCGAGCAAGAAGTCGGGTGGCTCGAGCAAGAAGTCGGGTGCTTCGAAGAAGAAGTCGGGTGGCTCGAAGAAGAAGTCGGGTGGCTCGAGCAAGAAGTCGGGTGCTTCGAAGAAGAAGTCGGGCGCTTCGAGCAAGAAGTCGACCCCGAAGCCGAAGGCCACCTCGAAGAAGCAGTCGAGCCCCAAGAAGAAGACCCCCAAGAAGAAGACCCCCTCCAAGAAGTCGGCGCCCAAGAAGAAGGGCTCGTCGGGGAGCGGCGGCGGTCGCATGCGCAGCAGCGCGCGGTCCCGCCGCACTTCGAGCCGTTCCTCGAAGGGGTCGTCGAAGGGGAAGCGTTCGAAATCTCCACCAGCCCGCGAGCCGAGCCGGCGAACCGACGACTGGCGCGAGGAACTGGCACGGCGTGTGGCTGACGATCGCGGAGCCGGAGACGACGTGCGAACCGGTTCCTGGAGGGTGGTCGCGAGTCCGGGTGACGAGGAGGCCGACACCGGAGCCGGCGACCTCGAACCTCCCGAGTGGGTCCAGGCGCATCCGTCGCGTGACGAAGCCGACGGCGGCGCGCCGGAGCCTTCCGAACCGCCCGACGACGAGGCGCCGGCGCCCCGGCAGGTACGGGTCGTCGGGCGTGCCGTTGCGAACGCTTCGGCGACGCGAAGTCGACGGCGCCGCCGACGGGCACGTCGCGTCCGGTGAAGTCGCTCCTCGTCACCAACGACTTCCCCCCCAAGGTCGGCGGAATCCAGTCGTATCTCTGGGAGTTGTGGCGACGGCTTCCCCCCGATGACGTCGGCGTTCTCACCATCGAGCACCGAGGTGCTGACGCGTTCGACGCCTCACAGGCCTACGAGATCGAGCGCGTCGATGCCCGCATGTTGTTCCCGACGGGCTCGATGCGTCGCCGTGTCGAGGCGATGGTGGCCGACCGGGGGGCCGAGTTGGTGTTCGTCGATCCGGCATTTCCGATCGGCGCCATCGGTCCGCGCCTCGGCTGCCCGTACGCGGTGGTCACGCACGGTGCCGAGATCACCGTGTATCGCCACGTCCCTCTGGTCGCGTCGGTGATGCGACGGGTGTTCAGGGAAGCGTCGGGGATCGTCGCCGCCGGCGGCTATCCCGCCCGCCAGGCCGAGGCCGCGGCACGGGCTTCGCTCGATGGCGTGGTGATTCCTCCAGGGGTCGACACCGAGCGGTTCCGACCCCTGACCGACGACGAGTGGAAGCGCGTTCGCGAACGGCACGGCATCGCCTTGGACCGGCCGCTCGTCCTCGGCCTGAGCCGGCTTGTCCCCCGGAAGGGGTTCGACGTCTTGATCGACGCGGTCGCGCCCTTGGTCGACGTGCAACTCGCCATCGCCGGCGCAGGGCGGGACCGGGAGCGTCTCCAACGTCGGGCGGCCCGACACGGGATGGCCGATCGCACCCGCTTCCTCGGGCGGATCCCCGACGACGAACTCCCGCAGGTCTACGGGTGCGCCGACGTCTTCTCGATGCTCTGCCGCGACCGGTGGCGGGGCCTCGAACAGGAGGGGTTCGGCATCGTGTTCCTCGAGGCTGCCGCCTGCGGGGTCCCGGCGATCGCCGGACGCAGTGGGGGCTCACACGAGGCCGTCGTCGACGATGAGACCGGATTCGTGGTGGAGCCGCGCGATGTGGCCGAGGTGCGAGGACGGCTCCGCTACCTGCTCGACGACGACGGTCGCCGTCGGATCATGGGCGAGGCCGCACGGGCGCGTGCCGTTGCCGACTTCGACTACGACGTCCTCGCCGAGCGCCTGAGGCCCCTGGCACAGGGAGACCTGAGCGTTCTCGGGCCGCTCGAGGCCTAACCTTCAGAACGGCCACGAGATGTCGCCGGGAGGGAAACGCGTGCCCGAGACCGAGACCCAGCCCACCGACCACACCCGGGTGACCGTGCAGCGCTGGGGCGACCTGCCCGGCCGGCGCATCGTGACGGTCTCGTGGCTCACGACGGGCGTCTTTGCCGTGACGGCCGGCGCCGACCGCGCCGGCATCGACCCGCTCGAGCCCGTGGCCACGGGCACCGCGCTGGCCTTCTTCGGTGTCGGGATCGTGGTGTGGTTCGTGGCCTTCGCTCGCGCCGTGGGACGCAGCCGTACAGAGGAGATCACCCTCGGAGGCCTGTTCTTTCTCATCGGAACCGCGCCCCGTCCGATCCGGCTCCAGCTCATGGGTTCGCTGTTCGTTGCCATCGCCGCGGCGGCCGCAACGGCGACGGCGGCGCCGTTCGGGGTGTTGGAGCC
>CAZTOV010000322.1:0-2400 GCA_964615175.1 uncultured Burkholderiales bacterium
CCGCGGGCCCGGAACACGTGGAGATCGCCGGTCGCCACCTCGTAGGCCACGACGCCGGCGACACGCCCTCCGGCCCGAGGGTCGGCGTCGAAGAGCACGTCGAGGACCTGGAACTCGTCGTAGAACGTGACGCCCCGCGCCAGACACTGCTGGTAGAGGGTGTGGAGGATCATCTGGCCGGTGCGGTCGGCGGCGTACACGGCCCGCTTCACCGGGCCGGCCCCGTGCTCCCGGGTGTGGCCGCCGAAGGCCCGCTGGTCGAGCCGACCGGCGGGCGTGCGGTCGAAGGGGAGACCCATCTGCTCCAGCTCCAGGACGGCGGCGATGGCCTCCTGGCACATGACGTCGACGGCGGGCTGGTCGGCGAGGTAGTCGCTGCCCTTGACCGTGTCGTAGGCGTGCCATTCCCACGAGTCGTCCTCGACGTTGGCGAGCGCCGCGCCCATTCCGCCCTGCGCCGCGCCGGTGTGGGACCGGCTCGGGTGGAGCTTGCTGAGGACGGCCGCCGAACACTTGCCGGCGACCTCGATGGCGGCCCGGAGGCCGGCGCCGCCGCCACCGACGACGAGGGCGTCGTAGACGTGTTCGTGGACGGTGGTCATGGTGCGGGCGAGAAGCCGACGACGGCGACGACCGCGACGAGTGCGACCAGCGATGCCCCGATCGTCACCCCCACCTTCAGCGCGCCTCGACGCCATTCCGACGCCACGAGGTCGTCGACGACGTTGCGCAGGCCGCGGCCACCGTGGGCGGCCACGAGCAGGAGCAGGGCGAGATCCCACATCCGCCAGAAGGGGTTGCGCCACCGATCGGCGACGAAGTCGTAGTCGATCGAGCCGCGGTCGTGGACGAGGTGGCGGTCGAGGAACCAGCCGACGGCGAGGACCAGGAGCAGGATCGCCGACACGCGCATGAACACCCACCACCAGACCTCACGGTCGTGGGGTCGGGCGGCGCCGGGCGCGGTGCGGGGAAGCGTCATACGAGGTCGAAGAACCGGTGGAGGATGATCCAGGCGCCGGGGACGAACAGGGCGACGAACACGCCCATCTGCACGTTGAACAGCGACCGGTGGCGGGCACTCGCTCGGGGCGACAGGTCGACGGCGATGGTCCGGAGGCCGTCGAGAGCGTGGAAGAGCAGGGCGGCGAGGACCACGACCTCCACGAGATGCACCGGGGCGGTGTCGAGGATGCCCCGCCACCGGTCGTAGAACTCGGCGCCGAGGAAGACGAAGGCCACGTCGAGGGTCACGAGCAGGAAGAAGAACGCCAGGGCCACACCCGAGACGCGGTGGGCGAAGAAGCTCCACTGTCCGACGCCGCCGCGGTGGACGACGCCCCACTCGCCGACCGAACTCCCTCGTGCCATGGCGGGCCAACGTAGTGCCCCCATCACCCTCCTCTCCGGCTCGGGACGAGCCGCGCGGTGGGGGTAGTCTCCGAACTCGATGGCGATGCGAGTCGATCACGAGTCCACCGGCGGGGGGCGTTCGGCACCCGGGCCGGTCCGCAAGCGACGCCGGTGGAGTAACTGGCTGTTCGATCTCTACGGGACCGCCCTCGGCAAGAAGTACGTCATGGCGGTCACCGGCATCATGCTGCTGGGGTTCGTCTTCGTCCACATGGTGGGCCACCTCCACGTCTACGAGGGCCCCGAGCAGTACAACCACTACTCGGAGGCCCTGCGGGATTTCGGCGCCGACCTCTTCGGGCGCACGCGGGTCCTGTGGTTGGCCCGTATCGGGCTCATCGCCGCGTTCGTGTTCCACATCCACGCCGCCTGGGGGCTCACCCGCATCAACCGCCAGGCTCGGGCCGTCGGCGGCTACCGCGAGGCCCGCGACTACGTTGCCGCCGACTTCGCCAGCCGTACGATGCGCTGGACGGGCGTGATCGTCGGGCTCTTCGTCGTCTTCCACCTCTTCGACCTCACCTGGGGACAGGCCAACCCCGACTTCGAGCGCGGGGCCGTCTACAACAACCTGGTCGCGAGCTTCGAGCGGGTGCCGGTGGCGATCACCTACGTCGTCGCCAACCTGGCGCTGGGGCTGCACATCTTCCACGGGGCCTGGAGCATGTTCCAGAGCCTGGGGGTCAACCACCCCCGCTTCAACCACCTGCGGCGTGCCTTCGCCGCCGGATTCGCCGGACTCATCACCGTCGGGTACGTGACGTTCCCGATCATGGTGCAGGTCGGGCTCGTCGACTGAGGAATCCGTATGGCTGACCCGAACACCATGCTCGACGCGCGGATCCCCGAGGGGCCGATCGAGGGCAAGTGGCTCGACCACCGCTTCGACATGAAGCTGGTGGCGCCCAACAACAAGCGGAAGTTCGAGATCATCGTCATCGGCACCGGCCTCGCCGGCGCCTCGGCCGCCGCCAGCCTCGGCGAGCT
>CAZTOV010000323.1:0-2399 GCA_964615175.1 uncultured Burkholderiales bacterium
CCTCGGCGCGCTCGTCGCTGCGGGCGCGGCGGGTCTCCTCGTCGCCTTGGTCGCGCCGAGTCTGCATCTCCTGGTCGATAAGGGTGTTGGTGTCGATCGGCATTCAGTCCTCGTTCACTGCCTGGTGCTTGGATGTCCGGTCTGCGTGGTCGTACGCGCGCGCAGCACGCACCCACGCGGTGCTCAATGGTGACAACGGTTCCGAAGGGCTCCCTGTTCCCCATCGACACGTGCCGTGGGTCACAAGCCGTGGATCACGGGCCCCGGTGCGGCCGCCTTCCCTTGCTCGGTGTTGCCGAACGGCGCCGGAAGTCGATTCTACGCTCAGCGACCCCCGAGGGGGAGGTATTTGTGCCGCAGCCACGTTACATGCACCTGCGCTCGATGCTCGAAGCGCGTTCTCACCTCCCGTGCCTATGGCCACACGCCGCCGGCCTCGCTTGCGTGTCGCTCGTGCCTGTCGTTCCGCCATACCCAGGCCGCCACCCGAACATTCGCCCCCGAAACACCCGCGGATGCCTCCGGTGGCGTGACTCTTGTCACATCTGGTGCTCCCAGGCACGATTCGCCCGCCTGGCTCCGGCGCCGACGACCGAGTAGACCGACCCTCGTGCGCGTTGTCCGCCTCGACTTTGCCGACCCGGAGTTCCCGGCGTCGCTCGCCGACGTCGACGACCCGCCCCTACCCCGACCCGACTGGGCCCGCATCGAGGTGAGCGGTGGCGGCATTTGCGGAAGCGACCTCCACATCTTCCGGCCCACCACCGGACCGACTCCCGCCCTCGTCTCCTACGGCACGCTGCCCATGGAGATGGGCCACGAGATCGCGGGAACGGTGGTCGAGGCCGGCGCCGACTCCCCGGTGGAGGTCGGCGCCCGGGTGGCGATCGATCCGGTCGTCGGCTGCGCCGCCCGGGGCATCGACCCCGTGTGCGACCGCTGCGCTGCGGGGGCGGCGTCGGTGTGCCGCCACATCGGCTCGGGCGCCGTGACACCGGGAATGGGCCTTGGCTTCACCAACGGCCTCGGCGGCGGATGGGGTGAACGGGTGGTTGCCCACCACACCCAGCTCCACCGCCTGCCCGACGCCGTCGAAGGCCGCGCCGCGACCCTCGTCGAGCCCCTCTCGATCGGCCTGCACGGCCTCCTCCGCACGCCGCCGGTCGACGGCCCCGTGCTCGTCGTGGGCGCCGGCATCATCGGTCTCCTCGCCACCGTCGCCCTCCGAACCCTCTTCGCCGAGCTGCCGGTGGTGGTCGTGGCCAAGCATCCCCACCAGGCCGATGCAGCCCGCCGGTGCGGCGCGTCGCAGGTGGTCCCGCTGCCTGACGACCCGGGGGCGCTGTACGCCGCGCTCGCCGAAGCCGCCGGACCCGACGTCGAGGTCCGCGGCAGCGGCGCCGACGCCATCCTCGCCGGCGGCTACCCCTACGTGGTCGAGGCGGTGGGCTCCGAGAGTTCGGTCACCCAGGCCCTGCGTTCGGTGGGGAGCCGGGGTCAGGTGTTGTTGCTCGGAGCGGCGGGGATCTCGCGCGTCGACCTCACGCCGCTGTGGTTCAAGGAGGCGTCGATAGCGGGCTCGTTCGTGCATGCCCACGACCACCTGCCCGGCCCCGGAGGGGTCACGGTGCACACCTTCGACCAAGCGATCGAAATCCTCGCGGGGGAAGCGGTGCCGGTCCATGCGCTCGTCACGCACGAGTATCCGCTCGACAACTACCGGACGGCGATCGAGACGGCCATGGATCGCGCCCAGGGAGCGATCAAGGTGGTGCTGCGCCCTTGAAACCGGGTCAGAACCCCGCAGACGCGTCTCAGCCAGTGTTCGGGCGGAGGTAGTAGACGCCCCACTGACCCCGGACCGACTCGATCTCCGGAGGATCGCCCTTCGCCGACGAGTCGACCTCGGCTGCGCTCGCGCCGGCGTCGTCGCCCTCGTCGAGCACTCCGTCGATCAAACGGATCACTTCGTCACACCGGTCGGTCGGCGACATCCCTGCCTCCCTCGCTGGCGGCAATCGCTTCCTGCGAGTGCCGAGACCTGCCCTTGAGACCTCACAGGACGTATCGGCGTTTCTCTCACTCGAATGAAACGCGAATCTCCCGGCCTTGCCTCGCCGGGTTTGGGATCTCTGCCGGTGACCGCTTCGCGGCGATCGTCCGGTTCGTGGAGCGCGTCCGGCCGACCGGCCCCGGGTCCGCGTCCCCACGCATTCGCTACGCTACGGTAGCGTAGCGAATGGCACCGACTCCTCCCTCCGACGCACCCACGGTCGACCCCCGCGTCGCCCGTTCACGCGCCGCCGTCCTCGACGCCACCCTCGACCTGCTCGCCGAACGCGGGTGGTCGGGCACCACGGTGGCCGGTGTCTCCGAACGCTCGGGGGTCGCCAAGACGA
>CAZTOV010000324.1:0-2398 GCA_964615175.1 uncultured Burkholderiales bacterium
AGCACTTCTTCGAGGCGGTGGAGGGTGAGCCCCACCCGATGGTCGGTGACCCGGTTCTCCTTGAAGTTGTAGGTGCGGATCTTGTCGGCACGACCACCGCTCGCCATCTGCGACCGCCGTGTCTCGGAACGCTCCTCGTCGCGGCGCTCCTGCTCCATTTGCAGGAGTCGGGCCCGCAGGATGCGCAACGCCTTCTCCTTGTTCTGGAGCTGGCTCTTCTCGTCCTGGCAGCTCACGACGACGCCCGTCGGCACATGGGTGACCCGAACCGCCGAGTCGGTCGTGTTCACCGACTGGCCCCCGGGACCCGAGGAGCGGAAGACGTCGATCTCGAGATCGTTGGGGTCGATCTCGAGATCGAACTCCTCGGCCTCGGGCAACACCGACACGGTGGCCGACGAGGTGTGCACACGCCCCTGGCTCTCGGTGACCGGCACCCGCTGCACCCGATGAGGGCCGGCCTCGTATTTGAGGTGAGACCACACCCGATCACCCTTCACGAGAAAGGTGACGTCCTTAAAGCCCCCCATGTCAGACGGTTGACTGGCGAGCAGTTCGACCTTCCATTTCTTGCGTTCCGCATAGCGGCGGTACATCTCGTAGAGGTCACCGGCGAAGAGGTTGGCCTCCTCGCCACCCTCAGCGCCTCGGACCTCGACGATCACGTTCTTCTCGTCGTTGGGATCCTTGGGGAGAAGCATGACCTTGAGCTCGCTCTCGAGCTCCTCGATCCGCCGCTCCGCGGTTTCGATCTCGGCCCGTAGGTATTGGCGGTCGGAAGGGTCGGCTCCCGCGAGCAGCTCCCGCGAGGTCTCGAGGTTCGACGTGGCCTCCTGGAACTCACGGTAGGCATCGACGATGGGCTTCAGTTCGGAGTGACGGCGTCCAGCAGCTTCGATCGCGTGCTGGTCACCGGACGCGTAGACGTCCTGGAGGTTGGCCTCCAGTTCGTCGAACTCCTGCTCCAGGGACGCCAGACGGTCGAACATGGCGCCTCAAGCGTACGACGCCCGCACCACCCCGGGGCTCACACGTTTCGCCGGCGACTGCCTGCGGATTGTCAGCCCTTCGAACCGGCAGGGAGGCGTTCGTCGCGAGGCCGGAGCACGCCGAGGTCGTACACCACCGCCGCCACGATGGCTCCGGCAACGGGCCCCACCCAGAACACCCAGTGGTGGTCCCAGAATCCCCCGGCGAGGGCAGGGCCGAACACGCGGGCCGGGTTCATCGCCGCTCCGCTGAACGTGTGGGCCATCAAGGCGCCGGCGGCGACGACGAGACCCACCACCCAGGCGCCGGCCCGGGCGACGGCCGTGCGGTCATCGACCACGGCCGCGAAGAACACCCAGGCCACGGCGAAGGCGAGCACGGCCTCGATGAGCACCCCTTGACCGGTCGACACGCCCAAGCTCTCGTTGACCTGTGGTGTACCCAGCGAAGCGGGGTCCCAGAGTGCCTCGGGGAGTGCGGCACGCAAGAGGCCGGCTCCTGCGAGTGCACCAGCGAGCTGGGCCACCAGGTACGCGCCCGCGTCGCGGAGATCGATGCGACCGGTCACGAACACGCCGATGGTGACGGCGGGGTTGACGTGGGCTCCCGAGAGGTGGACCACCGACGCCATGACCACGGCGACGGCGAGTCCGTAGGCGAGCGCCACGGTGACGGTGGAGGCACCATCGAGCGCAATGAGCCCACCCGTCGAGACGACCGCGCCCGCCGCGACGAACACGATGATCGCCGTGCCGGCGAATTCGGCGAGGACCCGCTGTCCGAGCGTCTTGGCCACGGACGGAAGGTTAGTGGTCCCTCGTGGAGGGGCGGCTCGTGGAGGGGTGGGCGAAGGGCACCGTCACGAGGCGAGCCTGCGCCTCGGGAACGACCCGGGCGAGCAGCGCACGGGTGATGGCGTGGTCGTCGCGGGGTGGCACCGCAACGGTGAGCCGCGGCCACGGCGCCGACTCCGGCGTCGACGCCTGGAGCCACACGGTCGTTGTCGCGGGCACGAGGCCGAGATCGATTCCGACGGAACAGACCACCACCTCACCCGCCCCGACGGCCGGTGCCGGTGGGTCAACACGTAACGACCGGGTCGTACCGAGATCACGGACCGGTCGGAGTTCATGATCGGCGGCCAACGCCACGAGCGCGGGTTCTTCGATCACGAGCGCTCGTAACCACCGGGAACGGCGCAGCCGTTGGAGCGGATGCGGCGGCCCGTCAACGCGACGATGCCGACGAACGATCCCCACTGCATACTCAAGGTCGGCGAGGTCGGCCTGGCGCGAATCGCGGTCGACCACCCGATGTCCGACGACGGTGCGCCGGGCATCCTGATCGTGTTCGCCCACACCCACCTCGAACACCAGGGCGCCGTCGCCGGGAGCGAGCCGAGCCACCT
>CAZTOV010000325.1:0-2394 GCA_964615175.1 uncultured Burkholderiales bacterium
AGGGCTTGGAGGGCTCGGCGGTCGAGCTTGTGGGTGGGGTTGAGGGGGAGGGCGTCGGTGGTGACCATGGCTTCGGGCAGCTTGTACCTGGCGAGGCGTTCGCCGCCGAATTCGCATAACGCCTCGAGGCTCGGGGGGTCGGCGGCGGGGACCACCACCGCCACACCGATCTCGCCCATCACGTCGTCGGGCCTGGGCACCACGGCCACCTCGTGGACCGCCGGATGGTCGACCAACACCCGCTCGACCTCCTGGGGGAACACGTTGTAGCCGCCCCGCACGTACATCTCCTTGCTCCGGCCGGCCATCACCAGACAACCCGCCTCGTCGACGCGCCCGAGGTCGCCGGTGCGGAGGACGCCGTCGGACCAGAACACCACCGCGGTGGCCTCCGGGTCGCGCCAGTAGCCGACCATGGCGGTGGGCGTCTTCAGACAGACCTCGCCGACCTCGCCGGTGGGCAGCTCGTTCCCCTCGTCGTCGCGGATCGACAGCTCGATGGGGCCCCGGGGCCGGCCCTCGGTGTGGAGCGTCTCGTGTTCGGGAGCGTCGAAGGCGGTGCCGGTGCCGGCGCCGCCCGACTCCGTCGACGAGTAGCGGACCGACAGCCGGCCACCGAACCGATCCATGATCTCGGCCCGCAACGCGGGCGAAGCCGGCGCCGCGCCGAGGACGACCGTCTCGACGGACGTGAGGTCGACCTCGTCGAACACGGGTGAACGGAGCATGAGCGCGAACTGCGGCGGCACCCCTCCCATGGCGGCCATCCGGTGCTCGGCGGCGAGGCGCAGGGCGTCGCCGGCCCGCCACCGCTCCATCAGGAGCTGGGTCGTCCCGAGCCGGATGTACCAGGCGAGCTTGGTCATGAAGCCGATGTGGGCGAACTCGGTGGAGGCCAGCATGGGCCCACCGCCGTCCCATGTGTCGAGGCCGACGTCGACGTCGCAGACCGCGCGGATGCGGGCCTCGTCGAAGACCGCCCCCTTCGGCGTCCCGGTGGTCCCCGACGTGAAGACGATGGCGACCACGCGCTCAGGATCGGGCTCGAGCGGCGCCGGCGCTTCACCCGTCACCCGCAGGTCGTGCACCTGTTCGGGCGACTCGACCACCAGCGCCGGCTCCACCATTTCGACGAGGTGAGAGCGCTCGTCGTCGCTCAGGCGCGGGTTCACGCCCGCGACCGCCGCGCCGAGCTTGGCCGCGGCGAGGTATGCCACCACGTACGCCGGGACCGACGGGAGGACAAGGGAAACCACGTCGCCCTCCGACACCCCGGCCCGACTCATCCCCACGGCGACCTCGTCGGAGAGCCGGTCGATCTCGGCATACGACCAGGGCCGACCGGAAGGATCGATCAGGAAGGCGCGATCGCCGAACCGCCGGGCAGCGCCTCGGATCGACTCCCTCAGCACGGGTGACGCCTCAGCTGCGGGGAACCTCCGACCAGGGCCTGTCCTTGTCGGAGCGCGGCTCGCCGGGGAGGCCGAGCACTCGCTCGCCGAGGATGTTCCGCATGATCTCGGACGTCCCGCCCTCGATGGTGTTGGCCCGGGAGCGGAGGAACGCCTTGCGGGGATCGCCGCCGGCGTCGTAGCTGGCCTCCTCGGGGCGAATCATCTCGTAGCCGCCGTCGGGATAGAGCATCGCGTCGGCGCCCATGATGTCGACGATCAGCTCGCGGATCCGTTGGTGGTGCTCGGCGAAGGCGAGCTTGCCGGTCGAGCCCTCGGGGCCCGGCGTCCCGGCCCGCCGATTGGCGGACGCCCGTATCGAGGTGAGCCGCAACACTTCCGACTCCACGTAGAGGTCCATCAGCCGCTGCTTCAGCACCGGGTCGTCGCGCTCGTACTCCTTCCACGTCTGCAGCGCCACCGACACCGGGCCCCCGCCGCTGCGAGACGACCCGTCGCCGCCGAGCGCCGTGCGTTCGTTCATCAGGGTGGTGATGGCGACGTTCCAGCCCTCGCCGACCCCGCCGAGGCGGTTCCCGTCGGGGACCCGGGCGTCGGTGAAGTACACCTCGTTGAACTCGGCTTCACCGGTGATCTGGCGGAGGGGCCGCACCTCGACCCCGTCGCCCTCCATGTCGACGACGAAGTAGGTCATGCCGCGGTGCTTGGGGACGTCGGGATCGGTGCGGGCCACGAGCATGCCCCACTTGGAGGTGTGCGCCAGGGTGGTCCAGACCTTCTGCCCGTTGACGATCCACTCCTCCCCGTCCTGCACCGCGCGGGTAGCGAGCCCGGCGACGTCGGAGCCGGCCCCGGGCTCCGAGAAGAGCTGACACCAGATCTCCTCACAGGTGAAGAGCGGGCGGAGCCAGCGTTCCTGCTGCTCCTCGCTGCCGTGGGCGAGCACCACGGGGCCGCCCATCCCGAGGCCGATGACGTTGCG
>CAZTOV010000326.1:0-2390 GCA_964615175.1 uncultured Burkholderiales bacterium
TTGGAGCCGATCAGCTCGGCGATGGTGTCGAGGAACTTGGCCCGTTCCTCACCGCCCATCTTGGGCCAAGGGCCGTCGTCGAAGGCAGTGCGGGCGGCTTGGACGGCGCGCTGAGCGTCGCCGCGGCTCGCCTGGGCAACCTGGGCGATTTCCTCGCCCGTGGCGGGGTCGGTGGTGGCGAACGTCTCGCCACCCTCGGCCTCGGTCCACTCGCCGTTGATGAACAACTGGTAATCGGCCACGTGTCGGCCCTCCTCGAACGATCTGGAAACTGACCGGGTGGTCAAGGGTAACGGCGCCCCGCCGATCCTGCATCCCCGACCCTGTGCGCGTGTTTGGTGGCGGATTCCGCCACCAAACACGCGCACAGGGTCTAGTCGGAGGCGGGAAGGGTGACCACGAACTCGGCGCCACCGGCGTCGGCCGAGCGGTATTCGACCCGCCCACCCATCCCCTCGACGAGCCCCTTCACGAGGAACAGACCCATGCCGGTGCCGGACTCGGGGTCGCGGTCGTCACGGGCGAGTGTCTGAAGGGTGGAGAAGAGGCTGGGCACCACGTTCTCGGGAACGCCCCGACCGTGGTCGACCACCGAGATCTGTACCTCGTCGCCGGATCGTCGCGCGCTCACTCGGACCGGTGGCTCGCCGTGGCGCAGCCCGTTCTCGACCAGATTGGCGAACACCTGCTCGAGCCGTCGGCCGTCGGCGGTGACGGCGAGCCCCGCGGGGACGTCGAGTTCGAGATGGAACGGATCGTGCACCCCGTCGGCGACCGCGTCGATCACCTCGGTCAGCTCGACGCGGCGAAGCCCGAGGGTGAGGGTCCGGTTGGACAGTTCGGCCACGTCGTGGAGGTCATCGGCGAGCCGAGCCATGCGTTCGGCCTGGCGGTGAACGGAACGCCCGATCGTGCGGAGCCGAGCGATCGAGAGGCTGTCGGCCTGGGTCTGGAGGGTGACCCCGTGGCTCAGCATGCTCGACAAGGGGCTGCGGAGGTCGTTGGTGATCAGGGCGAGGAATTGGTTGCGGGCTTGTTCCAGCTCACGTTCAGCGGTGACGTCGCGCACGATCCCCTGGTATCCGACGGTGGCCCCCTCGCTGCGGCGGGGGAACGTCGTGGCCAGCAGCAGACGGCGAACGCCGTCGGGCCGGACGATCTCGATCTCGAGTTGGCGGCTGTCGTCGAGCGAGTCGGCGGGCTCGCTCATGAGCTGCTCGATCTTGCCGGGCGGCGCCAGCATCGTCTCCGAGAGCGGCTCCCCCTCGAGCTGCTCGATCGACCGGCCCACGATGGCGGCGAACGACGCGTTGGCGAAGGTGACCCGGCCGTCGAGATCGATCTCGTACACGCCGTCGGACGCGTGCTCGACGAGGCTCTCCATGCGCTCGCGGAGCTCCTCCTCGCGGCCGAGGACCGCCGCCCAGTAGCCGCGGGCGAGCGCGTCGGTGAGCCGGTCGATGGCGGGCAGCACCCGGGTGAGGAGGAGGGACAGGGCGAGACCCCAGTGCTGCCCGCTCTCCTCGGCGATCTCCACCGCGGTCTGGACCACGAGGTCGCGTGAGATCCGCAGCACCACCAGGAGCTGCGGGAGGGGGCTGCCGGCCCACGCCGCGCCAGCGCCGACCGCTTCGAGATCGGAGATCAGCGCCTCGTCCACCTCTTCGCCCTGACCGGTGACGGCGAGGATCGCCTCGAAGCGCTTACGGGCCTGGTCGATGAAGCGGGCCTGCTCGTCGAGCGGCCAGCTCCGCGCTTCGGGGAACGTGGCCTGAAAGATGTCGAAGGCCCGCCGCGCCATCTCGTCGCTGCGTCCGTCGAGAGCGTCGAGAAGGGCTCGCGGATCGGCCCCCAGCTCCTCGGTCAACATCTCGTCGGCGTTGACGTTGCGGGCCTGGAACCCCTTGAGGTCGGAGACGGCGAAGTGGGGGCCGAGCGTCTCACCGGCCTCGGAGGTGACGTCGGCGGGCGCCATCGGGTTCAGATAGCCGGAGTCGACCATCGCGAGCAGGGCCTCGGCGGGCAGGCCAAGGAACTCGGCCGCCTCGTCGACCCCGAGGATCCGGCGTCCGGTGCGCTCGGTGATGGCCCTCCCCCTTTCTCCCTCGCCGTCCTGGTGCCCGACGTGTATGCCCGTATGCCCGATATTCCGGTGCTTCAACCTTCGCCGCCCGCAGGCAGATCCCTGCCCGCTTTGGTGGGAGAGCGGGTGATTCGCGCGCCGAGCGCGCAGGAACCGCTCACAGCGTCGCGCCCGGCCTCGCTGAGTGGACGCATCCTGCGACGACGAGACCGGCTACGCGGCGTCCCAGGTCGACTCGAAACCGTCGCCCTCGGCCTTGCCCTCGGCCTGGAGCTTCTCGAGGTGCGAGTGCACCTGGCGGGCCGCC
>CAZTOV010000327.1:0-2383 GCA_964615175.1 uncultured Burkholderiales bacterium
TCCGGCCGCTGAAGGACGGCGTGATCGCCGACTTCGAGATCTGCGAGAAGATGCTCCGCTACTTCATCCAGAAGGTGCACCAGAGTCGTTGGGCGAAGCCCCGCATGGTCATCTGCGTCCCGTCGGGCATCACCGGGGTCGAGCAGCGTGCCGTGCAGGAAGCCGCCGAGTACGCCGGTGCCCGCAAGCCTGCCTACATCATCGAGGAGCCCATGGCCGCCGCCATCGGTTCGGGGCTCCCCGTGCACGAACCGGCCGGCAACATGATCGTCGACATCGGTGGCGGCACCACCGAGGTGGCGGTCATCTCGCTGGGCGGCATCGTGACCAGCCAGTCCATCCGCATCGGCGGTGACGAGCTCGACGAGGCCATCGTGAACTTCGTGAAGAAGGAGTTCTCGCTGGCCCTCGGTGAGCGCACCGCCGAGGAGATCAAGATCGCCTTGGGAAGTGCCTACCCCCTCGAACAAGAGGTGTATGCGGAGATCCGTGGCCGCGACCTCGTGACCGGACTTCCCAAGACCGTCGTCGTGTCGACGGCCGAGGTCCGCGAAGCCATCGAGGAACCGGTGCAAGCTGTTGTGGACGCGGTCAAGGTCACGCTCGACAACACCCCGCCCGAACTCGCCGCCGACATCATGGAGAAGGGCATGGTGATCACCGGTGGTGGTGCTCTGCTCCACGGTCTCGACGCCCGACTCGAAGCGGAGACCGGGATGCCCATCGTGCTCGCCGAGAACCCGTTGTACTCGGTGGCCATCGGGTCGGGGCAATGTCTCGAGGAGTTCGAGGCACTGAAGGCGGTCCTGATCTCCTCGTCACACCCGTAGACCCGACACCTCCCGGAGACCGAGCTCGTGGCCGTCTATCGACGAAGCCAGCGGCGGAGTGTGCTGGTGCTGCTCGTGCTCACCTCGATCACCCTCATCACCCTTGACCTGCGGGGCGGCGGGGGCGGTCCGGTGGGTCTGGCCCGCCGGGTCGCGCACGATGCCTTCGCCCCCATCGAATCCGTGGCCGACACCGTGTTCCGGCCCTTGGGCGACTTCATCGACGGCATCTCCCGCGCCGGTTCGCTCAAGGACGCCAACGCCGAGCTGCGCCAACGCCTGGAGGAGGCCGAGGGGGAGCTGGCTCGTCTCCGGGGCCTCGACCGCGAGAACCGGGTCCTCCGCGACCAGCTCGAGCTGGACTTCGTGGACGAGATCGACCGGGTGGCTGCGAGCGTGGTCTCGTTCTCCCCCGGCAACTTCGAGTGGAGCGTGACGATCGACCGTGGCACCAGCGACGGGATCCGGGAGGACATGCCGGTGGTGAGCGGTCGGGGGCTCGTGGGTCGGGTGGTCGAGGTGTCCCAGACCCGGGCGAAGGTGCTCCTGCTCACCGACCCGCGCATGGCGGCGGGGATCCGCCTCGCCTCGTCGGGAGAAACCGGCGTGACCCAGGGTCTCGCCGGTCGCGACGTCCTGGAGGTCGATCTGATCGATCCCGACACGACGGTGAGTGAGGACGAGCTGGTGGTGACTTCGGGGCTCCAGGGCGCCCGCTTCCCGCCGGGGATCCCCGTCGGGATCGTGGCCTCCGTGAGCACCCGCCGGGGCGCGCTCCAGAAGGATCTCCGGGTTGAGCCGCTCGCCGACATGGAACGGCTGGAGTTCGTGCAGGTGCTGCTCTGGGAGGGTGACCGCGAGCCGCTCGATGCCGGATCCGATGAGCCCGTCGAGCCCATCGAGGACCTGCCCCAGACCCCGCCTGCCGAGAGTGAGCCCCAGACCGACTCCGACGCGGAGGGTGGCTCGTGAACCCGCTCCGCCACCGTCTCGGACAGGTTGCCCTCCTGACGACCGTGCTGCTGGCGCAGCTCGCCTTCTTTCCCCATGTGCGTCTCTTCGGCGTCGTCCCCGACGTCATGATCGTCGCCGTGGCAGCCGTCGCGGTTCGGGAAGGGCCCGACGCAGGTGCCGTCTTCGGGTTCGTCGCCGGGGTGCTGGTCGACCTGTTCCTCGAGGTGCCGGTGGGTCTCTCGGCGCTGGCGTACTCGGTGGTGGGCTACGGCGTCGGTCTCCTCCAGACGGGCGTGCTGCGATCGGCGTGGTGGCTCTCGCCCGCGATCGGAGGCTCGGCGTCGTTGGGGGGCGGCTTGATCTTCGTCGTCACCGCGCTCATCCTGGGCCAGGAGCACCTGTTCGCGCCCCGCACCTTCGTCATCGTGCCCGTCCGGGCGCTGTACGACGCGGTGCTGGCACTGGCGGTGTTCCCCCTCGCCAACCGCCTGCTCGGACCCACCGAGGATGACCTGACTCCCTACGACGAGCGAGCATTCCGCTGATGAGTGAGGCGAAGCCGAGCGGGGGCCGAGCGCCCCGGCTGCGGAGCAGCCAGG
>CAZTOV010000328.1:0-2382 GCA_964615175.1 uncultured Burkholderiales bacterium
TGGGCGACGTAGCGCTCGGCGCCCAGGAGCCGCTTGCGGATGCGCAACACGCGGGGCCCGACCACCGGCAGGGTCCCGACGAGGAAGGGGAGGGACGCCAGCGCCGACCGCAGGTTGGGGCGGTGCGCGGGCAGCGCGGGGTTGGCGAGGACGAGGCGGGTGACGAGTTCGGGATGCTCGTGCGCCACGCGGAGCCCGATGAGACCGCCCATCGAGTTGCCGACCACGACGGCGGGCCCGCATTCGTCGAGGGCGGAGGCCACGACCGTCGTGAAGCGATCGAGTCCGGCGCGACCCTGACGGAGCCGGCTGCGCCCGAAGCCGGGGAGGTCGAGGGCCGTGACCGTGCCCTCCGCTTCGGCGGCGAGGAGTTCGCCGAGTGGTTGCCAGTCGACGCTGCTCCCGCCGAGCCCCGGAACGAGCAGGATCGGGACCGCGTCGTCGGCGCCATCCCACCTGAGGGCGTGGACCTCGCCGCCGGCGAGCGATCGCGTGACGCGCACGTCAGGAGTCGTCGTAGCGGGTGCGAGACCGGACGTCGGCGAAGACGTCCTCGAGCTGCGAAAACGCCTCGCGCACCGAGGTGAGGCGCTCGAGGTCGCCGCGCACACGAAGCTTGCCCAGCACGAACGCCTGCTGGGCGTTCAGGTCGCCCCGGCCGATGGCCTCGGCGGCGTCGCGACTCTGCACGAAGGTCACGTCGGCGTCGTCACCCGAGTCCCACGTCACCGACAGCTCGCCGTCGTGGAAGCCGAGGGTGTACGCCGCCACGACCTCGTCGCCGCCCTCGGTGGCCAGGATCTCCTGGCGGATCGTGAGGCCCACGCCCCGGCAGGCGTCACGGAACGCCGGAGAGTCGTTGGCGGCGTCCTCCAGGGCCCGGCCCCACGCCCGGGTCAGGAACTCGACGGTCTCTCCCACACCGCCGATCGTATGTGGTGTGCGCTCACCGCCCGGTTCTTGACTGTGAATTGCCCGCTCAGCGGGCAATTCACAGTCAAGAACAGGGCGGGGTCAGCCTTCGGGCGGTGGGGGTTGGGTGGCGGGGCGGAGATAGAAGGCGCCGGCGTAGGCGCTGTCGCCTGCCGACATGGCCTGCTGGGCCCGGCCCACCGCCTTGCCGGCTTCGGTGACCTGGAAGAACCACGACTCGGTTGCTCGCGCCTCGGGCACGTGGTCGGCGAGCGCGAGCGCGGCCTCCTCGTAGTACGAGCGGATGTCGTGGGCGACCTGGATCGGGTTTCCGGGGATGCCCGCGTCCTTCCACGGCGTGCCGTCGGCGACGCGGGCGAACGCGGCCACGGCGTCGGGGACATCGTCCGGACCGACGACGCGACCGACCAGGGTTCGCCCGTCGCGTTCCGCGACGCTGCGGTCGTAAGCGGGACGGAGCGCTTGCGCTTCGTCGACCGCGGGGTGCAGATCAGGGTCGTGTCGAGGCGGGAGCGGGCACGAGGCGGGCATCTCCGCTCGGTCTTCGATGGTCTCGGGGAACGTCTCGAGCACCGGGCCCTCCTCGTGCTCGAGCAGGGCAAAGGCGGCGTCGAGGACACGCCGCTGGAACGCGGGGTCGTTGGGCTTCCCCAGCGGGCGCCCGAGGGGGAAGTCGCATTGGAGGGCCCGGGGTGGCCGCATGGCCTCGGTGTGTTCTCGTACGAGCGACAAGGCGATCGTGCAGAGCCCCTCGGCCTCCAAGATGTGCGCCAGCGCACCGACCGTGCGCGTGCAGAACGGTCAGATCGGCGTGAGGAGGACCACGTCGACGCCGTCGTCGCGAAGTCGCTTGGCGGCCGCCGGACCGGTGTCGAGTCGGATCGTGGAGAGGGTCTCGTCGAGTGCCCCCATGAACGAGATGTGGTGAGACCCGACCGCGCCGATCGCCCCCTCGTCGGCCATCTCGTCGAGCCGGTCGGCCGGGAAGGCGACGTTGAGGTCGAGCATGATCCCCGTCTTGTCGAAGTTGGGACTGAAGTGGCCCAGGGTGAGGTCGCGGTCGGATGCGTCGAAGACCCGGAAGCTCTCGTCACCCGCCTTCCAGGGCGGGTCGCCTGGATGCACGAGCCCGGCGGTGGTCACGATCGCGACCGTGGCGTCGGCAAGCGGAGGCGCGGCGTTGAACGCGGGGTTGTCGAACTCCGGGACCGGCAAACCGGCGACGTACTCGCGGATGAACGCGTCCGACACGCTCCGCACCCTACGACACCCACCGGGGGGACACCGTGCGTCGTGACGGCGGTCACGGTGCAGGGGGGTCCCGCGGGGAGTGTCGGGGGAGCGCCGGTATCCTCACGGAATGACTTGTCCGTCGTGCGGTACCGAAGCGCCTGCCGAGGCCCGGTTCTGCCCTGCCTGCGGCCAGTCACTGGCCACCCAGGCCGATCA
>CAZTOV010000329.1:0-2363 GCA_964615175.1 uncultured Burkholderiales bacterium
GTGGCACGCAGTCCTTCGGTGACCCCGGACGGGTCGAACCCGAGGTTGCCGTCGAGCTTCTCGTCGGGAAGGTCGAGCAGCATCTTCTGGCCGTCGGTGAACACCGCCATCCCGATGTAGATCGACCCGTTGGTGATGACCCGCCGCTCGATCTCGAACGGGAGCGATCCGTCGATGGACCGGGCGAGCACCTCTCCCCCGACCGAATCACCCATGTCGTGGGTGAGGAGGTCGACCCGGTCGAGGCCGAGTTCGCCGGCCACGTCGCTCACGAGATCGGCCTGCTCGAACAGGGAGTACCGGCGGTCCGGCTTGGCGGAGAGGCCGTACCCCAACATGTCGAAGACCACCACCCTGCGCCGGCGGCGGAGGGCCGGCAGGGTGGCCGCGTAGTCGATCGACGACGTCGGGAACCCGTGCAGGATCAACAGCGGGGGTTTTCCCTGCTCGTCGTCGGCCGGAACGTCGACGACGAAGATCTCGTGACCGCCCAGCGAGCGGGCCTCACCGAGTGCCTGCCAGTTGCGAATGAGCTGGATGGGATCCATGAACCCCGATCTTCGCACGCGCCTGTGAAACGATCGCGGTCGTGATCGTCGATCTCGCCGTCTACGTCGACGGGGAGCGCATCCCCGGGTCGCTCTCCCTCGAGGACGCCTACCACCGAAGCCGTTCGGACGACACCTTCGTGTGGATCGGCCTGTTCGAGCCCACCGAGGAGGAGTTCGAGTCGGTCCGCCACGAGTTCGACCTCCACGAACTGGCCGTCGAGGATGCGATCAAGGCGCACCAGCGGCCCAAGTTGGAGCCCTACGAGGACACCTTCCTCCTCGTGCTCAAGCCCGCCCGCTACGACGACCCGTCGGAGAGCATCGAACTCGGGGAGATCCTGATCTTCGTCGGCGAGGGCTTCGTGGTCGCGGTGCGCCACGGCAGCGCCACCCCACTCGCCGCGGTCCGGCAACGGCTCGAGCAGCGCCCCGATCTCCTCGTGCACGGTCCCGGTGCCGTCGTCCACGGCATCCTCGATCACATCGTCGACGGGTACTTTCCGGTGGTGGCCGGCCTCGAACAGGACGTCGAGGAGGTCGAGGCCGACGTGTTCTCGGGGCCCCGGTCGAACCCGGTCGAACGCATCTACTTCCTCAGGCGCGAGGTGCTCGAGTTCCACCAGGCGACCCATCCGCTGGGGCTGATGCTCGAGCGAATGGCCGGTCGGCAGGTTCCTTTCGTGAACGAGACCACCGACGAGTACTACCGCGACGTCCACGACCACCTGATGCGGGTCAACCAGCATGTCGAGGGTCTCCGCGACCGCCTCACCAGCGTGCTCCAGGCGAGCCTCACCCAGATCGGCATCCAGCAGAACGCCGACATGCGCAAGATCTCGGCGTGGGTGGCGATCGCCGCCGGGCCCACCGTGCTCGGGAGCATCTACGGCATGAACTTCGCACACATTCCCGCCGCCGAGTTCCGGTACGGCTTCCTCGGCGCTGTCGCCCTGATGCTGCTCATGTCGGCGGGTCTGTTCATCCTCTTCCGGCACCGCGGCTGGCTCTGACCGGATCAGCCGATCTGCGAGAGCACCGTGGCGAGCGTCAGCCCGACGACGGTGGTCCACAGCAGGCTCTTGGTGCGCCAGGCCACGATTCCGGCCACCACCGCGGCCACGAAGCGGGCGTCGACGAGATCGATGGCGCCGCCGTCGGGTCGGAGCACCGCCGGGACGGTGAGTGCAGCGAGGGCCGCCGGCGGGATCATCCGCAGCACTTCAGCGACCCGCGGCGGCACGTCGCCGAACCGGTGCGCCACGGCGAGGAGCGTGACGCGGATGGTGTAGGTACCCAGTCCCGCCCCCACGATCACGACCCAGGCGGTCGCCGTGGCGCTCATCGGCCCGACTTCCGGAGCGCGTGGAGGAAGCCGACCGCGATGCCGCTCAGGGCACCCAGCATCATCCCGAGATTCGCCGGGAGCGGGGCCGCCAGGGTGGCCACCGCCGCGGCCACGACCGCGGCGGTGAGCGTCGGCCGGTCGGTGATGGCGGGCGCGAGGAGAGCCAGGAAGGCCATGGGGACCGCGAAGTCGAGGGGCACGGACTCGGGGACCGCGTCGCCCACGAAGACGCCGAGGATGGTCGTGGTCTGCCATGTCACCCACAACGCGGCGCCGGCACCCACGTAGTACGGGAACCAGTGGGCGAATCGTGGTTCGCGTCCGAGGCGGGCGATGGTGATGGCGTACGCCTGGTCGGTGAGCAGGTACCCGCCGAACAGGCGTTGGCGCAGCGGCTTGGCCGCGAAGTGGGGCGCCAGCGACGCCGAGTACATGATGAGGCGGAGGTTGATCACCAGCGCGGTGAT
>CAZTOV010000330.1:0-2363 GCA_964615175.1 uncultured Burkholderiales bacterium
GGGTTCGTGCTCGTGATCGTGCTCGACCACCACCGGCTCGGGTGTCCAGCCGCCCCGACGTCGAGCCCAGGCGACAGCCTTGCGGACTCCGGCGAACGCCAGCATCCACCGACTCCGCATCCGGGCCTGCCGACCGTGCCGGATGAGCGAGACGATCACATAGACGCCGAGGGCGAGGAGCGTCGCCCCGATCACCCGGCCCATGGCACCGTCGAGCCACCCGGGGATGGTCGAACCCGCCGCGATGGCGATCACGCCGAACGCGGTCACCACGACCGCGTGCCCGACGATGTAGAGGGTCGAGAACACCATCGAGCGTCGGGTGGCGTCGTCGCCGGTCTGCGACGAGGTGATGTCGGTGATGGCGGCGACGTGGTCCCAGTCCCAGCCGTGACGCAGGCCGAGGGTGAACGCAGCCGTCAGAGCGCCCCATTCCATAGGTTCACCCTACCGAAGAGCGATCGTTCTTGCGAACTACTTGCAACAAGGTCGCGCCGCTCAGTCGCCCTGCTGCCGGCACCGGCGGCAGAGCCCCACGAGGGCGAAGTGACGGTCGTCGAGTCGGAACCCGTACTCCTCGTCGAGCAGCCCACGGAGGCCCTCGAGCTTCTCGACGGGAAGCGCCTCCACCCGCTCACACCGTTCGCAGTACAGGTGCTGATGACCGTGCTCGGTGAGGTGGTAGGTGGCCCGTCCGTGACCGAGGTGGACGTGGTCGAGGACCTCGAGGTCCTCGAGCGCCTCGAGCGTCCGGTAGACGGTCGAGAGGTTCACCGACGGAAAGCGTTCGGTGACGGCCTCGGCCACATTGTCGGCCGTCACGTGACCCCCGGCGTCGACGATCGCCTCGACGATCGCCTGGCGGGTGGCGGTCCGGCGGCCGCCCGCCTCGACGAAACGCGCCATGATCTCTTCGACACGGGGGTCGGTCACAGGCCCATCATCGCGGAGAGACGGCAACAGGGAGGAGCCCACGGTGGGCGCATTGGACGGCAAGGTGGCACTGGTCACGGGCGCGGCGTCGGGGATCGGGGAGGCGACGGCCCGGCGGTTCGCCGCCGAGGGAGCCCGCGTGTGCGTCGTCGACCTCACGGGAGACGGCCAGGCGGTCGCGGACGCGCTCGACGGAGCGTTCGTACAGGCCGACGTCGGTGATCCCGACGACAACCAGCGAATGGTCGACACGTGTCTCAAGGAGTTCGGCCGCCTCGACGTGGCGCACCTGAACGCCGGTGTCACCGCTCCCGATGCCGGACCGGCGACGTTCACCGAGGAGCAGTACCGCCGCATCATGCGGGTGAACGTCGACGGTGTCGTCTACGGCGTCCGGGCCGTGATCCCGGCGATGCAACAGTCGGACGGCGGCTGCATCGTGGCCACCGCCTCGCTGGCCGGCCTGGTCGGCTTCGCCGTCGACCCGCTCTACACGCTCACCAAGCACGCGGTCGTCGGGTACGTGCGGAGCCTCCCCGAGCACCTCACGCCCCTGGGCATCCGCATCAACTCGGTGAACCCCGGGATCGTGCGGACCCCCCTCGTCGGCGACGGCGCCAAGGCCCTCGAAGAGGCGGGGTTCCCGCTGCTCGAGCCGGCCGACATCGCCGACGCCGTGATGAAAGTCGTCGAGGGCGACGGGACCGGCGAGTGCTGGCCGGTGCAGCCCGGACGCGATCCCGAGCCCTACGCGTTCCGCCAGGTCCCCGGCCCCCGCACCGAGGGGAAGGAGGGCATGGCACCGCCCGACATGCGTGAACGGACGTCGCGCGAGTCATGATGGACCTGCTCCGAGGGAGCGACTGGTGGCACCGACCGATAGGTGGGCGGATCGAGGCGCGACCGAGGGGGAGCGCCTCCGGATCCGCACGACGAGAGGAGAGAAGCGGGCGAGCGTCGTATCCTCGTAGATGTCGAGCCGTAAGGAGTTGGTTTGAGCGACGACACCCCCACACCTGACACCAGTGAGACCGCGTCCGACGCGACGCCCGAACGCGCCGAGTTCGAGCTGGTCGATATCCCGTCGCAGGACGGCGAGGAGGTCGACGAGTCGGTCACGCGGCCGTCGAAGCTCATCCGCATCGCCTCGATGGTCCGGAACATGCTCGAGGAAGTCCGCCGTGCGCCGCTCGACGACGCCGGACGCCGCCTGCTCCGCACGATCCACGAGCGGTCGCTCACCGAGCTCGAAGAGGTTCTCTCCGAGGATCTCAAGGCCGAGCTGGACGAGGTCGTCCTGCCCTTCACCGAGGAGACGCCCTCCGAGTCGGAACTGCGGATCGCCCAGGCCCAGCTCGTCGGCTGGCTCGAGGGACTCTTCCACGGAATCCAGGCGACGATCTTCAGCCAGCAGATGTCGATGCAGCAGC
>CAZTOV010000331.1:0-2356 GCA_964615175.1 uncultured Burkholderiales bacterium
GGTGCCTGCCCGAACTCGTTCAGGCGTGCGATGGCGTTGCTCACGGCGTGACTCCTCGTCTTGCGTGCCTCATCCCAAGAGTTCCCGAACTCGCTCCACGGCATGCGTGGCGTGGATCCCGAGGTTGCGCAGCACCTCGTCGCCGGGGGCCGACGCGCCGAACCGGTCGATCGACACCGATGCGTCGGCCCAGCGCTCCCAACCCAGGCTCGCCCCGGCTTCGACGGCCAGGGTCGGCACGCCCGGGGGGAGGACCGCATCGCGGACGTCCTGGGACTGGGCTTCGAACTGCTCCCAGCAGGGCATCGACACGACCCGGACCGACAGGCCGTCGGCTTCGAGCGACTCGCGGGCCTCGACGCACACCTGGACCTCGGAACCGGTGCCGATGAGCACCACGTCGGGATCGGCACCCGACTCGTCGACGAGGGTGTAGGCGCCCTGGAAGACGCCGTCGGCGGCGCGGTCGGGGGTGCCCTCGAGGATGGGGACTCCCTGGCGGGTGGTCACGATGGCGGTGGGCCCGTCACCCTCGACGTGCAGCCGCCAGGCATGGACCACCTCGTTGGCGTCGGCGGGGCGCACCACCTTGAGGTTCGGCATGGCCCGGAGCGACATCAGGTGTTCGATGGGTTGGTGGGTGGGGCCGTCCTCGCCGAGGCCGACCGAGTCGTGTGAGTAGACGAACGCCACCTTGGCGTTCGACAGCGCCGCCAGCCGCACACTCGGACGCTGGTAATCGCTGAAGATGAGGAAGGTGGCGGTGAAGGGCAGCAGGCCGCCGTGGAGCGCCATGCCGTTCGACAGACCGCCCATGGCGTGCTCGCGGACACCGAAGTGGATGGCCCTTCCCGAGAAGTCGTCGCGGGTCAGGGACGGTGCGTCGATGCCGACGCCGTTGCTGCCCGCCAGGTCGGCCGAACCGCCGATGAGACCCGGCACGACGTCGAGCATGGCGTCGAGCACCTGGTTGTTGGCCTTGCGGGTGGCGAGCTTCTCGCCCGCCTCGAACGACGGCAGCTTCTGCTCCCAACCGTCGCGCCCGCGCCGGGCGAGGCACACGTCGAGCTCGTCGGCGAGCTGCGGGTTCGCGTCTCGCCACGCGGCCAGCCGCTCCTCCTGGGCCGCTCGGACCTCGGCTCCACGCCGCCCGGCCTCGCGGTAGAAATCGAGGACGTCGTCGGGGACCCAGAACTCCTCGTCCGCCGGCATCCCCAGGATCTCCTTGGCCGCGGCCACCTCGTCCTCGCCGAGCGGCGCACCGTGCGCGGACGCGTCGTCGGTCTTGTTGGGCGCGGGGAAGCCGATGTGGCTCCGCAGGATGATGAGCGTCGGCTTGTCGTCCTGACCGACGCCCGCCTTCAATGCGCCTTCGAGGGCGTCGAGATCCTCCGAGGCCTCACCGAGGTCGATCACGTGCCAGCCGTAGGCCTCGAAGCGGAGCCCCACGTCGTCGGACATAGCCAGTTCGGCCGGGCCGTCGATGGTGATGTGGTTGTCGTCGTAGACGTAGACGAGCCGCCCGAGGCCGAGGTGCCCGGCGAGCGCGGCCGCCTCGTGACTGATGCCCTCCTGGACGTCGCCGTCGGAGCAGATGGCGAAGGTGCGGTGGTCGGAGACCTCCGGGCCGAAGCGCTCGCGCAGCCACCGTTCGGCGATGGCCATGCCCACGCCGTTGGCGAACCCTTGGCCGAGCGGGCCGGTGGTGACCTCGATGCCGGGAGTGACGAAGTTCTCGGGGTGGCCGGGCGTCTGCGACTCCCACTGCCGGAAATCCTTGATGTCGTCGAGGGTGAGCCCGTAGCCGGTGAGATGGAGGAACGCGTACTGCAGGATGCAGGCGTGCCCGGCCGAGAGGATGAAACGGTCGCGGTCGAACCAGTCGGGCTCGGCGGCGTCGTAGCGCATGATCCGCGTCCACAGCACGTGGCCGAGCGGCGCCAACGCCATGGCGGTGCCCGGGTGGCCCGCCTGGGCCCGCTGCGGCGCGTCCATCGCCAGCCCGCGCACGACGTTCACGGCGCGCGCCTCAAGTTCCGCGGATCGGTCCTGCGTCTCGCCCATCAACCCCATCCTCGTCGAGTGGTCGGCACTCCAAGAACGAGGTTACGCGCGCGCGTTGTTCCCGGTGCGGACGCGAATCCGGTGCTCAACCGCGGAACAGCGCCAAGCTCGCGGTGAAGCCGTGGAGGAAGTTGCGGTTGCCGACGGGGCCCATCTCGCCGGCGCAGAACATGCCCGCGACGGGGAGCGGGCCGAGGAGCTGGTCGACGAGACCGGCGTCGTGGTCGGGCTCGCCGAAGAGGTGGCTGCCCCGGCCGTTGCAGGTGAAGAGGAGGGCGGCGTCGGCGCGGTG
>CAZTOV010000332.1:0-2321 GCA_964615175.1 uncultured Burkholderiales bacterium
ATGTTCGTAGTGGCCTTGCGCATGTCCTTGCGTTCGTTGATGATCCTGAACCCCGCCAAGATAGCGCACCTCCGGCGCGCGGGTTGGTTACAGGCAGGCGTCCGTTTTTACAAAGATATCGCTCCATCCGGAGCGGATTCAGGGGGCAAAAGTCTGGGGCAGTTTTCCCGTACGTCAAAAAGCCAGTGCCGCCCGGCGTGTTATACTCCTGTATCAACACAGGATGTGCCACTACGGACGGGGCAGTATCTTTGGTATGCCGGGCATGCGGGCGAGATACTCGGATGCAAACCCTATCAGCAGAAAACCCGCCGTGTCCCCTGACATTACCCATGTAATTTATAAAAGGCTGAAAATATTATAACTGATTTTCATTGGGCCTCGAATTTGTTGGCGGATTGAGGGAGTCTGCAGATCTGCGGAAGCAGAATTTCACACCGGCTCAGGTTGTAATAAGCCGATTCCTGGCCTGATGGACCATTGAAATTATGCAGCAGATCGGCAACGACCGCCGCCAACAAATTCGCCGCCTTGATCTTTTGGTTCGTTTTGCATCAAGGCAAAATGAACAAATGCAATAACGGCATGGGCAACAATTGTTTAAAGTTTATCAGTACATATTATATGGGTAATGTCAGCCCCCGGCCGGTAAACACTCTGTTATATTATTAGAGCTTGAAACATTGATTCAAATAGTTGCATTTTATTTGGTTACAAACCTTTCAACAAATTATCTGTGAGATATTCGGGCTAAGTTGATACCTCTTGGGCTCTGCCCCGAGGTAGTTCATTGTCTGTTGTGTATTAGTGACAGAACATTTTGCATCAAAAATTTATCGAACAGAGATTACAAAAATATAACTTACAGAAAAATTCATATAAATTTTGTATGCTTAACCCAAAATAGATTAGGTTTCACATTTAGAGAATATTTGCATACCCGGGGTATTTTACTGCACTATATTGATTGCTTATGATACCTGATATCTACGATTTTGATTATATATTTGAACCATCAAATATGGTATACATGTTAAAAAAATATAGTTTGGTTCTAATTATAAGTTTTGCATTGGGATTCACTTCGGAATTGAAAGCCCAGTTCCAGTTGGATACTGGTGAAGGCCTGGTTCGTATTGCCCAGCCTGGAGAACTTTCGGATACACTCAGTATTTGGGGAGACGTACGCACACCGGGACGATATTTGATTCCCAGAGGATCAACTTTAGCTGAATTCATGCAATACGCAGGAGGACCGATCAGTCAGCGATACATTGGCAGAGATAATCCCTGGTCGAGATCAAGGCTTACTATTACTGTTTCTCAGTATGATCCTGATACGCAGAACATGGATTTGAGGAAGTTTCATCTAAGATTTAACGATGAGGTGCCACGAGAAATGAGAGTATTCAGATTGACTAACGATGATATCGTAACCATAGAAGTTCGGCAAGCCCCTGGTTTTTTGGATGTTCTCGGTGTAGTCGGGCCAATTCTTGCTACAATTACAACTTCCATTCTGTTGTACGACAGAGTTAAACGTTGATCTCTCTTGAATAGTGAAGTAGGTAAATTAGGTTTTGTATCAGTTGATGTAAAATTAAGAAAACCTCAAATAATGTACGTTACTATGTTAGAATGCTCATTAATTGATTGATTACTAAAAAAAGTTACGCACACAAAATGTAGATGCCAGGAAAATCTGTAGCATTTACAATTAAATGATTGTTATTACTATACAATTTCTAATCAGTCGGGGAAAGCAGGGAATATGGCTTCAGTTAAGCCCAAAAAAACATATCAGATTTTAAATTCTTATCTGGATAAGAAAGACAAAAGGAGTATTGTCTTCATTCTGTTCCTGTTTTTAACGGCATCCGTTTTAGAAGTATTCGGGCTGGCTTCACTCATTCCTGTTTTACAAATTGCAATGGATTATTCTGCAATTCAGGAAAATCATTATATAAAGTCGGTATATGATTTTTTCGGGTTTGAATCAGAGCGGATGTTCCTTCTTGCGACAGTTTTGGGCATATTCACTTTCTTCCTGTTCAAAAACCTGTTTATGCTTGGAGTAAAATATAAGCAGCTGAAGTTTACAACAAGCCTGTCCATGAAAATTATTAAAAAGCAGTTCGAGAAATATTACTCCTTAGATTTTTGGAAATTCAACAGAGTAGGAGTTTCAACGATTTTAAACCACGTCAACAGGGTTCCGGAAGTTTTTTCCACAAAATATTTATACAACTACTTTCAGCTTTTTACGGAATTCATAGTAATTACAATTATTGTGTTGGGCATTGCTATCTATAAACCCATAC
>CAZTOV010000333.1:0-2314 GCA_964615175.1 uncultured Burkholderiales bacterium
ACGCTGATGGCGCGGGCCCGGCCGGTGAAGTCCTCGGGCGCCACGAACCGGGCGGCGGTGATCTGCTCCCCGGGGAGCAGATCGACGCCGGCGACGAGACCGGTGATGACGGCGAGGTCGGTCACGGCTTCGTCGGCCCGGACCTTCGCCGGCACCTCCTCGACGGCCAGGTTGTCCTGGAGCTCGCTCGCCGGAGTCCCGGCGTCGACGCGCTCCTTCACGACCAGGACATCGACGAGTTTCTCGCCGGCCAACGCCCGTTCTTCAGCGCCCTTGACGAAGGCGACGAGGCCCACGGCCCCGATGCTCGCCAGAACGAGCGCGGCCACGGCGCCGCGAACGCGCCGGTTGCCCTTGCCGTTCCGGCGCTTGCGTTCGCGAGACTGTTCCCGCTTCTCGGACTTGTCTTTACGAAGTCGCACGGCCCTTCCTCCTTCGTGCGGACACTGGTGGTGCTGGTTACGACGTGCAGTGGCTGGGGTCGAAGTCGGGATCCACGTCGCAGATCGTCACGACCTTGAGGCCAAAATCGGGTGTGGCGGGCTCGCAGCACTCGCCGGCGGCGACGGATTCGACGAACGCGATCTCGAGGAAGCGCAGATCCTCCGAGCCGGTGGTGCGCCAGTCGAAGAGCTGGACCTCGACGAATCCGATGACGTTGAAACGGGCGTTGGAACCACCGCCCTGATCCGCGGTGACCCTGTCGTAGACGGGGATGGGGAACTTCTCGAAACGGACGTCGGCCAGCGCGGATTCGAGCTCGTTGCTGAACGCGCCCGGGTCGCCGACCATCTGGCCGGGAGGCACCGCCCCCGAGTAGCCCGTGCGCACCCAGTGCTTCACGTCGCTGTTGCTGACCGGGAGGCTGTTGTCGAGGTCGATGATCCCCCAGTTCCCGGGGGCGCCCCCGCAGTCGTTGGGGTCGTTGGTGTAGGGAACCACCGCGGGCTCGGTCACTCCGACGGGGTTCTGGATCCAGGCCTGGAAGTTGGGATCGTCCTTGCAGAGACCGAACGGACGGAGACCACGCACGGCCGCCGGGATGCCCCAGGCGGCCGCAGTACTCGCACCGACGTTGCGGTCCGAGAAACCGAGCACGCCGGCGAAGGCGTAGTCGACCGGCGTCTCCGCGCCCACGGTGACGTAGCCACCCTTGCGGGGTTCCCCCACGGGCTGGCACGACGTCGGCGTGGCGTCCTCGTCGTTGGCGGTGACGTACTGCTCGACGGTCGGCAGGTTGCAGCCGGGCTTCCCCACGGCATAATCCGAGGCCACTGCCAACGCGGTGGCGTCGCTGGACGAGATCACGTTGCGGCGACTCGACCAGAGGTTGCCGAGGTCGACCGAGATGGCCGCTCCGCCGAACAGGGCCACGATGGTGAAGACGGTCATCATGGCGGTGATGCCCGACTCGTCGCCCGCGCGGAAGCGGCGGAACCGGCGGATGCGGGCGATCACTCGCATCGGAACTCACCCTTGCCGGTGAGGGTCACGCTCAGCGGGCCGCCCGGCCACAGGGGGATGTCGATCTCGTCGGAGGCGTCGATCTGCACCGAGACCGGGTCGCCGTTGCGGAGGTTGCACGGCTGGTTGGTGCCGGGGTCGATGGTGATCGAGGGAGGTGACGAGAAGGTGATCGGCTCGAGAGCGGAGGTCACTCGGCTCTCGATATCGGACTTGGTGGCGTAGGACTGGGAGGCGACCCGGGCGCCCTCGCGGGCGGCGGCGTGGAGGGCCTGGGTGCGGTTGTACGCGATCGAGAACTCGACGATCCCGAAGAGGAGGAGGATGAGGATCGGAAGGACGAAGGCGAGCTCGACGGCGACAGCACCGCGCTCTTCACGGTGCTGCCCCGGCCCGAACCGAAAGGCCGGACCGGGGCGCCGGTGGATCGACTGCACCTGTGAATGGGGGAGGAACATGGGTGAGGCCACCGATGGTTGAGTGGGCGGGAGGCGTGTCGCGCACGCCTCCCGCCCGCCGGCACCGTGGGTTAGAGGCTGCCGCCGATGAAGTCGAACAGCGCCGAGAGCTGGTTGCCCAGGAACGCGGCGCCGACCGCCATCACCACGGCAATGAGCGCGGCCAGGAGGCCGTACTCGACTGCGGTCGCGCCGGTCTCATCCTGCGCCCGCTCGGTCAACCAAACGTAGAGTCGAAGCATCGGGACTTCCTTTCGTTTTGGGAGGCTGGGATTGTGGATGCCCTTCCAGTCCGTCCCATCGAGGAAGTCCGACGAGGTGCACGGGGCGCCATGAGCAACGCGGACAAGGTCCGGATCCGCGCGAAAGCGGGCACAGGCCGCGTCACGCGC
>CAZTOV010000334.1:0-2313 GCA_964615175.1 uncultured Burkholderiales bacterium
GCCTCCGGGGGCTGGAGCGCCGTCCATGCGGGCCATGTTCTCGAACTTCGTCAGATGCTCGAGGAAGGCGAGTCGGACGGTGCCGGTCGGTCCGTTGCGGTGCTTGGCCACGATGATCTCGGCGGTGCCTCGGTCGGGGGACTCGGCGTTGTAGACGTCGTCGCGATAGATGAAGGAGACGATGTCGGCGTCTTGCTCGATGCTGTTGTGCACGACGACGCCGTCGGCGACGAAATTGTGGGTGCCGGGCACCGTGGCGTCGTAGACGTTCATCTCGCCCAGGTACTCGACGGACTCGACGCGATCCCAGGAGAGGTCGGACTGCGAGAGCCCGCACGACTCGTCGTCGTCGAGCAGGGCGAGGAGCGACCGCACCCGTTCGGGCTCGGGTGCCAGGAGCGTCTCGCCGTAGCTCGTGGAGCCCATGGCCGACTGGTAGGTGGGCTGGGGAGCGACGCTGTCACCGTCCCGGGGACCGACGTCGTGCTCTCCGACCGGGTCGACGGCCGTCTCGCGGACCCCGCCGGCGGTGACCGCGGGCATCCCGATCTGGGTGACGAACCGCCGTCGGCTCCGTTCGCCCAGCACCTGCAGCTCGTGGGCGACGGCGCCGCCGGGGTGTTCGATCGTGCGGATCCGGCTCCGGGCGCCGAAGCGGACCAGCAGGCGCTGGAGACCCGCGACCAGCTCGTGGCTCCGGCTGAGGAAGGAGAATCGGGGCACCGACGGCCCGGGCGTGACCCGGCCACCGGCGGCCCACAGGTGCCGGAGGAAACACGCGAGCTGTCGCGTCGGGAGCGCGAAGACGGCTCGGGGGATCCGCGCCGTCCGCTGGTGCCGGCCGTAGAGACCCACCAGCTCGAGCCAGTCGACCAGAGCGTTCTCGCGCCAGCCGCACGGATGGTACGGCGGCGACAGGTAGAGCTGCTCGTGGTCACCGCGGACGACGCGGCGCGGCTCGACGCCGAAGCTGCGGGCGGCCCGCTCGACCACATCGACGTGCTTGGGGTCGCCGCTCGTGTAACTGAGCGGCTGGTCGACGGCGTAGGTGCCGGCCGCCAGCAGGTGGGCGAGGATCACGACCTGGTCGTCGTGCCAGTCGATCGGCTGCTCGGGCGCCGGGACCCGGCGGGGCACCGCCACGCGCTCGTCGGGCTCGAGCTGGTCGAGGCGCCGCCAGCCGTCGAAGGTGAGGAAGGGATGATTCGGGCTGGCCTTGACCTCGATGCCCGAGGCGAGCCGCAGGCGGTACACGGGCTTGACGCCGCTGCGGAAGACGTGGGTCATCGTCCCCCGGACGATCCGGTAGTCGTCGTCGACCGTGAAGACGGGGATGTTGCGCTCGGCGGTGGCGAGGAGTTGGCCGAGGGTCACCTCCTCGCCGGTGTCGGCGCGGACGATCGTGGTGTCGGCGGTGAGGCAGCCCGACTCGCGCAGGTCGGCGAGCATGGGCCGTTTGTCCTGGCGCATCTCGGGCATCCGGTTGAGCTGCGAGAGCGCCATCACCGGGGTCTCGAGCTCGCGGGCGAGGATCTTCAGCCCCCGCGACAGCTCCGACACCTCGACCTGGCGGCTCTCGGGCCGCTGGCCGGGCGACGACATGAGCTGGAGGTAGTCGACGACGATCAGCCCGAGGTCGCCGAAGCGGGCCTTGAGGCGTCGCGCCTTGGCCCGCATCTCCATCACGGTGCAGTGCGGGTTGTCGTCGATGAAGAACGGGGCCTCGCCCAGGCGGCCCACGGCGTGGGCGATGCGGGTCCAGTCGGCATCGGCGAGGTCGCCGCGGCGGAGCTTCTTGGCATCGACCCGAGCCTCCGAGGACAACAGTCTCTGCGTCAGCTCGAGATGGCCCATCTCCATCGAGAAGAACAAGACGGGCCGGCGGGTCTCGAGGGCGGCGTGTGACGCGAGGCCGAGGGCGAACGAGGTCTTCCCGACGGCCGGGCGGGCCGCCACCACGACCAGCGTCGACGGCTGGAGGCCGAGGAGCAGCTCGTCGACGTCGGTGAAGCCGGTGGGGAGGCCGGTGACGCTGACGTCGCGGCCGTAGAGCGCCTCGAGCTGGTCGAGGGTCTCCTGGAGGACGTCGTGGATCCCGACCAACGAGTCGGACACCCGGCGCTCGGCGACCTCGAAGACCTTCGCCTCGGCGAGGTCGAGGGTCTCTCCCACATCGTCGGGGAGCTGGTACCCCATCTCGGAGATCTCGCCCGCCACGACGATGAGGCGGCGGAGGAGCGACAGCTCTTCGACGATGCGGGCGTAGTGCCCGGCGTTCGCCGACGCCGGGGTGTTGGCCTGGATCTGGAGGAG
>CAZTOV010000335.1:0-2312 GCA_964615175.1 uncultured Burkholderiales bacterium
CCGAGGTTGTGGGCGTTCGGGTTGCCCACGTAGACGCCGACCGTGTCGCGGTTGGCTTCGAGGATCGGGGTGAGGCGCTCGTCGATGAGGGCGAACGCCTCGTCCCAGGTCGCCTCGACGAACTCGCCGTCGCGCTTCACCAGGGGGGTGCGGAGGATGTCGGGGTCGTGGTGGAGTTGCTTGAGGGTCGAGCCCTTGGGGCAGATGAAGCCGTGGCTGAAGACGTCGTCGCGGTCGCCCCGGATGCGCACCACCTCGTCGCCTTCGACGGTGACCTCGAGCCCGCAGGTGGCCTCGCACAGCGGGCAGGTGCGGTACGCGACCCGCCGCCCGTCCGTCGCCTCGCCGGTTCCGGTGCCCATCACGGCTCCTCTCTGGCGGGTGTGTGAGCAAATGGTGGGGTCATGACCCCACCATTTGCTCACACACCCGGGGTTGCCTCAGACGATCTTGCTCTCGTGCTCCTCCCAGTACTTGTCGCGGAGGAGGCGCTTGTAGAGCTTCCCGGTCGGGTGACGGGGCAGCTCCTCTTGGAAGTCGACCGAGCGGGGGCACTTCACATCGGCGAGGTGCTCCCGGCTAAAGGCGATGAGTTCCCGCTCCAGCTCCGGTCCGGCGTCGGCCATGTCGATGGGCTGCACCACCGCCTTGACCTCTTCCCCGAAGTCGGGGTGAGGGATGCCGAAGACGGCGACGTCCATCACCTTGTCGTGGTTGACCAGCAGGTTCTCGGCCTCCTGCGGGTACACGTTCACCCCGCCGGTGATGATCATGAACGCCTTGCGGTCGGTGAGGTAGAGGAACCCGTCCTCGTCGACGTAGCCCACGTCGTTGAGCGTCGACCAGGTGGGGTGCTCGGGGTGCCGGGACTTCTTCGTCTTCTCGGGGTCGTTGTGGTACTCGAAGACCGCCGGGTCGCCCTCGGACTCGGGCGGCTCGAAGTAGACGGTGCCGGGCTCACCGGGCCGCAGCTCCTCGCCGGTGTCGTCGTCGCAGATGTGGAGCGTGCCCATGATGGGCTTGCCCACCGTCCCCTTGTGCTCGAGCCACTCCTCGGAGTCGCAGGCCACGAACCCGTTGCCCTCGGTGCCCGCGTAGTACTCGTGGATCACCGGCCCCCACCACTCGATCATCTGCTCCTTGACCTGCACCGGGCAGGGAGCGGCGGCGTGGATGGTGCACTCGAGCGACGAGACGTCGAATTTGGTGCGCTCCCCCTCGGGCAGCTTCAGCATCCGGACGAACATTGTCGGGACGACCTGGGTGTGGGTGATCTCGTGCTCCTCGACGAGGCGGAGGAAGTCGACCGGGTCGAACTTCTCCATGACCACCACCGTGCCGCCGAGTCGTTGGAACTCGCGGGTGAACCGCAGCGGGGCGGCGTGATAGAGGGGCGCGGGCGAGAGGTAGCGGCGCTCCTCGGTGGCCCCGTAGAGCATCTGGAGCAGCAGGGTCACCGCATGCTGGGTCCCCCACTCCTTGGGCTCGAAGGCGGGCTTGACCCCTTTGGGCTTCCCGGTGGTGCCCGAGGAGTAGAGCATGTCGTCGCCCTCGACCTGATCGGCGATGGGCTCGGTCGGCTGCGCTCCGGTGGCCTCCTCGTAGCTGTCGTAACCGTCGACGGCTCCGCCCATCATGAGGTAGGAATCGACGCCGGCGAGCTTCCCGGCGAGCGCCTCGGTGCGGTCGGCGAGGTGGTGCGAGGCGATGAAGGTCTTGGCGCCGCAGTCCTCGACGATGTACTGGATCTCCTCGGAGGTGAGCCGGGTGCTGATGGCGGTGTAGAGGAGCCCGGCCCGCTGGGCGCCCCACACGACCTCGTGGAACCGTTCGTTGTTCTCGAGACAGAACGCCACGTGGTCGCCGGGCGCGAGGCCCTGGGCCCTGAAGAGCTGGGCAAGTCGGTTGGAGCGTTCGTCGAGCTGGCGGAAGGTCACGACCTCGCCGCTGCCACCCATGATGATGGCGGGCTTGTCGGGGTTCGACTCGGCGTTCAGGCCGATGTGCACGGTGCTTCTCCTCGTTCCTCGGACGGGTGCAGCGAGCCTACAAGGGCGTCAGGAAGGGGGCTCGGGCCGCGCCCGTCTGCTCCTGGCCCCTCCCACTGATGTCCATCATGCGTCGGAAACCGATCAAGCGGCCCACTGCGACCTTGAACGTCTCGGAGCCCATGCGCCTCCACTCTTCGGCTCCGCCGATCGGGCTCGATCGCGTCGGCGACACGTACCCGGTGAGACCCACCTCACCGGCGATCTCGTCGATGCGCTCGGCGTGGAACGGGTCGGACACGAGCAGGACCTCGGTGATCCCGC
>CAZTOV010000336.1:0-2308 GCA_964615175.1 uncultured Burkholderiales bacterium
GCTTCGGTGAGGTGGTGGACCCGCGCCGGTCGGGCGGTGAGCAGCACCACGTGGAGGCCGCGGTCGAGATGGTCGACGAGCACCCTCACCTCGTCGATCACCTCGTCGTCGCCGCAGGCGTCGAAGAAGGCCCGCCAGTTGGGCCCGGGCGCCTCGAGGTAGTGCTGACGGTTGGCGGCGTCGGAGAGCACGCCGTCGATGTCGACGATGGCCGCCGGGCCGGGCTCCACGGGCCCGTCCCGCCACGTCCAGTGCTCCGGCCAGGCCCGGTTCTCGGTGCCGGTGGTGGAAATCGTTCTGCCTTTCGTCACCAAGAACCGGGGAGAAGGCGGCCTACTCGTCGCCGGTGGGGGCGGTGGCGAGGTACTTCTCCTTGATCGAGTCGACGATGCCGGGGTCGGCGAGCGTCGTCACGTCGCCCAGCTCGTGGTCTTCGGCGACGTCGCGGAGCAGTCGGCGCATGATCTTCCCCGACCGGGTCTTGGGCACGTCCTCGGTGAAGAGGATCGACTTGGGCTTGGCGATGGGACCGATCACCCGTCCCACGTGGTCGCGCAGCTCGTCGACGAGATCGTCGGACGGGTCGTGGCCTCCACGGAGGATCACGAACGCGGCGATGGCCTGACCGGTGGTCTCGTCCTCCCGGCCGACCACCGCGGCTTCGGCGACGGCGTCGTGGTCGACCAGCGCCGACTCCACCTCGGTGGTGGAGATGCGGTGGCCCGATACGTTCATCACGTCGTCGACCCGGCCGAGGAGCCAGAAGTACCCGTCGTCGTCACGCTTGCAGCCGTCGCCGGCAAAGTACCGGCCCTCGAAGCGCGACCAGTAGGTGTCCTGGTAGCGCTCGGGGTCGCCCCAAATGCCGCGCAGCATCGACGGCCACGGGCGCGTGAGCACCAGATACCCGCCGCCGGGAACATCGACGGGGTCGCCCTGGTCGTCGACGATCTCGGCGCCGATCCCCGGCAGGGGGAAGGTGGCGCTGCCCGGCTTGAGCGTCGTGACGCCGGGCAGCGGTGAGATCATGATGCCGCCCGTCTCGGTCTGCCACCACGTGTCGACCACGGGACAGCGCTCACCCCCGATGTGCTTCCAGTACCACACCCACGCCTCGGGGTTGATGGGCTCACCGACGGTGCCGAGCAGGCGGAGGCTGCTCATGTCGTGCTTGTCGGGGTACTCCTCGCCCCACTTCATGAACGTGCGGATGGCGGTGGGCGCGGTGTAGAGGATCGTCACCCCGTACTGCTCGACGATGGCCCACAACCGGTCCTTGTCGGGGAAGTTGGGGGCACCCTCGTACATCACCGAGGTCGTCCGGTTCGCGAGCGGCCCGTAGACGATGTAGCTGTGGCCCGTCACCCAACCGATGTCGGCGGCGCACCAGAAGACGTCGGTGTCGGGGTGGAGGTCGAAGACGTACTGGTGGGTGAAGCTCACCTGGGTGAGGTAACCCCCGGTGGTGTGCATGATGCCTTTGGGCTTGCCGGTGGTCCCCGACGTGTAGAGCAGGTAGAGGAGGTCCTCGGCATCCATCGGCTCGGGCGGGCAGTCGGTGGACTGACCGTCGACCACGTCGTGGTACCAGAGGTCGCGGCCCTCGACCATCGTGACATCGGCGCCGGTGCGCTGCACGACGACGTTGTGCTCGATGGTGGGACATTCGTCGAGCGCCTCGTCGGCGTACTCCTTCAGGGGGATCTGGTTGCCGCCACGGTGCGACTCGTCCTGGGTGATGAGCACCTTCGCCTCGGCGTCCTGGATGCGGTCGCGGAGGGCCGCGGCCGAGAAGCCGCCGAAGACGACCGAATGGGGCGCGCCGATGCGGGCGCAGGCGAGCATGGCCACGGGCAGCTCGGGGACCATGCCCATGTAGATGCAGACCCGGTCGCCCTTCTCGACGCCCAAGTCCTTGAGGGCGTTGGCGAACCGGCTGACCTGCTCGAGAAGCGCGACGTAGGTGATGGTGCGGGTGTCGCCGGGCTCGCCCTCCCAGTGGTACGCCACCTGGTCGCCGTGGCCGGCGTCGACATGGCGATCGAGGCAGTTGAACGAGACGTTGAGCTTCCCACCCTGGAACCACTTGGCGTAGGGCAGGTCCCACTCGAGGACCGTGTCCCACGGCTCGTACCAGGTGATCAGATCTTCGGCCTGTCGGGCCCAGAATGCCTCGAAGTCCCCCTCGGCCTCGTCGTGGAGGGAGTCGTCGTTCACCAGCGCCGCCTCCTGGAACGCGGCGGGCGGCGGGAACGTACGGCCTTCGGCGAGCAGTCCTTCGATGGCCTCGGACATCGGCATCCTCCGT
>CAZTOV010000337.1:0-2305 GCA_964615175.1 uncultured Burkholderiales bacterium
GAGTGGGACCGCCAGCGGGCCGAGACGTGGGGCCCGCCCGCCGGCTCCGACACGCACCCGGGGTAATCCCGCAAACTCCCTACACTCGGTTCGCACATGTTCGACGCACTCACCGACCGCTTCGAAGGAATCTTCCGCCGGGTCCGCAGCCGCGGGCGCCTTTCCGAGTCGGATGTCGACGAGGTGGCGCGCGAGATTCGACTCGCCCTCCTCGAAGCCGACGTCAACGTCAAGGTCGTCCGCAACTTCATCGAGCGGATCAAGGACCGGGCCACCGGCACCGAGGTGCGCGAGAGTCTCACGCCCGGCCAGCAGGTGGTCAAGATCGTCCACGAGGAGCTGGTCGAGACCCTCGGCGGTGAGACCGGGAAGCTGCGGATGGCCGATCCGCCGCCCACGGTCATCATGCTTGCCGGCCTGCAGGGCTCCGGGAAGACCACCGCCGCGGGCAAGCTCGCCAAGCACCTCCAGAAGGAGGGCAAGCGCCCGCTCCTCGTGGGGGCCGACCTCCAGCGCCCGGCAGCAGTCGACCAGCTCCGCACGTTGGGTCGCCAGATCGACGTCCCCGTCTTTTCAGCCTCGTCTCCGGAGACGGGTGACCCGGTGGAGGTCGCGCGAGGAGCAGCAGAAGAGGCGGCCCGTTTGGGCGCCGACGTGGTGATCCTCGACACCGCCGGCCGGCTGCACATCGACGAGGCCCTCATGGAGGAGCTGGAGGCCGTACAGCGCGTGGCCGAGCCCGACGACGTGTTGTTGGTGGTCGACGCCATGACCGGGCAGGAAGCCGTCAACGTGGCCGAGGCCTTCCACGCCCGGGTGCCCATCGACGGGGTCGTGCTCACCAAGATCGACGGCGACGCCCGCGGCGGTGCCGCCCTCTCGGTGAAGGAGGTCATCGGCCGCCCCATCCTCTTCGCCGGTACCGGCGAGAAGCTCGACGACTTCGAGCCCTTCCACCCCGACCGCATGGCGTCGCGCATTCTCGGGATGGGCGACGTGCTGACGTTGATCGAAAAGGCCGAGGAGGCGTTCGATGAGGACGACGCCCGGAAGGCCGAGGAGAAGCTCCTCAAGGGCGAGTTCACGCTCGAGGACTTCCTCGATCAGATGCAGCAGGTCAAGAAGATGGGTCCGTTGAAGTCGATCGTCTCGATGATGCCCGGCATGCCGAAGGAGCTGAAGGACGCCGATGTCGACGACGACCAGCTCAAAGCGGTCGAGGCAATCGTCTATTCGATGACCAAGGAGGAGCGTCGGAACCCCAAGATCCTCAACGGATCGCGACGCAAGAGGGTGGCGGCCGGGAGTGGTACGAGCGTCCAGGATGTGAACGCGCTGCTGAAACAGTTCACAATGATGCAGAAGATGATGCGGCAGGTCAGCCAGGGCGGCCGCCGCGGTGGGAAGGGTCTCCCCGGACTCCCCGACCTCACTGACTTTTCCGACCTCCCGTCTTAGGCTCCTGGCCCCGCTCGCGCCTAGCCTCGCGTTCTCACCAAGACGTTTCTCCACAATGTTCGTCACCGTGATGTTTCTCACTGGAAACCGGAAGGAAGCCTCGTGCCCGTCAAGATCCGCCTACTGAGGGTGGGCAAGAAGAAGCAGCCGTACTACCGGGTGGTGGTGGCCGACTCGCGGTCACCCCGCGACGGCCGGATCATCGAGCGCCTGGGTCGCTACTCGCCCCTCGACGAGCCGTCGCTCATCGAGTTCGATGAGGAGCGCGCCCTCCACTGGCTGCGCCATGGTGCTCAACCCACCGAGGCAATCCAGAAGATCCTCGAGACCTCGGGGGTGTGGGACCAGTTCAAGGTCGAACGGCCGAAGGCCGACACCGCAGCCCGCAAGGCGATCTCGCACCACAAGGCGGCGTTGGCGGCGCGCCCCGCCGAACCGGAGCCAGAGCCGGAGCCTGCGGCCGAGCCCGCTGCGGACGAGCCCGCCGCGGAAGCGCCGGCTGCCGAGGAGCCTGCTGCGGACGAGCCTGCTGCGGAAGCGCCGGCTGCCGAGGAGCCTGCTGCGGAAGAGTCCGCTGCCGAGGAAGAGGCGGAGAAGCCCGCCGCGGAGGAGTCGGTAGGTGGCGGCGCGGAAGCATCGAGCGGTGACGGAGACGATGAGGCAGAGGCCACGGACGGCGAGGAGCAAGCCAGTGAGTGAGCACGAGCACGACGACTTCGACGACGACGATTACGACGACGAGGACGACGACTTCGACGAGGACTACGACGACGAAGACGACGACGAAGGCGGCGACGACGAGGTCGCACCCGAGGGCAACCGGATCGTGGGAGCGACGGCGCGCCAG
>CAZTOV010000338.1:0-2296 GCA_964615175.1 uncultured Burkholderiales bacterium
AGCGGATCTTCAACCAGTTCCGTGAGATCTACGAGCAGGAGAACGGCGAGGCGCCCAGCCCTCTCCAGCAGGGATGGCTGGTGCCCATCTACGTGGCCGAAACCGACGAGCAGGCCAAACGGGAGTACGAGGAGCACCTCTGGTATTTCGTCAAACGGCTGCTCCCGGGCATCACCATCCAGCCGCCCGGCTACACCACGGTGCGGTCGCTCGAGAACATCCTCAAGGGCGCGGGGAGCTTCATGCTCAATCTCGAGACGTGGGACGAGGTGGAGGAGGGCGCCTACGCCATCGTCGGTTCGCCCGAGACCGTGAAGGACAAGATGATCGAGTACCTGGGCCGTCTCGGCACGGGGAACCTGCTCGGTCTCTTCCAGCTCGGCAGCCTCCCGGCCGATCTCACGAAGAAGAACCTCACGCTCTTCGCCGAGCAGGTCATGCCCAAGCTCCGCGAGGAGTTCCCCGAGGGAGAAGCGATGGTCCGTACCGCCGCCGGTTCGGAGGTTGCCTGATGGCTGCGTTGAACGAGGAGCGGCTCGACACCCCGGTCGGCAAGATCCAGGTCTTCCGTGGCGGCACCGGCGACCCCATCGTCTACCTCCACTCGGCCGGCGCCGAGACCACCCACGGCGCGCTCGAGGCCCTCGCCGAGGACCACGAGGTCATGGTCCCGGTGTTCCCCGGCTTCGGGGAGTCGGAGGGGATCGAGCACATCGACGGCATCGAGGACGCCGCCTTCCACCTCCTCGACGTGTGGGACGTGCTCGGGGTCGACTCGCCGACCGTGGTGGGGCTCTCGCTCGGCGCCTGGCTGGCGGCCGAGCTGGCCACCCGCTGGCCCGACACCGTGAGCCGGCTGGTGCTCGTCAACCCGGTCGGCCTCTATATCGAGGACGCTCCCGTGAAGGAGTTGTTCGGCCGGCCGCCCGAGGAGCTGGCCGAGGAGATGTTCGCCGACCAGAGCACGCCGATGGCCCAGATGATGCGGGCGCTCGGCGAGTGGACCGGCGACGCGGGCCAGCAGACCGAGATCCCTCTCGAGCTGATCCTGCCGCTCTACAAGTCGTTCTCGGCCACCGCGAAGATCGGCTGGGACCCGTATCTGCACAACCCCAACCTCCGCAAGCGTCTGCGGCGCATCACCGCCCCGACGCTGGTGGTCCGGGGCGCCAAGGACACGTTCCTCCCCGAGGCCCACGCCCAGGCGTACGCCGAGGAGATCCCCGACGCCCGCCTCGAGATCATCGAGGGCGCCGCCCATCTCCTGCCGCTGGAGAAACCCGACGAACTCGAACGCCTCATCCGCCACTTCCTCTGAGCGTCTGCGGCGCGTTGGGGGCCACATGTACCCCCAGCGCGCCGCAGACGCTCAGTGCAACGTGCCTTGGGGGGTGGTCGTCGTGGGGGACGATGGGACGGGATCGCCGTCGAGGACGGGTTCGGGGAGCCGGTCGTCCGCCGGCTCCTCCTCGGGCGGCGCGGGTTTCCCCGGCCCTCCGATGTCGCCCGTGGGTCTCGCGCTGATCGGCTGCACCTTGGTCTCGCCGTCGAGCACGTAGACCGGATCGCCCTGTTCGACCAGCGACGGGAAGTACTCGGCGATGTGCATGGGGATGCGCACGCACCCGTGTGACGCCGGGTAGGTCGGGACCGAGCCCGATCCGTGCACCGCGATGCCGTAGGCGGTGAAGTAGACGGGGTTGTAGAGGCGGCCGAGGCGGGCCGTGCGCCAGCCGTTCACCCGCCACATGAAGCGGTGCGCGCCGACCGGCGTGACGGCGTCCCCGCAGGAGCCGTTCTCGCAGTAGGGGATCTGCGAACCGCTCGAGATGTGGCTGATGAGCACCACTTCGTTGCCGTCGTAGGCGAAGAGGAGTTGCCGCTCGAGGTCGATCTCGATCCGGCGGGCGCCGCCCTCGGGCATGAGCGGGTCGGGTTCCTCGTCGCTTTCGAGCGCGGTCCACACGAGCGGGTCGACCCGGCCCGTCTTCGCCATCCCGTTGAGCTTCTCGAACGCCATCACCGCGTGCTCGGTCGCCCCGTCGAAGAACTCGTCGACGGGCCCGGGGTCGAAGCGGAGCCGTTGGAGGCGTTGTTCGAGAGCCTCCACCGCCGGGCCCTCGCTTCCCCGTTCGAGGCCGTCTTCGGGGAGTGCGGGGAGTGGCTGGAGTGGCTCGGCAGGCCGCGACTCGATCGTGAGGGGCTCCGGAGCGGGTTCACCCACCGCGGACGCCGACGGACTCGCGTCGGTGTCGGAAGCCTCGCTCGGGAGCATGGTGGCGCCGATCAGCACCGC
>CAZTOV010000339.1:0-2286 GCA_964615175.1 uncultured Burkholderiales bacterium
CCCGCGCCGACACAAAGGGGTGTCGGAGCGCCAGGTTGTAGACGTGGGTGCCGAGACGCACCCGCTCGGTCCGGGCCGAGATGAACGACAGATAGTTCCAGGCGTCGAACACCGGCAGTTCGGGCGGGATCGGCGGATGGTCGGATCCGGGGTAGGGCGAGCCGCCCATGTCGACCGGCAGCACCAGGTGCTCGGCCATCCACACCGACTCGTAGCCCAGCCGGTCAGCTTCGATCGCCACGTCGACGAACGCCTTCGGGTTGACCTGGGCGAGATGCACGCCGAACTTCACGGGCGGGAGCGTATCGGCGCCGCCGACCGTGTCAGCTCAGGCCGAGGGCGGGCAGCCAGCGATCGATCCCGCAGTCGGTGCCGGCGTCGCAGTCGGGGTCGGCGAGGTCGACGAAGGCCTCGGGGTCGTCAGACGTGTTGGGCGCGGGCCACGTCTCCCACGGAGCCACCACGCGGCCGTTGAGTCCCAGCTCGCCTTCGATGAGCTTCTGCTCGGCCCGCGGGTCGCCGCCAGGGGGTGTGAGGTTCTGCGAGCAGTCCCAGACCGGGGAGAGGGCCGGCGGCGCGGTGGTGATCTCGTAGCCGTCGGGGGCGTGGTTGTGTTCCCAGCAGTTCTCCGGTCCCGACGACGCGCCCTGTGCGAGGTCGAGCGTCTCGTCGTAGGCCGGATCGTCGGCGGGGTGGCCGACGGTGTTGTTCCAGATCACGTTGCTCGACGGGGTCCAGACGTTTTCGCTCGGGAGCGGTGCGAGACCGATCCCGGCGTGCACGTGGTCGAGAACACGGTTGTTGGCGACCACGTTGTCCTTGCCGCCGGCGATGATGATGCCGAGCCCCCAGTACGGAGCCCCGGCACCGGCGCCGGGGACGAACTGCCCGTTGTTGTGAACCACGTCGTTGTCGATGATCGTCGCGCCGCGTTGCGGAGGCTCCAACTCACTGTCGAGCGAGTTGGGCACGATCCCGAGGGCGTTGTCGCGCCACACCGAGTTACGGATGGTGAGGTTGCCGCCCGCGTTGGTGCCCGAGTAGCCGAGACCGTTCTCCTCGGCGACCACGTCGTGGATCACCGCGTCGCAGGTGAAGCATTCGCCGATGTAGAAGGCCGAGTCGGCGTTGCCGCTGCCGAAGCTGTCGTTGAACTGCCCGCAGCGGGCTCCGAAGGCGTAGACGCCGTAGAGGCGGTTGTTGTAACCGGTGAGATTGCGGCCCCAGTAGCCGTGCGCGTGTCGCCAGTAGAAGGCGGTGTGCCGGGTGTTGTGGCCGGTCATGTTCTCGATGAGGACCCGGTCGGCTCCGTACACGTAGATGCCGTACTGGCGCGAGTTCTGGCCGTCGATGATCACGCTGCCGCGGTCGGTGCCCCGGATCCGGAGCGCGTCGGTCGTGACGTCGACCTGTTCCGCGTAGACGCCCGGATGTACGAGAACGGTGTCACCGGGCGAGGCCGCGTCGACCGCGTTCTGGATGGTCAGGTGGTCGGCTCCGCCGGAGTCGTCGACGGTGTGAACGATTCCCGAATCGCCGGGGAGGACGTCGTCGGGTTCGGGGATGCACGACCGGTCGCTGAACCCGTTCTCGTGCTCGGGCTCGCCGGGGTCGTGGTAGTCGGCGTCGGCGACCGTGGGCAGGCCTCCGAGGGTGACGACGACGAGAGCGATCAGGATCCGCTTCATCTCAGGCTCCTTGGACGACGAGGGTGCCCCGCAGCGACGGATGGAGGATGCAGGTGAACGAGTAGCTGCCGGGGTCGAGGTCGGGGACGCCGGTCACCGGGCCACCCTCCAGGAACCCCTTGAGGTCGCTGTCGAAGCGACAGGGTGTGTTTTCGTCTCCGTCCTCGCACTGCACGTCGGTGACCGAGTGACGGCTGCCGATGCCGAAGTCGAAGTTGGCCGCGTACTCGAGCGAGTCGCCCTCGAGGATCGTGAGCGTCGGCACCGGGACGGCGTCGTCGCCGGGGAAATACCGGAACCCCGCGGTCACGACCTGGTTGTCGGCGTCGGGCACTTGGGCGGTCGACGCGGGGGCCGACGGTGCGAGCAGGCCCGCAACGAGCAGGACGAACATGATGGTTCTGCGCATGCGTCGCAGGCTACGCGCATCGGACATTCCGCCGCCACCGCCGATCGGGGGGTCTCGCACGCGCACGACCCGTCGACGCGCCACAATGGCTCCCGAAGCCACTGCTGCCGATCCCCCGAGGAGAACCGATGGGCTGGAAGGTCGTCGTCGACTACGACAAGTGCGAGAGCAACGCCGTGTGCATGGGGA
>CAZTOV010000340.1:0-2264 GCA_964615175.1 uncultured Burkholderiales bacterium
TCGGTAGGGTTCTTCACGTCACCGTTCGTGGGCCGCGGCACGAGGCCCTCCCTCCAGTACCCGTCTTGACTGGACCAGGGAGGTTCATCGTGTCGCTCGCCATCGTCCGTTCCGCCACGCTGCTCGGAGTCGAGGGCCGCGCCGTCGGCGTCGAGGCCCACATCAGCAACGGAATTCCCGGCTACACCGTGGTCGGCTTGCCCGACACCGCCGTGCGCGAGTCCCGCGACCGGGTGCGAGCCGCCATCCTCTCGTCCGACCTCGACTTCCCGCAGAAGAAGTACACGGTCAACCTGGCCCCGTCGGCGATGCGCAAGACCGGCGCGGGTCTCGACCTCGCGCTGGCGGCGGCGATCCTGTTGGCGTCCGACCAGCTCCCCGCCGGATGCCTCGACGACATCGGCGTCCTCGGCGAGTTGGGACTCGACGGCACGGTCCGGCCGGTCCCCGGCACCCTCGCCCAGGCGGCGGCGCTGTCCGACGTGGGAATGCGAGCGGTAGTCGTTCCCGAAGCCAACGCCGCCGAGGCCGGCCTCGTCCCCGGCCTCCGGGTGCTGCCGGCCCGCGACCTGGCTTCATTCCGCGACTGCCTCAAGGGTGAAGCCGAGTGGCCCGACGTCGCCGCCCCGGTCGACGACGACAGCGCGGGATTCGACGACGAGCCCCTCGACCTCGCCGACGTGCGGGGCCTCGCCGGCGCTCGGAGCGCGCTGGCCGTGTGCGCGGCGGGGAGCCACCACCTGCTGTTCGTCGGGCCGCCGGGCGTCGGCAAGACGATGCTGTCGCGGAGGCTTCCGTCGATTCTCCCGCCCCTCACCGACGACGAGGCCTTCGAAGTCACGCGGATCCGCTCGGCGATGGGTGAACCCACGCGCGGCCTCGCCCGCCGCCGCCCCTTCCGCGCTCCCCACCACACCGCCACCACGGTGGCGCTGGTCGGTGGCGGGAGCGGCATTCCCCACCCCGGCGAGGTCACGCGGGCGCATCGGGGAATCCTCTTCCTCGACGAGCTGGGCGAGTTCGCACCCACCGCCCTCGACGCCCTCCGCCAACCGCTCGAGGAACGGGCCGTGCGCATCAGCCGACAAGCGATGTCGCTGCGATTCCCCGCCGGGTTCACGCTGGTGGCCACCTCCAACCCGTGCCCGTGCGGACTGGGCCCGCCGGCGTGCTCGTGCGACGACGCCAAGCGCCTGCGCTACCGGCGCCGCCTCTCGGCCCCGCTGGTCGACCGCTTCGACCTGCGGATGGCGGTATCGCGCCCCGAGGCGAGCGACCGACCCGGCGAAGGCTCGACCACCATCCGGGAGCGGGTCACGGAGGCCGTCGCCCGCCAGGAGGTCCGCTACGCGGGGCGGCCCTGGTCGCGCAACGCCGAGATCCCCGCCGGCGCCATGAGCGTCGACATGCCGATGACACAGGAGGTCACCGACACGCTGATCGAGGTGGCCGACACCGCCGAGCTGACCGGTCGGGGCCTCAGCGCGGTGCGTCGGGTCGCCCGCACGCTGGCCGATCTCGAAGGGGCAGTCGAAGTCGGGATCGAGCACATCGTGTACGCGGCCGAGCTGCGTCGGGAGGTGTTCGAATGAGCGCCCACGACGACGTGCTCCCGGCCCGGGAGGTGGCCGCGGCGGCGCTGGTCGCCCTGCCCGATATGACCGCGGGACGGCTCGCCGCCGTGCTGGCTCGCTGGCCCGACCCCCTCGAGGCCGTCGAGGCGGTGCGAGGCGGTCGGGCGGCGTCGGTGGTCGGCAACGTCGACCGCGACGAACAGGCCCGCCTGCGGGTCGAGTGGCGGGCGGCGCTCGACCTCGATCGCGCCCGCGTCCGGCTCGAGACCCGCGGGACCCGGGTGCTCGTCATCGGCGATCCCGACTGGCCGCTCGACGACGACCTTCCGGGGGCGCCGGCCGTGCTCCTGGTGGAGGGGGTCGTGAAGGAGGCGGTGACCCGCAGGCCGCGGGTGGCTGTGGTCGGGACCCGGGCCGCGACTCCCCACGGGCTCGACGACGCCGTCGCCATCGGCGCCGCGTTGGCCCGCGAGGGCGTGGTGGTGGTGAGCGGGATGGCGATCGGGATCGACGGTGCCGCTCACCGGGGAACGCTCGACGCCGGCGGGACGGCGGTCGGAGTGGTCGCCACCGGACTCGATGTCGAGTACCCGCGGCGCCACTCCCTCCTCTACCGACGGGTCCGCGAACGGGGGGCCGTCGTCAGCGAGGTCGCCTTCGGCACCCAACCCAACCCGGCCCGCTTCCCGG
>CAZTOV010000341.1:0-2263 GCA_964615175.1 uncultured Burkholderiales bacterium
CATCGCTCCCCGAACGTTCGACCGTCGCGCCTCCGTTGCGCGACCCGACCGCAAGGGGAACAATGGCTTCACGTACCGAAGACCTCCGACTGCGAAACCTGCTCAAGCCCGGTCTGGGTGACGACGCAACCGATGAACTGGTGGAACGACTGGTGACGCTGCACGAACTGCGTGACGACGTCGCGGAACTCCGGAACGAGTTCGTGGACCTGCGCGGCGAGATGCGCAGCGAAATGGGCCGCCTCCGCGGCGAGTTCGGCGAACTGCGTGGCGAGTTCGGTGAACTGCGTGGTGAATTCGGCGAACTGCGTGGTGAATTCGGTGAACTGCGTGGCGACATGGCCAATCTCGAGACGCGTATCGCCAACGCGCTGCGCACACAGACGCTCGTGGTGGCCGGCCTCATCCTGAGCGGCATCGCCGCCGTTGGCGTCTTCGGCGGAGTCGGCTGACGAGGCTCGACTTCGGAGCGTCGGGTTCAGCCGATGGCGTGGAAAAAGCCGCCGCGGGTGCCCACGTAGATGCGGCCCTTCCACACGACCGGAGTCGACTCGATGCACCCGCCGATTGGCAGCTCCCAGAGCTGGGGCGGATCGACCGAGGTGTCGCTCACGTCGTAGGCGTGGAGCACTCCCCCGCAGTCGCCTTGAACGAGCACGTCGTCGACGACCACCGGCGACTGCCACACCGGACCGGGGAGTCGCTTCTCCCACCTGATCGCCCCGCTGGCGCGGTCGATGCCGAGCAGCCGGCCCGTGTGGGTGGGGACGATCACCAGGTCGCGGTGGAGCGCCGGGGTGCCCCACACCCCGGCCTTGGCCGCGCCGTCGTCGGCGACCGACCACACCAGGGGGTCATCGGCCGACGGGTCGAGTTTGACGATCTGACCGACCTCACGGGCCCGTGCGGTGTGGCGCTCCCACTCGGCGCCGACATAGAGCATTCCGTCCTCGTCGACCACCACCGAGGCGTCCACGTCGTCGCCCGTCCAGAACCGGAACACCCGCTCCGGTTCGCCCGGGTTGGGATCGTCGGTCAGCGGGGCGAGGTCCCAGCCCTGCACCAGCCCGCCGCTGTTGGCGAAGTACACGACGCTGCCGTGGACCGCCACCGAGTTCTCGATCGACACGTTGCGATCTCCGAGCGCGCCGAGCAGCTCGTCGTCCCACCCGGCGGCGTGGAACACGATCTCGGGGTCCACGGCGACCAGACCGTCGTCGCCGTCGGCGCGGTTGAGCTTCACCACGTGGAAGCGGCTGTTCTCGCCGCCGATGAGGAGGTGGTCGTCAATCACCAGGCCGGAGCCATCCCAGTCGTCGTTCCACATGGTGGGGCCCACGTCGCGGGCGTTGAGGGCGTACAGCTCGGTGGGCTCGTCACGGTCGAGGGCGATCACCCGGTAGTTGCCGTCGCGGGAGCCCGTGTAAAGGAGGGGAAAGCCGTCGGGATCGACGGTGACCGAACCCTTGATCAGGTCGCCGGTGGCGAAATCGGGGAGCCGCCGTTCACCGCTGGCGGCGTCGAGGAAGTGGACGTTGCGGTCGTACGCGCCGAAGGCCACCCAGATACCGCCCGCGTCGTCCCACGCGGGCTCCCACACCGCCGGCTGTCCGGTCCAGCCGGTGCCGCACCAGGTGCGAGCCTCGCCGCCCTCGCTCGACTCCGAGCACATCGCTCCCCCGGGGAAGCTCCAGAGGGTCTCGGGGTCGTCGGGCACCGGCCCCTCGCCGTGGTAGGTGCGGCTCGGGTTGCCCCGGAAGGTGAGGACGCCGTCGACCGTGTCGCCGTACGGGGCTCCGGTTCGGGCGGGGTCGGACCAGATACCCGACCGCGAAGCCTCCACTCGTGCGTCGACCTGCCCGACCTCGGCGACGTCCGTGACCTGGGCGGGGGCGGCGTCGGGGATGGCGTCCCCAGAGGCTCCCGTGTCCGAGCACGACGCGGCGACTACCAGGGCGAGCAGCGCCAGCGCGATCGGCGTTCGAGGGCCTTCAACCATCGGGACTCGGCAGATCGGCGGCGTAGAAGCGGTCGGCGGCCCGCGCATGACTGGCGTCGAGGAGGGCCTGGAGCGCCTCGAAGTCGGCGGGCGTCTCGTGCATCCGCCCATGATGGCCGCGTGCACGGGGCGCCGAGCGCATCCCGGCGGTAGCGTTGCGTTCGAGGCCCCCTCCGGGCCACAGGGAGGTAGTCATGTTCGTGCAGATCATGATGGGAAGTGTCGCCGACCCCGATCTCCTCCAGCGTCAGATGGACGCGTGGA
>CAZTOV010000342.1:0-2257 GCA_964615175.1 uncultured Burkholderiales bacterium
CGTGACGAACCTGGCGGAGTTGTTCGACCCGGTCTTCGAGAAGGCCGGCGACCGGCCGGCGATGATCCTGGCCGGGACCGATCCCGACGGGACCGACGACGAGATCGTCACCTACGACGATCTGGCGCGCGCTACGGCATCGGCGGCGAACGCGCTCGCCACGATGGGTGTGGGGTCGGGCGATCGGGTCGCCCTCGTCGACGAGTGCACGTCGGTGTTCGTCGCCACCGTCCTCGGTGCCGCCCGCATCGGCACGGCGGCCGCACCGATGAGCCACCGCCTCGCCCCCGGTGAGATCCGCGAACTCCACGCGGCGGCGGGGTGCGACCGGGCGGTGGCCGGTGCCGACTTCACCGAATTGGTGAGCAACGCTCTGGGGCGGTCACCGCTCGTCGAGTCGACCATCCTCGGGTGGGGCGGCGACATGCCCCCTGCCGCCGCCATCGACGACGGCGACGACGCGGTGATCATCTTCACCAGCGGCACGACCGGACTGCCCAAGCCGGTGCCGCTCGCTCATGGCGACCTCGGGCTCCGGGTGCAGCTCTTCTCCGAGCCCTTCGATCCGACCCGCACCCCGGTCGTCTCCCTCATCTGCGTTCCGGTCGTCCACGTGGGCGGTCTGATCGGCCTGTTGGTGGCCCTGGCAGCGGGGACCACCAACGTCGTCCAACGAAAGTTCGACGCCGGCGACTGGCTTGCCCTCGTCGAGCGGCATGGAGTCCAGCGCACCTTCCTCGTACCAGCCATGCTGCGCCGGATCCTCGACCATCCCGACTTCGACACCCGCGACCTCTCGTCGCTCCGATCGATCGCCTACGGCGCCGCTCCCGCATCGAGGGACCTGGTGCGGCGGGCCGTGGAAGCCCTCCCCGACGTCGAGTTCTCGAACGTGTTCGGTCAGACCGAGACGATCGGGGCGGTCTCGGCACTGACGGCCGCCGATCACCGCGACCCGGCGCTCATCGGCTCGGTGGGAAGACCGCTGCCCGGCCTCGGGTGGCGCATCGTCGAGCCGGGGACCGAGGCCGAGGTGCCCGAAGGCGAACTCGGAGAGTTCCAAGTCGAGCAGGGCGGCGACTGGCACGCCACCGGCGACCTCGTGCGGGTTGACGCCGACGGCTACCTGTGGGCCGACGGCCGTCTCTCGGACACCATCAACCGCGGTGGTGAGAAGCTCGGACCCGCCGAAGTCGAGTCGGTGCTGAGGGAACATCCCGCAGTCGACGACTGCGCCGTGGCGGGTATCCCCGACGAGGAGCTGGGCGAGCGGGTCGGCGCTGCGGTGGTGCTCCGCGAGCCCGTCCCCTCCGACGAGCTGGTCGACTGGTGCGGGGAACGGCTGGCGCCGTGGAAGGTGCCCGAGCGGCTGACGGTGGTCGATGAGATCCCGCTCACCGAACTCGGGAAGGTCAGCCGTCCGGCGATTGCTCGTCTGATCGCGGCGGCCGACGACCTATCACGATGACCAGGGTGACGGCGGCGACCAACACCACGAGACCGCCGAGGCCCAGCCAGATCGCCTCGGGGGGCCAGTCGCCGCCGGCACCGTCGTCCTGCTGAAAGCCGCCGAGCCGGACAACCACGGTCGCGACCGCATTCATATCCGCCCCTGCCGGTCCTTCCAGTGCTCCTCGCGGAGATGCCGCTTCATCACCTTGCCGTTCGGGTCGCGTGGTAACTCGTCGACGAACTCGACGATCTCGGGGCACTTGAAATCGGCCAGGTGTTGGCGCACATGCTCCTGCACCTCGTCGACCGACACCACCTCCCGGGCCTCGACGACGGCCTTGAGCCGCTCACCGATCCGCTCGTCGGGCACGCCGAAGACGGCACAGTCGACGACCGCCGGATGCTCGTGGAGGGCGTTCTCGATCTCGGCCGGGTAGATGTTGACCCCGCCGCGGATCACCATGTCGCTGGCGCGGTCGGTGAGGTAGAGGTAGCCGTCGTCGTCCAGATAACCGATGTCACCGACGGTGAAGAGATCGCCTCGCCAGGCCTCGTCGGTCTTCTGGGCGTCGTTGTGATATTCGAATCGTCCGCCCATCGGCGTCACCCAGACGACCCCGGGTTCGCCGGCCGGCACCTCGCTCCCCTCGTCGCCGAGAATCCTGATCTCGACGCCCGGCCACGGCTTTCCCACCGTTCCGGGTCGCTCGAGCCACTCATTGGGTGACACCCGGGTGGCGCCGCCCTCACTCATCCCGTACAACTCCCAGATCTCGGCGGGATCGAGGGCGTCCATGATCTGGCG
>CAZTOV010000343.1:0-2244 GCA_964615175.1 uncultured Burkholderiales bacterium
CGTGCTCGCCGAGTGGAACCGACTGGTGACCCCGCTTTCCGGGGAGGGAGTTCGGAACCTCCGCGCCTTCGCCCGCAACGCCGGCCTGTTCGACGCCGCCCACCGACTCATCCAGGAGGGACGAGCCGACGAGCGGCTGGTGGCCACGGTGTTCCTGGGCCACCAGCAGGACCTGCGAGCGGTGCGGGCACTCCGTCAGCTCGTCGAGCGGCCCGAACCGATCGTGCGGTCCGAGGCCGCGCGGGCTCTTGTGCGGCTTGACCCGGGCAACGGCGCCCGCGCCGTGGCGCTGCTCGTCGTCGGCTGGGACGACTGTCACCCCGCGACGGCCGTCTCGGTCCTCGCTGACGCCCCCCGCGATGCGGTGGCCGGCGTGCTTGGCGAATCGGTGTTCGACACCGACGACATCGCCCGGCAGGCCCGCATCCTCGAGATCCTCGGGACCGTGCAGTCGCGGCGAGCAGCCGACGTCGCCCGCCGCATGGTGCAGCGGACCATCGAACCCGAACTCATCGCCCGCTGTCTGGAGATCCTGAGGGAGAACCTGCGTCCGGACGACGCCGTGCTCGTACGGCGGTTCCTCCGCCACGACACCGCGTTCGTGAGGCTGCGAGCGGTCGCGACCCTGGCTCGGCTCCAGGCTCCGGGAGAGCAGTGGCGGATCGTGGGAATGCTCGACGACCCCGACTGGTGGGTCCGGCACCGGGCCGCCCAGGCGACCCTCAACTCACGTTGTCTCGACCGCCGATTCGTCGAACTGCTCGCCCGCATCCATCCCGACCGGTACGCGCGGGGTGCTCTCAACCACGTGCTCACGGAGCGGGGCCGGTGAGCACCCTCGTCGCCGTCCTCGAGTGGACCGTTCTCCTCTACTTCCTCATCGTCCACCTCGTGTACATCGCCCTCAACGTGATCGCGTTCGGGGCCATCCCGCGCTCCACGTTGCGGAGGTACGGCGAGCTGATCCCCGCCGACCGCGAGTTCATGCCGCCGGTGTCGATCCTCGTGACCGCCTACAACGAGGAGCCGGTGATCGTGGCGTCGGTCCGCTCGATCCTCCAGCTCACCTACCCGACGGTCGAGGTCGTCGTGGTCAACGACGGCTCCACCGATGGCACGTTGGCCGCTCTCGAGCGCGCGTATGACCTGGTGGAGTACTCCGAGGCGTACCGAGACCGCATCCCCACCTCGGAGGTGCGCGGCTTCTACCGCTCGCGTCAGCATCCCAACCTCAGGGTCGTCGACAAGGCCGACGGCGGGCGCTCCGACGCCCTCAACGTGGGTGTCAACGTCGCCCGCTATCCGCTGTTCTGCAGCATCGACGCCGACTCGATCCTGCAACGCGACAGCATCGAGAGGGTCGTCCGCCCCTTCCTGGTCGACCCGACGGTGATCGCGGCAGGCGGGACCATCCGCATCGTGAACGGATGCCACGTGCGGGAGGGATTCCTCGAGGAACTCGACGTTCCGAGCCAGCCGCTCGTCGTGTTCCAGATCATGGAGTACCTGCGGGCGTTCCTCTTCGGGCGAGTGGGGTGGTCGGCGTTCAACGGTCTGCTGGTGCTGTCGGGAGCCTTCGGCGTGTTCAACAAGGAGATCGTGATCGGCGCCGGTGGGTATCGCACCGACACCATCGGCGAGGACATGGAGCTGGTGACGCGACTCCACCGGGTGATGCGGCAGCAGAAGCGTCCCTACCGGATCGCCTACGTGCCCGACCCGATCTGCTTCACCGAGGCTCCCGACACCGTCAAGGCGCTCGCCGGTCAGCGCATCCGCTGGCAGCGAGGTCTGGGCGAGAGCATGGTGACGAACAAGGGCCTGGCGTTCCGCGGCCCGGTCGGCTGGCTCTCCTATCCGTTCCACGTCGTGTTCGAGCTGTTCGGCTCGTTCGTCGAGGTCGCCGGCTACCTCCTCGGCGCGGTGGCCTTCGCTACGGGCACGATCTCTCTGGCTGCGTTCGTGGCCTTCCTCTTCGTCTCCTTCGGATTGGGGATGGCGTTCTCCACCAGCGCGCTGGTGCTCGAGGAGCTGTCGTTCAACGCCTACCCCAAGTCGCGGCACATCCTCATCCTCCTCGCCGCTGCCATTGCCGAGAACTTCGGCTACCGGCAGCTCAACGCATGGTGGCGGTTCGTTGGTCTGACCCGGTTCCTGCAGGGCTCAGCCCAGACCTGGGGCACGATCGAGCGGGGCGCATGGCAGACTGAGGATTCCGCCGATGCCGAATCCGCCTGAGGCGAT
>CAZTOV010000344.1:0-2240 GCA_964615175.1 uncultured Burkholderiales bacterium
TGACGCCGAGCCCCTTGATCATCCCGGGCAGCTTGAGTTCGGGTTTGCGAGCCATCAGAGCACGACCTTCATGACGCCGGTTGCGAGAATGTTCAGGAGTGCGAGTGGGATGAGGAACTTCCAGGCCACGGCCTGCAACTGATCTTCGCGGAAGCGCGGGTAGGTGAAGCGAACCCAGAAGATGAGGAACGACACCGCCATGATCTTGGCGAACAGCACGAACGGGCCGAGGACGTCGGCGAGGGTGCCCTCGACGCCGGGCACGTACCAGCCGCCGAGGAAGAGCGTGGCGGCCAGGCCGGCGAACGCGAACGCGGTGCCGAACTCACCCATGAAGAAGAAGAGGAAGCGGAACCCGCTGTACTCGACCATGTAGCCCGACATCAGCTCGGATTCGGCGACGGGCATGTCGAAGGGTGGCTGGGTCAGCTCGGCCTGAGCCGCGGTGAGGAAGATGAAGAAGCCCACGAACTGGGTGAGGATGAACGGGTTGCCGACGGCCGAGATGCCGAAGATCTCCCCGTTGGCCTGGGAGGCGACGATGCCCTGGAGGCTCATGGTGCCGGCCTGGATGATGACGCCGACCACGGCGAGGACGAGCGGCAGCTCGTAGGCGATGAGCTGGCCGGCGGCGCGGAGGGCGCCGAGCATGGCGTACTTGTTCGACGAGGCCCACCCGGCCATGAGCACACCGATCACCGACACGCTCGAAACCGCGAGGGCGAAGAAGATCCCGACGTCGAGATCCTCGACGACGAGCCGAGGTCCGGCTGGAAGGACGATGAAGACGAGGAAGGTCGAGATCAGGATGAGCAGCGGCGCCATGGCGAAGACCCGCCGGTCGGCGTCCGCCGGCATCAGGTCCTCCTTCTGGATGAACTTGATGCCGTCGCCGATCAGTTGGTACCAGCCGTGGAACCCGCCCGGGTCCATGGGCCCGAGCCGGCTCTGCATGTGGGCCATCATCTTCATGAGGAAGACATAACCGAGGATGAGCGCGCCGGCCGGGATGACGGCGAGGACCGTCACGGTCTTGATGGCGAGGAGCACACCCCAGGGGATGTCGAGCGCGAGGGTGGGGCTCACCGGTCGATGTCTCCGAGGATGAAGTAGAGGCTGGCCAGGATGGTGATCACGTCGGGCACGTAGACGCCCTTGAGGAGCCAGGGCAGGATCGACACGTTCGAGAAGCTCGCCGAGCGGATCTTCACCCGGAACGGCCCGATGCCGCCCTTCGAGATCACGTAGTAGCCCATCTCACCGAGCGGGTTCTCGACGTTGACCCACGACTCGCCTTCGGGAACCTTGATGATCCGGGGCACCTTGGCCATCAGCGGGCCGGCGGGGAGCTGGTCGAGGAGCGACAACACGATGCGGGCCGACTCACGCGTCTCCTGGAGGCGCACCCAGTAGCGGCTCCACGAGTCGCCGCCGGGGTGGGTCCAGACCTTGAAGTCGATGTCGGGGTAGGCGAGGTAGGGCTTGCCGTCGCGGCGAAGGTCCCAGTCGACGCCCGAGGCCCGCAGGTTGGCACCCGACACCCCGTACGCCTTGCCCACGTCGCCGGGGATGATCCCGATGCCCTTGGTGCGCTCTTCGAAGATCTCGTTGCCGGCCACCAGGCCTTCGAAGGTGTCGCACGACTCGAAGACGATGTCCATGATCCGGCGGGTCTCGGCGATCCAGCCCGCGGGGAGGTCGTCCTTGAGCCCGCCGATGCGGTTGAAGTTGGGGTGGAAGCGGCCGCCGGTGACGGTCTCGATGAGGTTGAGGACGTGCTCGCGGTCGCGGAATCCGTAGAAGGCGGGGGTGATGGCGCCGACCTGGAGACCCATCTCGCCGAGGAAGAGGAGGAAGGTGGCGATGCGGCTCAGCTCGGTGAGGATGGTGCGGATGTAGATGGCACGGGGCGGCGCCTCGATGTCCATGAGCTGCTCGGCGGCGTCGATGAACGGCACCTCGTTGGCGAACGAGGAGAGCCAGTCGATGCGGTTGATGAGCGTGGTGACCTGGGGGTACGAGCGATACTCGGTGAGCTTCTCGTAGCCGCGGTGCATGTATCCGATGACCGGATCGGCGGCGATCACCCGCTCGCCGTCGAGCTTGACCACCACTCGGAGGGTGCCGTGGGTGGCGGGGTGCTGGGGGCCGATGTTGAGGACCATGTCCTCGTGGTGCAGCTCGACCGCCACCTGCGCCTCGGCGAGGTGCTTCTGGACCAGGGCCTGCTGCTGCTGCTC
>CAZTOV010000345.1:0-2238 GCA_964615175.1 uncultured Burkholderiales bacterium
CGAGCGTGAAGTCGGGCTCGGGGTCGGTCGCCCGCGCGTAGCCGGCCGATCCCAAAGCGAAATCGATGGCGTCGACGACCGTCCCGGGGTCACAGACGTCACACCGTCGCACCCCTGCCACCGTGAGACCGAGGAACTCTCGTTCGACCGTCGTCTTCGCGGTCGAGCCTTCCTCGGTCGCGTAGCCCTCGGCCTCGGACGCCGCCTGGGTCACGATCTGTTCGATCTCCACGGCGCCGCCCATGATCGAGACGCCCTTCACGGTCGAGGTGGCCTCGACGAGGATTCCCTCACCGGGACGCCGGGTGACCCGGGTCTCGGTGTCGGCGTCCTGCACGGTGACGAGGGGGTTCTGGAACGGCGTCGTCGCCGAGGCCGACGCCTCGGTGAACGGCTCGTCGGCGGTCGCGGCACACGTCACCTCGGATGTGCCCGACACCGGGCCCTGCGTCGATTCGGCATCGAAGAACGAGCTCGCGTGCTCGTCGCTGCCGTCACCGTCGCAGCGGGCGAACGGGTATGCCCACTCGCGGCCCATCGCGTTGACCGCCTGTCCAATCCCGTCCCAGAAGGCGTCGCGGGGAGGGTCACAGTTCTCCTCCCACTGCTCCTGGAACTCCTCGAAGTCATCGTTCTCCGGACCGGGCGGTTTGCACACGACGTTCGTCATCGCCGACAGCAGCCCGACGGAGCACTCGTCGGGGTTCGAGACGTCGTGGCGGGTCTGGGTGTCGGGCTTGGCGCTGGGTCGACGGACGTCGGGATCGAGGGCGATCGCCTCGGCATCGGCCGACTGCGAGAACAGGCCACCCGAGAGCGAGCTTTGGTGGACGCGGGCGAACGTGAACTCGCGGTCCTTCGATCCGCACTCGTCGGCGTGGTAGAAGAACGGGTCCGTTCGGTAGTCGGTGAGCGGGTTCTCGGGCGGCGAGTTGCTCGGGGGCGCTTCGAGCGTACCGGCCCCTCGCAGGAACGGGATCTGCGACGGCCACAGCGTCGAGAACCCCCTCATGACGCGGGCTCGGGCTCCGTAGGCGCTGACCACTCCCGTGTAGACGCCCACCTTGCCCTCGCCTTCGGGTTCGTTCAGCGTGCGCTCGTCGGGAGGGGGCGCATCCCCCGGCTGCGGCGACGTGTCCTCGTAGACCAGATAGCAGGCATCAGACGTCGAGCAGTACTGCTGCGATCTCTGCCAGACGAGGAGGCGCGCGCCGCGTTCACCGGAAACCGCCGGGTCGACGTAGAGCCGCCGCCAGTCGAGGTCACCGGGATCCTGACTGAGAGGGTTCCCGTCGACATCGTCCTGGAACAGCACCGCCTGCGACACCCGGCGGAGGCGGCCGTCCTGGTACCAGAACCCGTCGAGGGTGCGGTAGAAGACCCGGCCCGTGTTCGGATCGAGGGCTGAGGCCGTCGGCGCCTGACTCCGGCTCAAGGCGACCTCCCCGATGTAGGCCCCCTGGCCGTCGCCAGCATCAGCGTCGAACGCGAGCACGCTGCGCGACTGCACCACCGGGTTGGTGGTGGAGACATACACCCGACCGGCCGCACGATCGACCTCCACGTGGGGTCGCCGGCCCGTCACCCCGGGGTAGAACTCCTCGGTGGCGGCGTTGGGTGCGGGAGGATTGCCGTCGAGGCGGACCCGCATCAGGCCGAGCGTGGAGCCGTCGTCGGTGGCGTCGCAGAACGTGTAGAGCCAGTCGCCGCTCCGGAAGACGGGAGACTCCAGCCTCATCTCCTGGTTGGTGCTCCGCCGCGCCAGGCTGGTGCAGGACGTCGACGTGAAGGCCCATTCGAGCCGCTCTTCCGGGTCCCGGAAGTCGCCGGTTCCCGGCGTGGCATCCCATGCCTCGATCACGACGCCCTTGTGGGCGTTCTCGCTCTGTGTCTCGTTCGGCGCCTCGCCCACGGTGAACACCCGCTCAGGGTGCTGGACCTCCCCATCGGGGCTCGGGCCGCCGGGGTCGTACTCGAGCCCCAAGGCGTCGATGGCCACTCCGTGCCCGGCGCCGGCGGCGGTATCAGCGCCCTGGATGTTCTGACCGGCGAGATCGTTCACGCTCTCTTCGCCACCGACGGGTGTGGCCGTCCACGTGTGTACGGGAGCCCGGTTCGTGGCGGGATCGTACGCTCGGGCCTCGACCTCGTAGATGGCGCCGCCCGAGGTGTAGAAGATGCGCCCACGCGCTTCGTCGATGTCCATCACCGGCTCGGAACCGGCCGACTCCTCGTCGC
>CAZTOV010000346.1:0-2237 GCA_964615175.1 uncultured Burkholderiales bacterium
GCGTTGTCGGCGATCGGCCCGTAGGCGTCGACCGACACGACGACGCCGGTGGTGGCGAGCATGCCGATGGCGGCCAGGGCCACCCCGTAGAGGCCGGCGTCGGCGAGGGCCGGGAGGGCCTGTTCGCCCATCCAGAAGGCGCCTCCGATGGCGAGCACGATGGTGCCCACCGCCGTAGCCGTGGAGAGCATGCCGTCGGCCACGCCGGCGATCACGACGGTCGCCGGTCCGGTTTCCGCCTGCTCGGCGAGACCCTTGACGGGCCGGTAGTGGTCGGAGGTGAAGTACTCCGAGGAGAAGCCGATGGCCCACCCGGCGACGAGGCCGACGATCATCGGACCGGCCATCCAGATCCAGTTGTCGACGGTGAACGATTCGCCCTGCAGCGTCACGGTCCAGTCGTTGAAGAACCCGTAGGCGAGGGCGACGGTGCCGAGGGCTCCCAGGACCATGGCGATGTTGGTGCCTCGGTGGAGTTGCGCCGCGAGGCTGCCTTGTCCTCCTCGCACGAACAGGGCGCCGATGATCGACGCCACCATGCCGACCGCGCCGATGGCGAGGGGGAAGAGGAACAGCCGGCTCGCCTCCGAGACGGCTTCGGAGATGCCCGCGGTGTCGAAGTCGACGTCGGTTCCCACCACGATCAGCGCGGCGAGGACGATCGGGGCCACCAGCGCGCCCGCGTAGGACTCGAAGAGGTCGGCGCCCATCCCGGCGACATCACCCACGTTGTCGCCGACGTTGTCGGCGATGGTCGCCGGGTTGCGCGGGTCGTCCTCGGGAATCCCCGCTTCGACCTTGCCGACGAGGTCGGCCCCCACGTCGGCGGCCTTGGTGTAGATGCCGCCGCCGATGCGGGCGAAGAGGGCGATCGACGAGCCTCCGAGGCCGAAGGTCGCGACCACCTGGAAGGCGTCGTCGACCTCGAGGATCTGCACGAAGAAGAGGTAGGCGAGGGCGATGCCGAGCAGGCCCAGACCGGCCACGGTGAAGCCCATGACGGCGCCGCCGCGGAACGCCAGCGGAAGCGCCTTGGCCGCTCCCGTCTTGGCTGCCTCGGTCGTGCGGACATTGGCGGCGGTGGCGATGCGCATGCCGATGAACCCGGCCAGCGCCGAGAAGCCGGCGCCCGTGACGTAGGCGATCGCGCCCCAGGGGCGCCCGTAATCGAGCACGGCCGCGATCAGAACGGTCATGCCGAGCACGAACACCGCCACCCACGTGTATTCGCGGCGCAGGAACGCCATGGCGCCCTCGCGGATGGCGGCGGCGATCTCCTTCATCTTGTCGCTGCCTTCGTCAGCGCGGTGCACGACGGCGGAGAAGTAGGCCGCCAGCACCAGGCCGGCGACGCCTGCGGCCGCGGCGAGGTAGGGGACTGCGTCCACTCGGGATCCCTCCTGGGGTTCGACAGGGAGCCGACGTTCCGGCTCACTTGGCCGGGAACGCTAGCGCCCCCCCGATTTGGGACGCCAAAGGTGGCTCAGGCCGCCGCGGGCTCCTCGGCGGGTTCTTCAGTGGGTTCCTCGGCGGGTCCTTCGGGTGCCGGGGCGGGCGGGAGCCCGGGAAGCTCGATGTTCTCGAGGGCAACGGGAAGCGTGACCGTGCGGACGCCCTCGAAGCCGAGGAGATCGGCGAAGAACCGTCCCGGGAACCGGGCCCGGGCCGAGTCGTAGCGATCGACGGCGTCGTTGTACCGGGCCCGCTCGACTTGAGGGTCCGCGGCGATGAAGTCGTTCAGGGCCTCGACCACCTGGCGGTTCTCGGGGAGGCGGGGTGACGCGAGGACCGCGGTGACGAGGCGTGCGCCGGCGGACTCCACCCGGACGGCGGCCGCGGGTTCGGCGTCGATGTCGGGGGTCGGACGCTCGCTCACGAACGTCTTCCAGCCGCTGATGGCCTCGTCGACGGCGTCGAGGAGATCGGGTCCGTCGGGGCGGGCCTCGCGGACCGCCCGGGAGAGCGCCGCGAGGTGGTCGAAGCGCTCTTCGAGCGGCGTTTGGAGGCCGCTCCAGGCCCGTTCGGCCTCCTCGCGGGCATCGGAGAGGGGCGGGTGCATCGAGAGGATCGCCGCGGCCACGACGGCGGCCAGGCCGATCGCGATCACGAGGATGGAGGAGCGTCGCCGCATCGGGGGCGGAGCCTACCGCCGCCGGGTGATGGGGGGCGGAGGCGACCGGTAGGCTCCGCGACGATGTAGGGAGCAAGGCCGTTCGGCGCACGGAGCGAGGACGGCC
>CAZTOV010000347.1:0-2226 GCA_964615175.1 uncultured Burkholderiales bacterium
GGGCAGGTTCACCAGCCCCTCCTCCACCGACCTCCCGTGACCGCCAACTGAGAGGCGGGGTCTCGACGAGCTCCGAGAATTTCTGAATGACACGGTTGACAGTCGTAGGCGAACTGGTGTTCAGGTACCAGGTGGCGTAGCGAGGGCTGGCGTCATCGACCTCGGACTCGCCGGGGTACCACTGGGAAGCCCTCCTCACAGCGGTGACGCGGACGCACCCCGAAATGTCGGTCCGCGCGCGAATCCTGGAGAGGAGGTGACGGTGGTGTCGAACGCCATTCTGAGTGCGACGAAGGCCCTGCGCACCGCTCTCGAGGGGTTCGACGCGCGCGTCTACTCGGGCGACGACGCCGCCCGGGTGGCCGAGGATCTCGCGCTCACCGCCAAGATCATGGACGGGGCCCGCGCCCAGACGGCGTTGCGGGCCGCGGAGTGCGACGCCCACCGGGACCGCGGCCACGCGAACGCTTCCGAGTGGATCGCTCGCCAGACCGGCTCGAGTGCGGGGCGGGCCCGAGCCGAACTCGAACTCGCCGCGCATCTCGACGACAACCCCGAACTCAAAGACGCCGTCGAACGCGGCGAGGTGTCACTCGAAGAGGGCGAGGAGATCGCCAAGACCGAGGACGAATGCCCCGGCTCCACCCCCGAGATGCTCGACGCCGCCAAGAAGGGCGGCCTGCGCGGGGCGAAGAAACACGGCCGCAAGAAGCGCCAGGAAGCCCAAGACCCCGACGAGCTGGCCGCCAAACGCCGCCGCGCCCGTCGGCTCCGCACCTGGGACGGTGACCTCGGCATGATCTGCGGCCAGTTCGCCCTCGAACCCCACATCGGCATCCCCTTCCTCAAACGCCTCAACGCCGAAATCGACCGCCAATGGAAAGCCGGCGACGACGCCTACCGAGCCGAACCCCGCGAGCGGCGAGCCGCCGACGCCCTCGTGAAGCTGTTGGAGGGGACGGGCAAGACCTCCAAGACCCGCCCCGAACTCGTCGCCGTGTGGAACCTCAACGACGACCGCGCCCACCTCGTCGGCGGCGGCCCCATCGACCACGCCACCCTCCGGGAGTTGGCCAAAGACGCCATCGTCAGCCTCGTGCTCCACGACGGCGACCAGGTCACCGACATCAAGCGCTACACCCGCTCCTACCCGGTCGCGCTCCGGATCCTGTTGGAGATCGGGCCGCCGCCCGACTTCGACGGGCCCATCTGCGTCGACTGCGGCCGCCACTACCACCTGCAAAAGGACCACCCCCAAGCCATCGTCAACGGAGGCATCACCGAACTCGACAACATCGACTGGCGCTGCCCCCACTGCCACAAAGCCAAAACCGAACAGGACCTGAAGCAGTGGCGCACCGAACAAGGCACAGCACAGACCGAACAACCCACCCTCACCGGACGCGGACCACCCTGAAACACACTGGCCGGGTGGCCGCCGGGGCGCCGGCGTAGGGCACAATGGAGACCAGTCCCCGCACCGATTCCTGGAGTACACGCATGTCCGCACTCGCTCCCGGCGACTTCAAGGTCGCCGACCTGAGCCAGGCCGAGTTCGGCCGCAAAGAGATCCGCCTCGCCGAGCACGAGATGCCCGGCCTCATGGCGCTGCGCGAGAAGTACGGCGAGTCGAAGCCACTGGCCGGCGCCCGCATCTCGGGCTCCCTCCACATGACCGTGCAGACGGCGGTCCTCATCGAGACGCTCGCGGCCCTCGGGGCCGACGTGCGCTGGGCCTCGTGCAACATCTTCTCGACCCAGGACCACGCCGCCGCGGCCGCCGGCGTCGGGCGCGAGGGCACCCCCGAGGAGCCGCAGGGCGTGCCGATCTTCGCCTGGAAGGGCGAGACCCTCGAGGAGTACTGGTGGGCCACCCAACAGATGCTCACCTGGCCCGACGGCGGGCCCAACATGATCCTCGACGACGGCGGCGACGCCACCCTGCTCGTGCACCTCGGGACCGAGTTCGAGGAGTCGGGTGAGGTCCCCGACCCCGGCGACGCCGAGTCGGAGGAGGAAGGCGTCGTCCTGTCGGTCCTCCAGCGCACCATCAAGGACTCGCCCGGGAAGTGGACCGAGCTGGCCAAGGCCATTCAGGGCGTCACCGAGGAGACCACCACCGGCGTCCACCGCCTCTACCAGCGCCAGGAGGCGGGCACGCTGCTGTGGCCGGCCATCAACGTCAACGACTCGGTCACCAAGTCGAAGTTCGACAACCTCTACGGC
>CAZTOV010000348.1:0-2222 GCA_964615175.1 uncultured Burkholderiales bacterium
TGGTACCCGACAGCACGCAGATCGTGGTGTTGTTCATGTCCTCGATCGCCTCGAAACCGCTGTCGGCCCTGACCATCATTCCCTGGCCGTCATAGAAGGTCGTGGTGAGGAACGTGGCGCCCTCAGTACCGTCGCGGCTCGCGGTCCATGTCGTGTTGCGCACGAGGACGTCGATCTCCCTCGACTGCAGGGCGGTGAAGCGCTGCTGGGCGGTAAGGGGCCGGTAGTCGACCGCTTCGGGGTCGCCGAGCACACCCGCCGCGATGGCCTTGCAGTAGTCGATGTCGAAGCCGGTGAAGTCGCCTTCCTCGTCGACGAAGCCGAAGCCGGGAACGGCATCGTTGACGCCGCAGCGGAGCTCACCGCGCGACCTCACCTCGTCGAGAACGCTCCCTTCCTCTTGACCGCCTCCTCCGCCTCCGCCACCGCCGGCGGCCTGGTCGTCGTCATCGCCGTTGGTGCAGGCGGCCGCGACCAGCCCGATCGCGAGCACGGTGGCGAGTAGCCGCCACAGCTTCCGGTTTGTCACGTTGCCCCCTGTTTGCTGGGTATTCATCGATGTCGACCATAGCCACCAAGTCGGCGGGTGTCACGGACTTCAGGCGCGGCTCGCGATCTGGGGCTCAGGGCTACAGGGCAAACCGCAGCGCCTCGACGGCCTCGTTCATCGCGCGCTTGGCGTCGTCGAGTACACCACCGAGTTGGAAGAAGGCGTGGGTCATGCCGTCGTACCGAGTGACGGTGACCGGCACGCCGGCGGATCGGAGCTTCTCGCCGTACTCCTCGCCCTCGTCTCGGAGCGGGTCGTACTCAGCCGTGATGATCAGAGCGGGCGGAAGGTCGGCGAACTCACGTCGGAGCAGCGGGGACACCCGCGGGTCGGCGCGATCTTCGCGGGCGGGCGTGTAGTGGTCGAAGAACCACGACATGGTGTCCTCGCCGAGGAACAGCGCCTCGGCATTCTCCTTCATCGACGGGTGCCCGAGTCGCGCGTCGACCGTGGGATAGATGAGCAGCTGGAACCGAATCGGGGGACCGCCGGCGTCACGGGCGTGGTGCGAGACTCCGGCCGCGAGATTGCCCCCGGCGCTGTCGCCGGCAACGGCGAGCCGCTCAGGGTCGCCACCGAGTGTCCGGGCATTGTCGTGGATCCACTGGGTGGCCGCGACAGCGTCGTCGAAGGCGGCAGGGAACGGGTGCTCCGGCGCCAGGCGGTACTCGACGGAGACCACGATGGCGTCCGCCCCCGAGGCGAGCTGCTGGCAGACGATGTCGTGGGTTTCGATGCTTCCGATCGTGAAGCCGCCACCGTGGAAGAACACCACGACCGGGAACGGTGCATCGCCCTTGGGCGTGTAGACCCTCACCGCGAGCTCTCCCGCCGGTCCAGGGATCATCCGATCCTCGACGGTTGCAAGGTCAGCGGGAGGACCGCTCATTCCCCCGACGAGCTTGTAGCCGTCGCGCATTTGTTCCGGTGTGGTGTCGGCCATCGACGGTCGGTCGGCGTCAGCGGACCGGTCGGCGAAGGCCTGGAGCATCGGGTGCAGTGGCATGGAGGCTGTTCTAGTGCGGCACCATTGCGGCGTGCGAGTGGTCGCCGGAATTCTGAAGGGCCGGCGCCTGGTCGCGCCGAAGGGCACGGCAACCCGTCCTACGAGCGACCGGGTGCGCGAGGCGATCTTCTCCATGGTCGGGAGCCGGGTCGACCTCGAGGGCGCCCGCGTGGCTGATCTGTTCGCCGGTTCCGGAGCGATGGGGATCGAAGCGCTGTCGCGTGGAGCGACCGAAGCCCTCTTCCTCGACAGCGGTGCGGCGGCGGTGCAGGCGATCGAGTCGAACTTGAGTACTACGGGCCTGGCCGGCCGTGTCATCCGGGGGGACGTGCTGGGTTACCTGCGCACTAACCCCGAGCACTTCGATGCCGCCTTCGTCGACCCGCCGTATGCCTGGGAAGGCTGGGCTGAGCTGTTCGAGTGCCTCGACGCAGGCCTGGTGGTCGCCGAGTCAGATCAGCCTCTCGAGCCCGGCGGGCAGTGGCGAGTTCTGAAGGTCGCCCGGTACGGCGATACCGTGGTGACGCTGGCTCAGCATGCCGGCGCCTGTTGACAAACCGAAAGGGTTCGCGGTGAGGACCGCCTTCTGCCCCGGGTCGTTCGACCCGATTCACAACGGCCACCTCGAGATCATCGAGACGGCCGCCAAGCTGTTCGACCGGGTCG
>CAZTOV010000349.1:0-2215 GCA_964615175.1 uncultured Burkholderiales bacterium
GCCACCAGCGCCCGCACGGCGAGCCGTATGGGGCCTTTCGCCGGCTACTCGGTCAATCAGGAGCCGATGAACAAGGTGCTCGGCCAGCACCGGGCGGCCTGCGCCGACATCGACGAGGAGCAGGTCCCGGCCAACCTGCTCGACGCCGCCCGCCAGTCGTGGGACGAGGCGTGCGACCTCGGTGAGGAGTACGGCGTGCGCAATTCGCAGGCGTCGGTGCTGGCACCCACCGGCACCATCGGCCTGATGATGGACTGCGACACCACCGGCGTGGAGCCCGACCTGGCCCTCACCAAGCACAAGAAGCTGGTGGGTGGCGGGACCATGGAGATCGTCAACCGCACCGTGCCGCGGGCGTTGAAGAACCTCGGCTACGACGAGGCCCAGGTCGAGGCGATCATCGCCTACATCGACGAGAACAAGTCGATCGTGGGTGCGCCCGAGCTGGATCCCGCCCACCTGCCGGTGTTCGCCACCGCCATGGGCGACAACACCATCCACTACATGGGCCACGTGCGCATGATGGGAGCGGTGCAGCCGTTCATCTCGGGTGCCATCTCCAAGACGATCAACATGCCCGAGGAGGTCAGCGTCGAAGACGTCGAGGATCTCTGTCTCGAGTCGTGGAAGCTGGGCCTCAAGGCCGTCGCCATCTACCGCGACAACTGCAAGGTGGGGCAGCCGCTCAGCACCCAGAAGAAGGAGGTCAAGGTCGTCGACTCCCTCGCGGAGGCCGAGGCCATGGCCGAGGATGCCGACGCGCCGCTGACCATCGCCCTTCAGGAGCCGGTGCGGCGCAAGCTGCCCAAGACCCGTACGTCGAAGACGTTCAGCTTCCGGGTGGCCGACTGCAAGGGCTACTGCACGGTCGGCGAGTTCGAGGACGGGCGTCCCGGCGAGCTCTTCCTCAAGGTCGCCAAGCAGGGGTCGACCCTGGCGGGAATCATGGACTCGTTCGCCATCGCGGTGAGCCTGGGTCTGCAGTACGGAGTGCCGCTCAGAGCGTTCGTCGAGAAGTACACCAGCACCCGGTTCGAGCCGGCCGGCATGACCGACGACAAGGAGATCCGGATCGCCTCGTCGCTGGTCGACTACATCTTCCGCCGCCTCGCCGTGGAGTACATGGACTACGACGAGCGCTCGGAGATGGGCATCTTCACGGTGACCGAGCGGACCCAGCCGACGCTCCCCGGGGTCGAGGAGGCCGCCACGCCCGACGAGCCCGGCGAACTCGCCCACCCCGAGCTCGAGCTCGAGGACACCCCCGCCTCCGAGGGGTTCGAGCCCGAGACGCCTCCGGCAGAGGCCGAGGAGGCGCCCCCCGCGGCGCCGACGCCGGCCCGCATGGTGATCGACGCGCCGATCTGCGCCAGCTGCGGCGCCCAGATGCGCCCGTCGGGCTCCTGCTACGTCTGCACCGGCTGCGGCTCCACCAGCGGCTGCTCGTAGCGCTTCCGTGTCTCAGTCGCGTTAGCGCGATCAGATCGCGCTAACGCGACTGAGACGCTCAGAGTCGGCGGTTGTTGAGCACCTTGGGTGAGGGTTTGCGGAGGTCGCGGACGATGCCGAAGAGGGAGAGGAAGCGCAGCCCGTAGTAGGTGGCGTCGATCTCCCACCAGTAGAAGCCCTGCCGGGCCGACGGCGGGTAGTGGTGGTGGTTGTTGTGCCAACCCTCGCCGGCGGTGAGCAGCGCGATCACGAGCGAGTTGCGGCTGGTGTCGTCGGTGGCGAAGCGTCGCCGCCCGAAGGTGTGGGCGGCCGAGTTCACCAGGAACGTGGTGTGCCACAGCAGCACGGTCGAGAGGAAGAAGCCCACCACGAGCCCGCTCCACCCGGCGATCAGGAAGCTGGCGACCGCGACGACCCAGGGCCCGATCCAGTCGAAGCGGTTCAGGAACCGGATCTCGGGGTAGCGGGCGAAGTCCTTGATGATGTCGAGGTCGGGCTCGCTGAACTTGTCGCAGAGGATCCACCCGACGTGGCTCCACCAGAAGCCCTTCTGCGGCGAGTGCGGGTCGCGATCGGTGTCGGCGTAGCGGTGGTGGTTGCGGTGCATCGACGCCCACCACAGCGGTCCCTTCTGGGCCGCGGTGGTGCCCCCGAAGGCCATCACTGCCTGAGCGACGCGGGGCATCCGGTAGCTGCGGTGGGAGAAGTAGCGGTGGTAGCCGGCGGTGATGAAGAACAGCCGGCCCCAGAACAGCACCAGCGCGAG
>CAZTOV010000350.1:0-2214 GCA_964615175.1 uncultured Burkholderiales bacterium
GGGTCGAGCTCGTCGAGGTGGTACGGGGTGGTCGGGTCGGCGTGGAACTCGAGCATGCCGCGCGGCGCCTTCACTGCGCCGGGGATGACCCCCTTGACGGTCTCGGTCGGTTCGCGCAGGTCCACCAGGACCACGTTGTCGTCGGTCAGTTCTGCGGCGACCTGTTCGGTCGTGAGGTTCTCGATGGCGGCCTTCGCGGCCGCGACCATCTCGCTTGCTGTCGTCGCCATTGCCTTGCCCTCTCCGTTGGGTGCGATGGGTCAAGGGTGCGACACCGCCGGCATCGCCAACCTCGCCCGAACGCACCATATTGCGGCTGGCGATGTCATGGCGGGTCACGCCACCGGATCTGCCCTATCGGGCCCTCGTCGAGCAGGCTGATCGCATCCAGCAGCCGGATGCGGCCTCCTCGTGACGAGCCGCGTTCTGGTCGCGACCGGCGCCTCACCGTCCGCCACCAGCAGGTACGAGCCGTTGCCCAGCCCGTCGTCCACCAGCGACACGAGTTCGATCATGACTCGACCCCGACGGCGTCGTAGGCGTCGGCCGCGACTCGGTCACGCAACTGCTGGTCGGTTCGCTCCATCTCCGGATGGTGAGCCTCGATGTGCTCACGGGCCGCCGCGACCAGTCCGTCGTCGTCCTCCGCCTCCAGCTGATGCCCACACGGGCAGTCGATCGCTCTCGCCTTGCGCTCCTCAGTCATCACTACGCTCCTCATTGGTTTATCAAGTACACAAAAATATATTTGTGTATCTGATCTGAAGCGTCAAGGGAGTGTCCGTATAATGAAACGTGTATTTGCATAGCGCACACTGCGGACGATTGGACGGCTCCTGGAAACCGGGTCGCGCGCCGCCAAAGACGCCCTGTTCGAGGGGTTCGCCGCCGTGGCCAAAGCACTGGCAAGCGGCCGGCGCCTAGAGATCATCGAGCTGCTCAACCAGGGCCCGCGCACCGTCGATCACGTCGCCGAGGCCATCGGGCAGAGCCCTGCCAACACCTCCCACCACCTACGAGTCCTCGCGGGGGCCGGGCTGCTCGAGCGGCAGCAACAGGGCACCTACGCCATCTACCGGTTGGCCTCGGAGCGTGTTGGGGACCTCTGGGAGGCACTACGTGACGTGGCCGCCGACCGTCACGCCGAGATCGACCGTCTCGCGTCCGCCTACCTCGGCGACGACGATGGCGTGGAGACCATCGACCGCGACGAACTCGCCCGTCGCCTTGCCGACGGCGCGGCCATCGTCCTCGATGTCCGCCCCTGGGCCGAGTACGAGGCCGGCCACATCCCCGGTGCCCGGCACGTACCTCCCGGCCACATCGACGACATCCTCGACGAGCTCCCCGACGACCAGGAGATCGTCGCCTACTGCCGCGGCCCCTACTGCGTCTTCGCCCACGACGCCGTGCGTCGGCTCGCCGACCACGGCCGGAACGCCCGCCGCCTCGAGGGCGGCCTCCCCGACTGGCGCCGCGAGGGTCGTCCCCTCGACGTGACCCGCGAATGACGTGACCCGCGAATGGGCGACCCGCGTCAGGTCGGGTCGGTTCGCAGCCCCGCTGACCGCCCAACCGATGGGTAATCGGTTCGACATGGCGCGCAAGACCAGGGATGCGCATGGAGAAGGGAATCCGTTCCAGCCCGTCGAACACTCCAGTGACCAACCCCTCTGGAGTGGCAGACGATGACCAAGCGCACCTTCGCCCTGGTGGCCGGGATGCTCGTGGCGATGCTCGGGACCAGCGGGGCCGCGTGGTCCCAGCCGCAGCCCCCGGACGAGACCACGATCCTCATCGAGGAGATCCCGCACATCGCCGAGCGCAGCGTCATGTACTCGCTGCCGCCGGACCCCGACGCGGCGATCGAGGCGCTGTCGGGCTACCCGGGGGCGGCCGACGAGGTCATCGGCATGCACCTCGGCCGCTACCACCCGACGCCGTACGAGTTCACACCCGGCGTCGCGCCACTGGCGAGCCTGCTCGAAGCCCGCGCCGGCCTGCTGACGAGCCCGGACCACCTGCAGAAGAAGGCCGAGGACACCTCGGACGGCGAGGTCGCGATCCTGATGCTGCCGATCGACGCGACGACGGCCATCGTGATCCTGCCCACCGAGGTCGTGGAGTCGGACCCGCAGGCGACGCCGCTGCCCGAGCGCCGCGTCGACCTCAGCGGGGTCACCTACGAGGTCAACGGCCACACGCGCACGGTCG
>CAZTOV010000351.1:0-2210 GCA_964615175.1 uncultured Burkholderiales bacterium
CTTGCGCGCGTGGATGATGACGCTGTCGGCCACCCGCTTCTGGGCCGACTCCGACATCGTGGCGCGCATCAGGTCCAACACTTCGTCGGTGAACAACGGGTAGAGGGCGACGTCGTCGATGTCGAAGACCTCGCGCTCGTCGAGCCTGACGTCCTGGAGGCCGGCGTCGGTGAGCTTCTTCGTGAGCACTCGCTCCGACAGGGCACCGGAGATACAACCGGCCCACGCACCGTCGCTGGCAAGGACTTCAGGCGGCAGCTCGTCCTCCACCGTGAGGTCCGCCACACAGAACCGTCCTCCAGGGCGCATGACGCGTGCGATCTCGGCAAAGACGCGGCTCTTGCGGGGCGAAAGGTTCGGCACGCCGTTCGAGATCACGACGTCGATCGACGCGTCGGGGAGTGGAAGGCTTTCCATCTCGGTACACACGAACTCACACCGCTCGGCGACGCCGGCTTCGTGGACGGCAGCCGCCGAGCGCTCCACCATCTCCTCGAGCATGTCGATGCCGATCACCCGACCCGCCGGGCCCACTTGGTGAGCAGCGAGCACCGTGTCGATGCCGCCGCCGCACCCCACGTCGAGCACCACTTCACCCTCTGCCAGGTCGGCGTGGCGGGTGGGGTTGCCCACCCCGAGCGCCCACGCGACGGCTGTCTCGGGCACCGCGGCGAGTTCTTCAGACGAGTAGAAGCGCTCCGCCATCGCACGGCCCGCACCTTCGGGGATGGATCGATAGGTCGACCGAACGGCGTCGCGGATCCGGTCCTGGAACATCAGGTCCTCGGCCATGGTCAGGTCCCCCCTCGCGGCGTCTCGGTTGCATCGTCGGTCCCGCCTTCTCCGGTGTCGGCCCGCTCGAGCACACCCATCAGGCGGTCCTCGAGGGCGGGCGGGAGGTCGGGAGCCGCTTTCGCTTGCAACGTCTCTTGAAGCTCGCGTGCAAACGCCAACTCGCCGCAGCAGCGCAAGCAGAACGCGAGATGCTCTTCGACGGCGTCGTGGTCGGGGTCGGGGAGCCCACCGTCCAGGTACTCCCACAGACGTCGCACCGCTTCGCGGCACCCGATCGGCTCGGTCATCCCGATCCCTCCCCGTCGACGGTGTTCACGGCCGCTCCGGCGCCCGGCTCCTCGGAGAGGAGGCCGGACTCCTCGGCGTAGGACCACATCTCACGCTCGAAGCGCTCCCGGCCGCGGTGGAGCTGCGAGAGGACGGTTCCGCGCGGCAGGTCGAGGATCTCGGCCACCTCGCGGGTGGCGAAGCCTTCGATGTAGCGGAGCACCAACGGGGCCCGGTACCGCGCCGGCAACCGTTGGAGCACCTCGTGGATGTCCTCCTCCGAGAAGGCCCCGAGGAAGTCGACGTGCAGGGTGTCGGAGTAGGGGAACGGGTCCTCCTCGACGAGCTTGCGGTACAGCGAGAAGTGTTCCTCCTCCTCCACCGGCACCTCGTCGGGCTCCCGACCGTCCTTGCGCAGGCGGTCGCGCCAGATGTTGGTGAGGATCGTGCGGAGCCACTTGGGCCCTGCCTTGACGTCCCGCAGCCCGGAGAACGAGCGACACGCACGCAGGAGGGTCTCCTGGACGAGGTCCTCGGCGTCACGCCCGGCCAGCCGCCATCCGAGCGCGTACAGCCCCGACAGCTCGTCACGGACGAGCTGCTGGAGAGCGAGACGGTCTGGCGTCTCGAGCGCCGGTTCTGTCCCTACGGCCATGGTCCTCCGCGCGCAAAGGGTCCTCATGACCTTGGACGAATCGAAGGCCCGAGAGATTGCACACCCGGGAGGATTTCGCACCCGGCGGTCCAAATGCAATCGCCGTGACCGCGCCGTCGTCCTTCGCGAGTGACCGGGAGACAACCGTGCGATCCGGGGACACCCTCGGAGAAGGAGACATCACCATGGCCACGACGACCGTACGCAACGGCATCGACGTCGACCAGCTGCTCCAGACCATCGAGGCTGCGAAGCAGGACGAGTCGATCGGCAACTTCACGTTCCGCGCCGCCAGCACGTGGAAGGAAGGCACCTACAACCTGGGCGCGATCCAGAACTTCGTCCACGCGGGCGAGGAGGACGAGACCCGCGAGGCCCCGTTCACGCTCGAGGGTGACGAGCCGCCGGTGTTGCTGGGCGACAACCGCGGGCCCAACGCCGTGGAGCTGGTCCTGCAGGCTCTCGGGTTCTGCTACGCGGTCGGCTACGTGGC
>CAZTOV010000352.1:0-2210 GCA_964615175.1 uncultured Burkholderiales bacterium
TTCTCGCCGAAGAGGCGGATGCTCTCCATGATCTCTTCGTGCTCGATCGCCCCCACCTGCTGGATGCCGATGAAGTGGTCGATGCCCTGGGCCTCGTAGTCCTTGAGCGTATCGATGCAGTGCTCGGGGTCGCCGGCCACGATGACCTTGTTGTCGACGAGGTTCTTGACGAGCTTGTCGCGCACCTTCTCCTCGTAGAACATCGAGGCGTCCTCGGCCTGCTTGCGGTAGTCCTTGTAGGCGTCGTAGGCGGCGATCTCGCCGAAGTACTCGAACAGCTTCCCGAAGTACCAGACGGCGGCCTCGCCGCCCCGCTTGACGGCAGCCGCGTCGTCCTCGCCGCAGTGGAGCACGCTGAACCCGGCCACCTGCTCGTTGACGACCTGGCTGATCGGCTCGGGGTTCTTGATCGCCTCGCGGTAGGCCGTGATGCGCTCCTCGAGCTGGCCCGGCTCGCCGATCGTGAAGCACAACACGCCGAGTCCGTACTTGCCCGCCATCTCGAACGAGGGCGGTGAGGTGCAGGCCATCCACATGGGCGGGTGGGGCTTCTGGAGCGGCTTGGGCACCACGTGGCGCTCGGGCATCGAGAAGAACTCGCCCTCGAACCCGGGGTAGAGGTCCTCGGTCATCATCTTGGGGATCTCGCGGGTGGCTTCGAGCCACATGCCCCGGGTGTCGTCGGGGTCGATGTTGAAGCCCCCCAGCTCGGCCTTGGTGATCGAGCGGCCGGTGCCGAACTCGACGCGACCGTTGGAGGCGAGGTCGAGCATCGAGACCCGCTCGGCCACCCGGGCCGGGTGGTTGAACGGCGGCGGAACCAGCACGACGCCGTGGCCGATGCGGATGCGTTCCGTCTTCGCCGCCACCGTGGCGAGGAACGTCTCGGGGGCCGAGGAGTGCGAGAACTCCTTGAGGAAGTGGTGCTCGACGGCCCACACACAGTGGTAGCCCAGCTCCTCGGCCAGGACCGACTGCTCGACCGCTTCATGGAAGATCTCGTGCTCGCTCTTCTCGAGCGACGCGGGCATGTCGAGTTCGTAGAGCAGCGAGAACTTCACCAGGGCCTCCTCGGCGCGTGCGGTCCCGGTGCGCCTCCTACGGGCACCCGGAGAAACCTGACACTCGTGTCAGGTTCAGACCTTACACAAGGGCGCGACGGGGATGCCAGAGGGAGCCGGAAGCATCCGAACATTGTCGTCCTGACCACCGATGAGGGGGTGAAGCCCCCAAAGAAGGGACAGGAGGGGTCAGCCGACCTGGGAGGTCGTGCCGACGAGATCGAGCAACGTGGTCTCGAGGGTCTCGAGCGGGTAGGGCTTGCACAGGACCGCCTCGATCCCGAGGCTGTCGATGTCCCGCTCGGCCAGTTCGCCGGTCAAGCCGGTGGTGACCACGGTGGGGGCGGTGCACCCGGCGGCGCGGGCCGCTCGCAGGAAGGCGATCCCGCTCCGGCGTCCGAGCCCGATGTCGAGGACGAGGGCGTCGAAGTCCCGTTGCTGGATCTCGGTCAGCGCCCCGTCGACGTCGTGGCAGACGGCGACGTCCTCGAAGGTCCATTCGAGCACCGATCGCAGGAGGTGGGCGAGCGATGCGTCGTCCTCGATGACGAGCACGCGGCCGTGCACCGCGCGGCCGTGCACGGGGAGGCGTGTGTCGGTCACTGCGGCCATCGGCCCTCCACCGGCGCACGGGGGCCGGCTCGTCGAATGAGCACGCTCCGCGTTGGCTGGAGCGCTCACCGTCGACGGTAGGTCCATGGGCCGGCAAGGGACAGCCCCAGATGGACCCCACAATGGTGACAGAACGCCCAAATCCCCCTGGAGGGGGCGGTCGTCCCGTCAGGAATCGAGCGGGTGGCCCGAGAGCATGCCCAGACGAGCTGCCGTCACCACCGCCTCGAGCTGGCTGTGCACGCCCATCTTCATCATGAGGTTCTTCAGGTGCCCCCGGCACGTGTGGACGCTGATTCCGAGCATCTCGGCGATGGAGGCCGGATCGTTCCCCTGGGCGAGCAACCCGAGGACCTGACGCTCGCGGTCGGTGAGGTCGATGGGTGTCTCGTTTCGCGAGCGGGCCGCCGGACGCACCGTGTCCTCGACCATCCGGGTGATCATGTCGGGATCGATGAGCAGGCGGCCGTGTGACACGGTGCGGATGGCGTCGGCGACGACGTCGAGGTCGGCCTCCTTGGGGAGGAAGCCTGCCGC
>CAZTOV010000353.1:0-2202 GCA_964615175.1 uncultured Burkholderiales bacterium
TGGAAGCTGCAGGTGCCACCGCTGTGCACGAGCGGCACCGGCGCGTGCGCCTCACGCTTCCGGGTGACACCCACAGGTGCGAAACGGCGCGTGGATGAACGCTCGCGCGCATTCCGACACCTGTGGCAACCGCGCCACGGTGAGGGCACCCTACCATCGAGTCGCGGGTCTACTGGGTGGAGCCGAAGAACTCGATGGTGGCCATCATGCGGTCCATGACCGCCTTGTTCAGCTCGTAGTCGCCACCCATCTCCTCCGACGTCTGGACGAGCAGGTTGGGTCCCTCCTCGGGCGTGGGGCCGAGCTGGACCACGTACCAGTAGGTGTCGTCGTCCCACTCGACGCGGTTGGCGGCCTGGCCGCCGACGATGACGTCCTCCCGGCTGACGATATCGGCGTCATGACGCCCGACGTCACCGGGGAACCACTCGATGGTGATGGCGATCTCGTCGGGAACCTCGTTCGGATCGGGCACCTCGTAGTGGGTCGGCGAGAACCAGACGCAGGCCGGGTTGCGGCCGATCTCGGTGTTCGTCCACCAGTCGTCGGGGAAGGTGACCTCGTAGTTGTCGCGCTCGTTCATGCACGTGTCGCGTTCGAGGAAGAGGGCGTCGGCCTCCGCATTCGGCAGCACGGCGAAGCCGCCGGGCGGGCCGCTCGTCACCGGGCTCGGCGTGGCGGTCGGCTCCGCGGTGGGCGTGGGGGAGGGGGTCGCCGTCGGCTCCTGCGTCGGTTGGGCCGTGGGAGTCGGGGTGGCCGGATCGGGCGTGGGGGACGGGGACGCATCGGTCCCGCCGATGCAGCCGCCCAGAATCAGCCCGAGGACGAGCAGCGCTGGCAGGAGGCGGGTTCGGGGCATTGGTTCCTCGGGTGTGGTGTGGTGCGGATCGCATGCTAGGCAATGCGCCGCTCTCTGACCCTAGTACGAACGGGCCGTGAGGTCTCATGACGCGCCGGGGTGTCGCGTTTGTGACAGACCCTGCGCTCAGGACGACATGCCGCGGAGGCGCAGGAACTCCTCATTGGACGGCTCGCGGCCCAGGAATGCGCGGACCAGGTCGTCCGCGTCGCGGGTGCCGTTCGGCTCGAGGATGGCGCGGCGATACTCCGCACCGACGGACGGGGAGGCCACGCCCTCGCGGGCGAAGCGGCCGAACATGTCGTCGCCGATGATCTCCGCCCACAGGTAGCCGTAGTAGCCGGCATCGTAGCCGCCGAAGAGGTGCGCGAAGCCGGTGAGCATGAACGTGCCCTCGGGGTATGGGAGGCCGGTGACGGTGTAGGAGCGACGCAGCGTCTCGTCCAGGTCGCCGGCCTCCGGCTCGGCGTGCAGCGCCAGGTCGAGCTGGCCGTAGAAGGCCTGGGTGCCGATGAACAGGCCTACGTTCAGCCACCGCGCGCGGCGCATGCGCTCGACGAGCTCGGTCGGGATGGTCTCACCGGTCCGATGGTGGCGCGCGAACCGCTGCAGCACCGATGGCTCCCAGGTCCAGTGCTCCATGATCTGGGACGGTGCCTCGACGAAGTCCCACTCCGTCTCGGCGGCCGAGAAGCGCGGGTAGGCGGCGCAGGAGAGGCTCATGTGCAGGATGTGGCCGAACTCGTGGAAGAGCGTCTCCACCTCGCCGTGTTTCAGCAGTGCGGGCCGGTCCTTCGACGGCGGCGTGAAGTTCGCGAGGATGGCGCTGACCGGCCTGACGCGGTTGCCCTCCGGGCCCCGGTGGCCGACAACCAGCGGGAAGGCGGCGGCGTGGCCGAACTTTCCCTCGCGCGGGTGGAGATCGGCGTAGAAGTGGGCGATCGACTCGCCGCTGGTCCGATCGGTGATCTCGTAGAGGCGGACGTCGGGATGCCAGGCCCGCGCGTCGTCCACGGTCCGATATGACAGCCCGAGCACCTCGCCGGTGAGCTCGAACATGCCGTCCATCACGTCCTCGAGCGGGAAGTACTCGGCGATGTCATTCTGGTTCAGCCCGTGCTCGGCGCGCCGCAGCGCCTCGTGCTCGTAGCGCCAATCCCAGGGCATGACCGCGCCGTCCTCGCCGCGGACGTGCATGCGTCCACCCAGGACGTCGAGCTCCCGTCGCACCTGGACCGAGAGGTGGGGCAGGAGCCCGGCATAGAAGTCGCGCACCCGCTCGGGCGATCCGGCCATCTTCAGCTCCATGGCGTGGTGCGCCCAGGTCGGGTGGCCGAGCAGCT
>CAZTOV010000354.1:0-2188 GCA_964615175.1 uncultured Burkholderiales bacterium
GTGTGGTTGAGGGTCCCGAGCGTCGGTCGGGTCGCCACGGCCAACTCGGCCCCGAGATCGCCGGCGAAATCGGCCATGTCGACGCGGTCGGAGAGGGGGACGAGCAATCCGCCGGCGCCCTCCACGAGCAGGGTGTCGCATTCGAGCGCCAGGTCGAGCGCCCGGCCGCGGAGTTCGTCGGTGTCGACCTTGTGTCCATCGAGCGCGGCGGCGACAGCCGGCGCCAGCGGGGGCCCGAACCGGAGACCCTCCTCGGCGCAGACTCCGGCCACCCGGGCCACGAACTGGGCGTCGCCGAACTCCCCTGTGCGGAGCCCCGTCTGCACGGGCTTGAAGTAGCAGACCTCTTGACCCGCCCGGGCGGCCTCGGCGGCGAGGGCGGCGGCGACGACGGTCTTGCCCACGCCCGTGTCGGTGCCGGTGACGAAGACGATGCGGTCGGCCACGGATTCAGGTGTTGGCGAACGAAGCGAACGCGTCGATCGCCGTGCGCAGGTGTTCGTCGCGGTGGGTGGCCATGAGCGCGCAGCGGAGGCGCGAGGTGCCCTGCGGGACCGTCGGAGGTCGGATGGCGGGCACGAGCACGCTCGCGTCGAGGAGGTGGGCGGAGAGACGTAGGGCGGGGTCGGCTTCCCCTACGAGTACGGGCACGACGGCGGCGTCGGGAGCGAGCACCTCGAACCCGGCGAGCCGCAGCTCGTCGTGGAGGCGCTGCGCCTTGTCCCGCACCCGTTCCGGGCGCCCGGGTTCGAGCGTGAGGATGTCGAGGGCGGCGAGCGCGGCGGCCGCCACCGGCGGGGGCATGGCAGTGTCGAAGACGAACGCGCGGGCCCGATTGCGGAGGTAGTCGCAGAGATCGCCGGAACCGGCGACGAACCCACCCGCCGCCCCGAGCGACTTCGACAGGGTGCCCATCACGACCGGGACCCGCTCCTCCATGCGGAAGTGCGCCACGGCGCCCCGCCCTTCCGGGCCCACCACCCCGGTGGCGTGGGCTTCGTCGACCATGAGGATGGCGCCGTACGCCTCGCAGACGTCGGCGAGGTCGGGGAGGGGGGCGAGGTCGCCGTCCATCGAGAACACCGAGTCGGTGACGACGAGGGCTCGGGCGGAGGGGTGGTCACGACGCCAGTCGGCGATCTGCTTCTCGAGCTGGTCGGCGTCGCGGTGGGGGTACACGTGGATCTTCGCCCGGCTGAGCCGGCAGGCGTCGATGATCGAGGCGTGGTTCAGCTCGTCGGAGAACACGGCGTCTTCAGGTCCGACCAGCGCCTGGATCGTCCCGAGGTTGGCGAGGTATCCCGACGAGAACAGGACGGCGTCGTCCTTGCCCTTCAGTTCGGCGAGTCGTCGCTCCAGTTCGTCGTGGAGGGTGGTGCTCCCCGTGATGAGGCGGGCCGCGCCGGCTCCGACCCCCCACTCGTCGGCGGCCACCTTCGCCGCTGCGACCACCCGGGGGTGGTTGGCGAGGCCCAGGTAGTTGTTCGACGCCATCAGCACCACCCGCCGGCCGTCCTCCAGGACGACTTCCGGCTCCTGCGCCGAGGTGAGGGACCGGACCCGGCGACGCAGGTCGGCGTCGTCGAGGCGGCGCAGCTCGTCGGCGGCGAACGCCAGCGGATCGCGGCTCATGAGCCGACGAGCGTAGGTGTTCGCGTCCCCAGCCGCCCGGTCAGCCGGCGAGCCGGGCCACCGTCACGGCGATGCCGATGTTGAACGGCACGAACCAGAGGATGAGCCGGTTGATCTCCCGGTGGAGGTCCTCCTTGGTCGCGAAGCGCGTATCGACGTGCCGTTCGAGGCCGTCGATCCGCGCGCGGAGCGCGTCGATGTCGTGCTTGGTTGCCACGTCGGCCCATCCGACGGGTGGGAGCATCTCCATCAACGTGTCCGCCGCCTCCTCTTTCCACGTGCGCTTGGCTTCTTCGTGGACCAGGTGCCGGGTGCGTTCATTCAGGGCCATCGTCGTCTCCTCATCGGGTCCTGGCAACGGGTTGTCGATGAGGAGCGTCTGTCGGCCTGCTCCTGCGGCCGAAGGAGATGCTATCGGGAGGGTGTGACGACTCCGGCGGGGCACACGTCGTCGATGGCCTCGGCGACGGCGGCGACGAGGTGGGTGAGCTGGTCCTCGGTCATGGCGAGGGGCGGCATGAGGATGATCACGTCGCCGAGAGGGCGGACGATCACG
>CAZTOV010000355.1:0-2181 GCA_964615175.1 uncultured Burkholderiales bacterium
CGTGCTGGCGCCGCTGCGAGCGGTGAAGGACGGGGACGAGATCGCCGCACTGCGAGCCGCCGCTCATGCCGTCGACGCCGTCGCCCTCGAGATGGCCCAGGGCCCCTTCGTGGGGCGCACCGAGCGCGACGTGAGCCGGGAGTTCGTGGAGCGCATGCTCGAGACCGGTCACGAGCGGGCCAACTTCTCCATCGTCGGGAGCGGTCCCAACGGCGCCAGCCCCCACCACGAGCCCGGCGAACGGGTCATCGAGGAGGGTGACGTGATCGTGTGCGATTTCGGCGGCCGCATGCGCGGCTATTGCTCCGACATCACCCGCACCTACATCGCCGGCTCACCGACCGACGCGTTCTCCGAGATGTTCGACGTGCTCTCGCAGGCGCAGCGCGCCGCCGTCGAGGCGGTGCGTCCCGGTGTCCCGTGCGAAGACGTCGACGCCGCCGCCCGTCGAGTGATCGCCGACGCCGGCTACGGCGAGTACTTCATCCACCGCACCGGTCACGGCATCGGGCTCGAAGCGCACGAGGAGCCCTACCTCGTTTCCGGCAACGACCAGAAGCTCGAGGTGGGCCACGCGTTCAGCATCGAGCCGGGCATCTACTTTCCCGACCAGTACGGCGCCCGCATCGAGGACATCGTGGTCGTCGACGAGGTCGGCCCCGACGTGTTGAATCTCGCCCCTCACCATCCCTACGTCGTGGGGGGCTGAGGTGGACCTCGGCATCCGCGACCGGGTGGCCGCCGTGGCCGCCTCCAGCCGGGGGCTCGGGTTCGGTGCTGCCGCCGCCCTCGCGAGGGACGGCGCCAAGGTGGCGATCTGCGGCCGGCGTCAAGACGTGCTCGAAGAGGCGCGGGGTGAGCTGGCTGAGATCGCCGGGGATGCCGACCGGATCCATGCCCTCAACATCGACGCGGTCGTCGACCCCGAAGGATTCGTCGAAGCCGCCGTCGAACACTTCGGCGCGCTCCACATCGCGGCGCCCAACGCGGGAGGGCCGCCTCCCGGGGGCGCCCTCGACCACGATGCCGACGCATACCGCGACGCCATCGAGGCCAACTGCGTCGCCAGCATCCGGATGGCGCAGGCGGCGGTCCCCCACATGCGCGAAGCCGGTTGGGGGCGCATCTGCTTCATCTCGAGCATCACCATCAAGGACCCGGCGCCCTTTCTCGCGCTCTCCAACACCGCTCGTGCCGGTCTCGCCGCCTTCGCCAAGACCCTCGCCACCGACGTGGCGTCCGACGGCATCACGGTCACTATGGCGCTTCCCGGCACGCACGACACCGACCGCATCCGGGAGTTGGGGGCGGACGCGATGGACGAGATGGCCACAGGTGTACCGGTGGGTCGGATCGGTGACCCCGCCGACTTCGGCTCGGTCGTCGCGTTCCTGTGCTCCCAGCCGGCCAACTACGTCACCGGCACCACGGTCGCGGTCGACGGCGGGCGCTATTCCGGTCTGATCTGAGCCGTGGACCTCGACGCCGCCACCGTCCTCCTCCAGTGGGCGACGGGGGGCCTGGCCTTCACCTGGGTGACGACCCGCCGCCGTGAGGTCGGCATCGGCTACGGGTGGCTCGTGCGGGGGACGTATCTCGTCCTGGCCGGCCTGGCCGTGGTCGCCGGTCGGTCCCTCTCACCCGAGGGCTGGGGCGCGGCGCTCCGTGATGTCGGTGCCACCGGAGTGGCGGTGGGTTCGTTGGTCGCACTGGCGTCGTCGGTACGCCGCCGCACGGCCGGGGTCACCGGTGAGCACGAACGCCGGGAGCGACGCGCCGAGCGCGTGCAGACCATGGTTGGCGAGGCGCCGGCGCCGTCCGCGTCCGACGAGACCCGCGCTGTGTCCAGCAGCAGCCCGCGCGAGTTCGACCCCCGGCTCGATCTGATCGCGCCGGTGGCGGGGGCCGTCGGCCTGGTCGGTGCGGCATCGGTGGCCGGCGGCGAGTACGGGCTCGCGCTCGCCCGGGTCGTGGTCGGCGCCGCGTTTCTCGGGGCCGTGACCGACGCCATGCTCCTCGGCCACTGGTACCTGGTGCAGCCGGGCTTGGGGCGGGCGCCGCTCCTCGAGATCAACCGTTGGATCGCCGTGGTCTGGCCCTTCGAGGTGGGCGCCATGTTGTGGTCACCCGGGATGCCCCAGGTGTTCACGGGGACGATCGACGACGGATGGGACGGCTTGC
>CAZTOV010000356.1:0-2180 GCA_964615175.1 uncultured Burkholderiales bacterium
TCTTCGAGGTTGTTCATACCGATGATGCGGACGTAGCCCCCGGCGGGGATCGCCTTCACGCCGTATTCGGTTTCGCCTCGCCGCACAGACCACAGGCGGGGTCCGAAGCCGAGGAAGAACTCGGTGACCTTCATGTCGGACCACTTGGCGGTGACGTAGTGCCCCGCCTCGTGGATCATGATCATGAGGACGATGCCGAAGATCACCGCCACGGTGCCGAGGGCGGTGGGGTTGAAGATCCCGAGGATGATCGCACCCGCGACGGCGACCGCCACGGCGATCAGCGCCTGGCGGGCGTCCTGCACCTTTCCTTCGAGAGGGTCTCTCACCCTGAACTCCGTCGCTCGACGATACGAGTGGCCTGCTCACGCGCCGCGCGGTCGGCCCCGAGGACGTCGTCGAGCGTATCCGCCCTCGTGCTGCCCACATCGTCAAGGGTCGCCTCGACCACATCGGCGATCTCGAGCCACGGCAGGCGGCGGTCGAGGAACGCTTCGACCGCCACCTCGTTGGCGGCGCTGAGCGAGGCCGGGGCCGTCCCGCCCTTCCTGGCCGCCTCGAACGCCAGCGCGAGGCACCGGAATGTCCCGGTGTCGGGTGGACCGAAGGTCAGCTCCGACAGCTCGGTCCAATCGATCGACGCCACCGTCGACGTCACGCGGTCGGGATCGGACAGCGCGTACGCGATGGGGAGACGCATGTCGGGCATCGACAACTGGGCGATGGTGGCACCGTCGGTGAACTCGACCATGCCGTGGATCACCGATTGCGGGTGGACGACCACCTCGAGTTGTTCGACCTCGAGATCGAACAACTCCCGGGCCTCGATCACTTCCAAACCCTTGTTCATCAGGGTCGACGAGTCGACGGTGATCTTGGGCCCCATGTTCCAGGTCGGATGCGCCAGCGCGTCGTCGACGGTGACGTCGGCCAGCTCCTCGCGGGACCGACCACGAAACGGGCCCCCGCTGGCGGTGAGGACGACCCGCCGCACCCGCTCGCGCGGGCCGGCGCTCAGCACCTGGTACACGGCCGAGTGCTCGGAATCGACCGGGACGATCGTCGCCGAGCCGCGCTCGAGGACCTGGCGGACGACGGGCCCGGCCGCGATGAGGCTTTCCTTGTTCGCGAGCGCCAGCCGCTTGTCGGAGGCGAGCGCCGAGAGTGTCGCCGGGAGGCCGGCGAAGCCGACCACGGCATTGAGTACCACGTCGGCTTCATCGAGGGCGGCGAGATCGGCGAGGATGTCGGGGTCACCTCCCGCGACCCGGGCGTGCTCGCCGGGGACGCCGAACTCGGCTGCCTGGGCTCGGAGCGCTGCTTCGTCGCTCCCGCAGGCGAGGGCGACGACTCGGAACCGCTCGGGCTGGGCCCGCACCACGTCGAGCGCCTGGGTTCCCACCGAGCCGGTGGACCCGAGAATCGCCACCGAGATCGGCGTGTCGGAACTCACGTGGCGGCGGGGATCAGAACAGCTCGAGCACCCGCACCAGGAAGAACGTGGGCGGGAGCGAGAAGAGGATGGCGTCGAAGCGGTCGAGCAACCCACCGTGGCCCGGGATGATGCTCCCGAAGTCCTTGATGCCGATGTCGCGTTTGACCATCGATTCGACGAGGTCACCGATGGGAGCGGCCACGCCGACGACAACGCCGAGCCACAACGCCGAACCGGCGTCCCACGGGTGGATCGCCCGCACGATGATGAGTGAGAACAACACCGAGGCCACGATCCCCGCGAACAGGCCCTCGGAGGTCTTGTTCGGGGAGATGTCGGGGGCGATCCGGCGCGTGCCGACACGAGAGCCGATGAAGTAACCGACGACGTCGTAGGCCACGACGGCGATCACCAGACCGAGAAGCATGCCAACTCCGTTGGGGAAGGCGAGCAACAGGCCGGCGAACGCCGCCATGCCACCGACGTAGAGGACCGGGAAGAGCGTGAGGGCGATGTTCACCGTGGGGCGGGCGTCCTCCGCCCGCATGAGGAACCACAAGAAGGTCGTCAGGATCGCGAGGCCGATCACGATCACGAAGCCTTCGAGGCCCCGATCGTAGGAGGCCAACACGAGACCCGCCGAGGCGGCGAGCCCGACCGGCACCGCGGGCCGGTAACCGCGGGCCCGCAGTGCGACGAACAGCTCCGAGGTCGCCAGGGTGGCGATCGCCGCGACGAGGAACGA
>CAZTOV010000357.1:0-2143 GCA_964615175.1 uncultured Burkholderiales bacterium
CCGCCTCCGACGTGCCCGACTACAACGCCGTGGTCGAGATCGTCCCCCGCGAAGCGCCGGTCACCATCCGCTGACGACACGGTCCCGGTACGGTACGGCGCGATGAGTGAGCAACAGGACGACGTCGATCTCGAAGGTTGGCTCGAGGCGGCGTTCGAGGCCGCCGGCATCGCGGACGCCGACGCTTCGTTGCGGTCGGCGGAGGCCGTGACCGAGATCCTCGACTTGGCCCGCCACGCCGCTCACGGGGTCACCCGACCGGCGGCGCCGCTCTCGACCTTCGCCCTCGGCCTCGCCCTCGGCCGCAGCGGCGACGACGACGCGTTGCGTGATGTGGCCGGCCGGATCGGGTATCGGGCGCGGGTGTGGAACGACGAGGGCCCGTGATCGACCCCCGCTGAGCAGATCCCGAGAACCGGGAGCGTCAGCTCCCCGCGGCGAGGTCGGGCGCTCGATCGACGACCTCGACCGGGGTTCCGAGGGGTGCCAGCTCGTAGAGGATCCTGGCGTCGTCGTTGGCGAGGGCGACCGAACCCTTGGCCACGGTCTGGCCGAGCGACAGCGGGGTATCGGTGCCGTGGATGGCCACGAGGCCCTGGCCCCGGAAGAACGTCGCCTCCCCGTTCTCGTAGCCCGCCAGCGGCATGGCGTAGGCGCCATACCCCGTGTTGGGGTTCGAGACCGCGACCCGGTCGGTCACGAACGACGATCCGGGCTCGGGAGCATCGATCCGCCCGACCGCGATCGGTGCCCGCAGGACGATCGCGCCACTCTCCCAGGCGGTGAGCAACCGATCATGGAGGTCGACGGTGATCCGCACCTCGTGCTCGGAGATCTCGACGTCGCCGGCTTGCACCCATCCGGTCGCGCCGGCGGGCGGCGCCGGCACCCGCACCCTGTACCAGTCGGCCCACTCGCCCTCGACGATGAAGACGAGCGGCGTGCCCGACGGTGTGGGGTGTTCGAGGGTGGTCAGCACGCGCGGCTCGTCGGGATTCACGAAGACGTCGACCAGCGGCAGACGCGACCGCGCCACCCGGGTCAGGTTGGGGTCGAGCGCGGATGCCGGCGCCGCGATGGCGGGTGCGTTGCCGGAATCACCCTCTGGGATTGCCACCGCAACGACGGCCGCGGCGACGAGCGCGGTGGCCACGACGCCGGCGGCCGCCCGTCGAGTCCATCGGGGCAGGGTGCCGACCCAAGACACCGCCTCGCTGAACACCACGGTCCGAGGGAACGACTCGACCCGGGGCGCCTCCCACGGTGCATCCACAGCGTCGTTTCGAGGCGCGAAGTCGTCGAACCGGGCGACGATCTCGATCGCCTCGGGCCGGGCGGACTCTTCGGCTTCGGGTCGCAGCTCGGCCTCGGACTCGGCCTCGGGCTCGGGCTCGGGCGCCACCACGGGGGGTTCGGGATCGGCCGCCGGTGCGACCGGCCCGGCCTCGTAGACCACGGGCTCGGGTGGCGGCGGTGCCGGCAGTGATGTGAGCGCCGGTCCCATGGTGTCGCCGAACGGATCGAAGTCGCTGCTCTCGGATGGGGTGGCCCGTTCCACCACGTCGAGTTCGGCGGCGAGCGGTGGGGGCAGCTCGTCTCGGTGGCGGGGCCGAGCGATCGATGTTCTCGAGGGGCGGAGGCTCGGGGTGCCGCCCAGCGGTGAGGCGGACCGGGCCCGGGGTGGCGGAACCGTCAGGTCCCACAGCGACAACTGCGCCGGGGCGTCGGCGAGCGTCGGGTCGGTCTGGTCGACCGCTTCCTCGGTGACGAGGTCGAGGCTGGGGAGGGTCGAAGGCGCAGCGCCGAGGGGGGCGTCGACGGGAGACCGCCGCTGGTCGACCCGCGGCGCCATCAGTCGATGCCTGCCCAGTCGGGCCCGGAGCACTGGCGTCCCACCATCGCTCTCCCGGCTCACCCCTCGCTCGCGGGAAGCTGTCTTGATTGTGACGCCTCGACCACCCAAGGTGTTGGACCTCGGGGAAGTTTTTCGGCCGGGCGTCGGTAGGGTGGGCGACGATGGGGGTTGAGCGCATCGCTCCGGGCATCCACCAGATCGACACGTTGCTGGGTGACTGGGAACGGGTCACGGCGGGGTTCCTCGTCGAGGGCGACGAGCCCGTGCTGGTCGAGACGGGGAGCCAGA
>CAZTOV010000358.1:0-2131 GCA_964615175.1 uncultured Burkholderiales bacterium
CGACCCACCCGGGAATCCGATTCCTCGTCGACGTCGGTGGTGATGAACGCGGTGCGGTCGGACACGCGCGCCGCCTGCTGCATGTTGTGGGTCACGATCACGATGGCCACGTCGCCCTTGAGCTCGTGCATGAGATCTTCGATCCGGGCGGTGGCGATGGGGTCGAGCGCCGAGCACGGCTCGTCCATCAGCAGCACATCGGGTTCGACCGCCAACGACCGGGCGATGCAGAGCCGCTGCTGCTGGCCCCCCGACAGCGCCAGCGCAGAGTCCGACAGCTTGTCCTTCACCTCGTCCCACAACGCGGCTCGCCGAAGCGCGTGTTCGACGGTGGCATCGAGATCGTCCTTGCGGCCCATCACCCGGGGACCGAACTCGACGTTGGCCGCGATCGACTTCGGGAACGGGTTGGGCTTCTGGAACACCATGCCGATCCGGCGTCGCACCTCGACGGGGTCGATGCGCGGACCGTAGAGGTCGACCCCCTGGTATTCGACGGCACCCGAGACCTCGGCTCCGGGGATCAGGTCGTTCATGCGGTTGAGGCAGCGGAGGAGCGAACTCTTCCCGCAGCCCGAGGGACCGATGATGGCGGTGATCTCACGCGGAGCGATGTCGAGGCTCACTCCGGCGACCGCGGGGTCTCCCCGGTAGTCGATGCCGACGTCTCGAAGCGTGAAGATCGATCCGCGCGGCACGGAGGCGGTGGAAGCGGCGGGGGTGGGGCGCATCGACTCGACCACGTCGGAGCGCACCTTACTGCCGAGCCCGAGGGGAGATTCCATCGATCGGAACCCTACGGGCGGCCGGTGGCAGCGAGGTGTCCGCAAGGTGAACATCCGGCGAAATCCGGCCCGAGGATCGAGTGCCGCCGGTGCGGGAGCGCGAGGATGGGAACCGACGGGACGGAAGGAGCGCACCCATGGCCGTGAGCGAGGCTCGCAAGAGCTACCACGAGGCCCTCGACGACCTCCAGCATGATGTGGTCCGTCTCGCCGCGCTGACGACCGAAGCCGTGGCCAAGGGCACCCGCGTGGTCCTCGACGGCGACATCGCGGGCGTCGAGGACGTCATCGACGCCGACGACGGCATCGACGCGCTCACCCACGACATCGAGGACCGCACCTACGGCATCCTCGCCCGCCAGCAGCCGATGGCCTCGGACCTGCGCACCCTCGTGGCCATCCTCCGCAACATCCACGAGCTGGAGCGTTGTGGCGACCTCATGGTCAACATCGCGAAGGGCGCCCGGCGTCTCTACCCGCGCGAGCTGCCACCCAAGGCCCGCGGCATCATCGACCGGATGGGCAAGCAGGCGGCGACGCAACTGCGGGTCGCCACCGAGGCGTTCGACGAGGGCGACGCCGCCCGGGCCGACGCCCTCCACGACATGGACGACGTGATGGACGACCTCCAGAAGGACCTGTTCCGGGCCATCTTCGAGGGTGGCGCCGCCGACGAGAACGAGGTCCAGGAGGCCGTGCAGGTGTCGCTGATCGGTCGCTACTACGAGCGGATCGCCGACCACGCGGTGAACGTGGCCGAGCGAGTGAGCTTCATGGTGACGGGAGAGATCCCGGGCCTGGAGACCGGCGAGAGCTGACCGGAGACCGGTTCAGCCGGTCTCGTCCCCCTCGCCCGCCTCTTCGGTCTCGCCGGCGGCCTCGCCGGCTTCGGCTTCGGCGGCGTCAGTCTCGGCGGCGTCAGTCTCGGCGGCGTCGTCGGCACCCGCTTCGGCTCCGGCTTCGGCTTCGGCTCCGGCTTCGGCCTCCTCACCGGCTGCCACCGCGGTGTCGTCGGCACCGACCAGGGGGGTCGTGGGCGTGGGCTTGTCGCCGAGCGACGCGGCTCCCTCGCCTTCGCCTTCTTCGTACCCGAGGTCCCACGCCAGTTCGATCAGCTCGCGCTCGGCGTCGCGGTTGACCCGCTCACGGTTGCGGCGGAACTGGGGATCGTGGGGCGGGAGCAGCTGGAGCCGCGCCATCGCCCGGGCGCGAAACTCGTCGACGGCGGTCTCGTCGCCGCCTTCGTGGGTGATCTCCCAGTGTGGGGCCACCGGGCCGGTGTAGGTGATGCGCGTGTGCGCCACCGGCTCCTGCGGTTCTTCTTCGCCTGCCAGCTCTTCGGGGTC
>CAZTOV010000359.1:0-2125 GCA_964615175.1 uncultured Burkholderiales bacterium
TGGCGGCGGCTGTCCCAACGGCGATCCACTGGGCCAGTTGGCGCTCGGTACGCACGTCATCGCCGTCGACGTGCAGCCAGCCCCGGATCACCTGCCCTTTCCTCTCCATCGACCGCGCGTTGGTGGTCGCGAGGAGAAGGTCGGTGCGTGCCGGATCGGCCCGCACCAAGAGGCCGCCCTGGCTGCTTGCCGCTACCGCTATCTTCCCGGCGACGAGGAAGGCGAGTCCTCCGAACATCAACTGTTCGGTCACCGACGAGCCGTCCATCAGCAGCTCTCGGACACGGTCGGCCAGGTGCACGTCGTAGGCCACTACGACTCGCTTGGCGTTGCGCGCCGGATGTTCCCGCGAGCCGGAGATGTGCGCCGCCCATCGAGTGTGGACCGCCAGTCGCGGATCGCCGCCGCGAACTCCCCGGGCGTGTCGGACTGCACGAAGTGGCCGGCGCCTTCGACGATCACGGTGTGGTGGTCTGCGAAGATCTGCTCCCATCGCTGTCGCTCCTTGGCTCGGAAAGCGAGGTCGGCGTCGCCCCACACGATGAGCGCCGGGAGCGACGCGAGGTCTGCGAGCCCGCCCTCGACGCCGGCGAGAAAGGCGCGGCTGGCGGTGACGCGCCTGCCCGGTCCGCGCTGCGAAGACGCCGAGCGGCTCGCGTCAAGGCTGGCGAGTGAACTCGAGGGCCGCAACGACGAGGTGCACGGCCTGTCCTTCGGCGCGTTCCTCACCAGCGGTCGCCCCGGCCGGATGACGTGGATGCCGACCTCCTACTCCACCAGGTCTGTGTCCCGCATCGCGAACAGCCCGACCCCGAACAGGGGGACATACGGCTCGGGATCATCGCTCCAGTCGAGACCGCGGACCTGTGCCGCGCTGCGCCGGCCGGTCAGCGCCCGGAATAGCTCGAACGGCTCGGCCGTAAGCGTCACGACAGGCGGCGAACTCGCCGACGACGTCGAGGCGTCGCCGTCGGACGTGAAGAGCGCGGCGTCGATCGCTTCGCCGGGATCGCCGGTGGGCGGGCCGCCCGTCCCCGCCACCCACGTGCGCCCGCCGGCCCGCACGTCGAGGGGACCGACCCCGAGCGCGGTCGCGGCGGGATCGAGGAACGCGACGACGAGGAAGTCGACGCAGTTGTCGATGGCGGCCGAGTCGCGTGCGCCTGGGCGCCGCAGCGCGCCCCGCACGTCGTGCTCGTGCACCGCGAGGTCGCCGACGACCTGGCGGCCCCGGCGTCCCGGGAAGTCGTCGACGATTGCCGCCACGGTGGGACCGATGTCGTCCCACTCGGCCAGGATCTCGTCGACCGCTCGGTCCTTCCGCTTGCCGACCTGCTCGGCCGTCCACGAGTCGGTCCCGGCGCCGCGGACATTGCCCGCGAGGATGTCGGCGCAGGCGCCGGTCACGTGGGCGATCACGTCGTGCACCGACCAGTCGGGGCAGGCGGGCACCGTCGTGGCAGCCGCGTCGCCGTCGGCGCCCCTCACGAGGTCGACGATCCTCGCCCGCGTCTCCTCGTAGATCGTGCCGAGCGCTCGCATCGCCGCGCCGTTTCGCACACGCGCCATCACCGCACTCCTCTCGTAGATCATCTGCTAGATATTGTCAAGCAGGATTGAGGGTGTAAAGTATACGCATGAGTCGAAGCTACGGCCAGTACTGCGGCCTCGCCCGGGCACTCGATGTCGTGGGTGACCGCTGGAATCTGCTCATCGTCCGCCAGCTGTTGATCGCTCCCGCCCGCTACAGCGAACTGGTCGAGGGGCTTCCCGGCGTGGCCACGAACCTGCTCGCCGACCGCCTCCGGGACCTCGAGACCGCCGGGGTGATCGAGCGGCGGCTGGCCGAGAAGGGCAACGCCGTCGTGTACGCCCTCACCCCGTGGGGCGCAGAGTTGCGGAAGCCGATCGACGGCCTCATCCGCTGGTCGACGCCGCTCATGGTGCGCGGGCCGGGCGGCGACCACTTCCGCGCCGAATGGCTCGTCGTGCCCCTCCGGGCCCTGCTCGTCGGCAGGGCGGCTCCTCACCGGTCATCGACGGTGGGGGTCGCGGTCGACGACCAGCTCTTCCAGGTGCGGGCGACGCGCTCGGGCATCGAGGTGAACCCGCACGATGGCAGCGA
>CAZTOV010000360.1:0-2116 GCA_964615175.1 uncultured Burkholderiales bacterium
CGCCCGATGGCCGGGCCGAAGTCGACCGTCAGCTTCCACGCCGGGACCCGTGCTTCGGGAAACGCCTCCACGTCCACCACGCGACCCACGCGCAGATCGAGCGCGAAGAACTCGCTCGGCGACACCTCGGGCTTCCGGGGTCGATCGGGGTCGCTCACAGGTCGAGGGTGCCCGGCTCGGTCGTACGGGATCGACGCTGGATCTTGGCCTTGGTGCGACGAAGCACGTCGTGGGGAGCCACGGTGACGGCCTCGGCCAGCTCGACCGCCCGGTCGACGACCTGATGGTCGGGAGCGAGCCGGTTGGCGAGACCGGCACGATACGCCTCGTCGGCCTCGACGGTGCGGCCGCTCAGCACCAGATCACGGGCCAGCGAGCCTCCCACCAGGTCGTGGAGGGGCCCGTAGACGACGTCGCCGAACGAGATCTCGGGGTGCGAGAACCGGGCGGCGGTGGCGACCACCCGTAGATCGCACATGACGGCCAGATCGAAGCCGCCGGCGATGGCCGGCCCGTTGACGGCCGCGATGGTGGCCACCGGGAAGTCGAGCCACGCCCGGTGCCAGCGATCCGACGACGCCCACAGGCGCTCGCCGAACGCCTCGTCGTCCATCGCCTGCTCGAACTCGCGGAGGTCGAACCCCGACGTGAACGTGTCGCCGGCGCCGGTCACCACCACGACGTCGACCGAGTCGTCGCCGGCCAACTCGTCGAGGACGTCCGACGCCTCGGCCCGGAGGGCCATCGACAGCGCGTTCTTCTTGTCGGGGCGGTTCAGCGTGAGGAGCGCCACCCCCGGCTTCGGGCGCTCGAGCAGGACCAGATCGCTCACGGCGGCTCCCGGGTCGGACGGCACGGACAGTCCCCATTGTGCGTCGCGACGACTCGCTGCGTGCATCCCGGCGCCGAGCGGAGCGCGTCGGCTCCGACCTCGGGGATCTCGGCCGGCGCGCGGTACCGTCTCGGTTCCCCCTCGGAGGCGCCCGTGAACGACCCGCAGCGCGACGGCCCCGCCGTCCCCGCCCGGCCCGACCCCGACACGTTCGGGGGCACCGGGATCGTCACCGACTTCCGCGGGCCCTACGCCGACGGGCCGCCCCCCGCCGCCCTGGTCATCGACGCCCCGCCGATCGACCGCTTCCGGCTCACCGAGTTGCGGCGCATGGTGGCGATCGTCGCCGTGCTCGTCGCCACCCTGGTGCGAGCCCTGGCGGTGAAGCTCGTCCGCCCCGGGCGGGAGTCGTGGGCCGCGGCCGCCTCTCGTGGGCTCGTCGACGCCTTCGTCGTGCTGGGACCCACCTTTGTGAAGCTCGGACAGCTCATCGCCTCGTCGCCCGGCCTGTTCCCGGCCCGACTCGCCGACGAGTGCCTCCGCTGCCTCGACGAGGTGCCGCCGTTCCCCGGTGACGCCGCCCGGCGACTGATCCGCGAAGACCTCGGCAAGTCGCCGGCCCAGTTGTTCGCCTCGTTCGACGACCAACCGCTGTCGGCGGCGTCGATCGCCCAGGTCCACGCCTGCGAGCTGCCCGACGGGCGCGAGGCCGTGATCAAGCTCCAACGCCCCGACATCACCGGCCGCATGAACACCGACCTCCGGATCATGTACCGCCTCGCCCGGCTGCTCATGCGGACCGAGACGGGACGGCAAGCCAACATCCAGGGCGTCGTCGAGGACCTCCACACGGTGACCAACGAGGAGCTGAACTTCGCCCTCGAGGCCCACCGCCAGACGCGCTTCCGCGAGAACATCGACGCCTTCGGCGACAACGAGTGGATCACCGCGCCCGAGGTCTACTGGGACTACTGCGGCCCGCGGATGGTGTGCATGGAGCGGATGCGGGGCATCCCGATGGACGAGTTCGACACGCTCCGTTCCCGCGACATCGACGGGGAGCTGATCCTCCGGCGCGGCGTGAAGGTGTGGATGGAGGCCGCCATGGTCCACGGCCCCTTCCACGGCGACGTCCACGCCGGGAACCTGTGGGTGCTCGACGACGGGCGGGCGGCGTTCCTCGACTTCGGGATCATGGGCGAGCTGGACGAAGGTTGGCGGGAGGCGTTCTGCAACCTCCAGTACACGGCGATGATCGACGGCGACTACGCCCGCATCGTGCGC
>CAZTOV010000361.1:0-2108 GCA_964615175.1 uncultured Burkholderiales bacterium
GCGTACGGCACCACGTCGCCCGCGGTGAGGTTGCGGGCGCCGCACACCACCCTCGTCTGGCCCTCGCCGTAGTCGACGTCGACGAGGGTGAGCTTGTCGGCGTCGGGATGGTCGACGACCTCGAGCACCTCGGCGGCGACGACCCCGCCGATGTCGCGGCCAGGCATCTCGACGGCGTCGACGATGAGGCCCAACTCGTTGAGGATGGCGCCGACGTCGTGGGGCGAACCCTCGACGTCGACGAACTCACGGAGCCAGGACAGGGGCAGCTTCACGGGAGACCTCTCATGGCATCGGGCTTGGTCACGGGCCTAAAACTGGCGCAGGAAGCGGACGTCGTTCTCGTAGAAGCTCTTGATGTGCTCGATCCCGAACCGCATCATCGCCATCCGCTCGAGCCCGAACCCGAAGGCGAAACCAGTGTAGGTCTCGGGGTCGATGCCGACGGCTTCGAACACGTTGGGGTCGACCACGCCGCACCCTCCCAGTTCGATCCACCCGGCCTGCCCGCACGTGGAGCAGCCCGAGCCGTCGCAGAAGATGCACGTGACCTCGAACTCGGCCGACGGTTCGGTGAACGGGAAGTACGCCGGCCGGAGCCGGGCGTGGTGGCCCTCGCCGAAGTAGGTCTGGGTGAACGCCTCGATGGTGCCGGCGAGGTCGCCGAAGGTGACGCCCCGGTCGACAACGAGGCCCTCGATCTGGTGGAACATCGGCGAGTGGGTGGCGTCGAGCGTGTCGCGCCGGTAGCAGCGCCCCGGAGCGACCACGTAGATGGGCGGCTTCTCGGACTCCATGACGCGGATCTGCACCGGCGAGGTGTGGGTGCGCAACAGCACCTGCTCGGGGTCGCCGAGCCGCACGTACAGCGTGTCCCACATCGATCGGGCCGGGTGGCTCTCGGGGATGTTGAGGGCGCCGAAGTTGTTCCAGTCGGTCTCGACCTCGGGGCCCTCGGCGATCCGGTAGCCCATGCCGACGAAGACGTCCTCGAGTTCGCGCTGGACCTGGGTGATCAGATGGAGATGACCGCGGGGGTGCGGACGGCCGGGCAAGGTTACGTCGATGCGCTCGGCGGCGACGCGCGAGGCGGCCTCGCTCCCCGCGAGTTCGGCACGGCGCTCCTCGATCAGCTCCTCGACCTGGCTGCGGAAGGCGTTGACCGCCTTGCCCACGATCGGCCGATCGGACGGATCGAGGTCCTTGATCGCCTCCTTGCTGGTCGCAGCCACCGAGGTCTTGCCGAGAAAGCTCCGGTCGATCTCGGCCAGCTCGTCGGTGGAGGTCGCACCGGTGATGGCGGTGCGCGCGTCCTCGAGGGCGCTCGCCAACTGCGTTTCGATCTCCGCGCCGGTGGTCACTCGCCCGTACCTCCGGCGACCTCCAGCTCCTCGGGCACCCCGGCGGGCAGCGTGAACGTGAAGGTGCAGCCTTCGCCCAGGCGGCTGTCGACCTGCATCTTGCCGCCATGGGCCTCGACGATGCCCTTGGCGATGTAGAGACCCAGGCCCGAGCCCGTCGGCCGACCCTCGCCCGAGCGGTAGAACTTCGTGAACACGCGGTCGAGATCGTCGGCGGGGATGCCGGGGCCGTCGTCGCGCACGGCGATCGCCACCACGTCACCGTCGTCCACATCGTCGACGACGGTGACACGCACCTCGACACCCTTCCCGTCCGCGTACTTGCCGGTGTTTTCGACGAGGTTGGTCAACACCTGCATGATCTTGTCAGGGTCGGCGTACACGTCGGGAACACTTTCCGGAATCGCGACCGTCGGCTCCAGCCCGTGGTGGAGGTGCTTCACGTCGGCGACGATCTTCTCGATGAGCGGAGGCAGCTCGATCATCCGTCGGCGGAGCTTGAGGCGACCCGTCTCGAGCCGGCTGATGTCGAGCAGCTCGGTGACGAGACGGGTGACGCGCTCGGCATCGATGTTGACCTGCTCGAGCATCTCGCGCTTCTGCTCGTCGGCCAGGCGGTCCCAGCGGCTGAGCATCAGCGACACGAAACCCTTCACCGAGGTGAGGGGCGAGCGGAGCTCGTGCGAGACCGTCGACACCACTTCGATCCCGCTGGCGGCCTCGAGGTCGCGCCGGTAGAGGGGGCGC
>CAZTOV010000362.1:0-2075 GCA_964615175.1 uncultured Burkholderiales bacterium
CGCGCGTTGCGGTCGGCCCCGATGTGGTGCCAGAAGTAGTAGCCCTGGAAGACGCCGTGCTTGGCGACCATCCAGTGGTACGACTCGGGCACCCACGGCTGGAGGATGGCGGCCGCGATGTCAGCGTGGTTCATGGGCCCGAGCAGGTCGCCGATGTCGTGCAGGAGGGCGCACACCAGGTAGGCGTCGTCGCGGTCGTCGGCCTCGGCCCGGGCGGCGGTCTGGAGGCTGTGGGTGAGCCGGTCGACGGCGAATCCCCCGAAGTCGTTGTCAAGCTGCCGGAGTTGGCCCAGTAGTCGGTCGGGAAGGTCCTCGACGAGGCTGCCGTGCTGCGACGTGATGATCTGCCAGTCGTCGGCCGTCGACTCGTCCATGCGGGTGAAGGTGGCGCGGGATCTCGTCGGTGTGCTCATGCTCCCGAGTGTACGGACCTCGCCGGTCTCCGGCTCAGCCTGGAGGTGCGGACGCCCGCCGGGCAGTCAGGAGGCCGGCACTGAGACTCACGAACACCGCCAGCGCCAGGCCGGCACCCAGACCGGCGAACGGGTTGTCGCTGTCGCCCGCCACGGCGATCACCAACCGCAGCGGCAACCACAGAGCGAAGACCGCCAGGCCGGCGGCGGCCGCGTGGCGCAGCGGAAGGGCATGGTGTGCGTGGGCCGCGGCGCGGCCGGCGCGGGCGAAGGCCCACAGCAGGAGGGCGAGCAAGACCACCGCCCACGCGTCGCTCGGATCGTCGGCGACGAGGACCAGGACGATCTGGAGTGCGAACACCGGCACCAGCACCGGTGCGCCGGCCCGGACGCCGGCGCCGATCGAGTTCAGGTCCATGCCCACCCGTCGGGGAGGAATGGCGATGGCAGCCCGAGCTTCCCCGGGTTGAGGATCCCGTCGGGGTCGAGCGCCGCCTTGAGGCCGACCAGCACCTCGAACCCCGCTTCGCCGAGCGCGTCCCTGACCCACTCCCCCCGGGCCAGGCCCACGCCGTGGTGGTGGCTGATCGCAGCTCCCTGGTCGATCGCCGCTTCCATCACGACTCCGAGTGACTGCCGGTAGAAGGCGTCCTTGGCCCCAGGGTCGTCACCCACCTCCCCCGCGAAGGTGAAGTAGAGACAACCGCCGTCGAGGTACGAGTGCGAGCAGTGGCCGCTCGCCAGAGCCGAGCCCTCGACCGATCCGAGCGCCTCGGTGACGGCGTCGTAGAGGCGGGGGAGCACCGTCCACGAACCGGCCAGCTCGACGGTGTCGACGACGAACCCGGCCTGCACGGCCTCCTGGAGCGCCGACACGTCGTTGCGTCGCTCGAGCCAGTGGTCGGCGAGGGCGTCGTCGAGTACCGACACTCCACCGGTGCCGCCGCACTCCTCGCGGGCCACGGTCATCCCGGCGTCGACGAGTCGCTCATCGCCCTCGTCGAGCACGATCAGCACGTTGCTGTCGAGGTCGAAGTGACGCTGCGATTCGGGTGCGTCGTAGAGGCGGAGCACGGCGGGCGTCGCCCCGCGCCGGAGAATCCGCCGGCAGGCGTCGAGCCCGTCGGCGAAGGCGGGGAAGCCGTAGACGGCGCGGGCCTCGTGGGTCGGCGCGGGGTGCACCCGCAGCGTGGCCTCGGTGATCACTGCCAGCGTGCCTTCCGAGCCGACGACGAGCTGGGTGAGGTCGGGGCCGACCGCAGCCCGCGGCGAGCCGCCCGTCCTGAGGCGGTCGCCGCCGGCGGTCACGGCGTCGAGCGCTACCACCATGTCCTCGATCTTCCCGTAGCGGGTCGAGTACTGGCCGGCGCTCCGGCAGGCCAGCCAACCGCCCACCGTCGACAACTCGATCGATTGGGGCCAGTGACCGAGCGTGTAGCCACGGCTGCGCAGGTCGGCCTCCAACACGTCGCCGAACACTCCGGCCTGGGCCCGGAGCAGCAACGACGTGTCGTCGACGTCGATGATCGCGTCCAACCCCGTGACGTCGAGGACCACGCCGCCGGCCACGGGCAACGACCCGCCGCACACCCCCGAGCGGCCGGCCGCGGTGGTCACCGGGACGCCGGCCTCGGCGCAGAGCTGCACGACCGTCTCGACCTG
>CAZTOV010000363.1:0-2075 GCA_964615175.1 uncultured Burkholderiales bacterium
CTCGAGCTCCTCGTCCTCAGGGGAGCGGCGCTGCTCGCCCTCGCGCGCAGCCGCCTCCGAGGTGAAGTAAACGACCTGCGTGAACGCGCCGTCAACGGCGAGGCCGATGTAGCCGCCGAGCACGTCGGGGCGGGTCTCGGGGAGGGCCTCCTCGAAGGCGGACATGAGCGTTCGGGCGGCGTCCGTGTCGGTGACGCGTCCGCGCAGGACCTGGACGAAGCCCGCGGCGTCGGAGCCGCCGCCGAGGAAGGTCTCGACCTCGTCGCAGTCCGTGAACGTGACCTCGTCGGCGAAGCAGGTCGCGGTCTCCTGCCACCAGCGGCCCTGTTCGGGCCGGTCGGAGTTCCGTCTCGCCGCCTCCTCGGACGCGAAGCGGGCCGCGATGACGCCGGTGCCGTCGGGTGTCACCCCGCCGGTGATCCCGAGCCATCCGTCTGCCCCGGGGGCCAGCTCCTGCAGCCACCGTTCGTGCTGGGTTCGGAGCGCCGCACGGTCCGCGACGGGTCCCTCGATGAACTGCACGAACACGGCTCCGCCTCCGGTCGGGGGCATCTGGCCCGGCGTGCCGGGAGCAACGGTGAGCGTGCGCTCGCCGGGACGCCCCGTCAAGGGGCGCGTCCCACCTGTGACCCGGGGCGCCGTCCGTCAGAGGACGGCGGCTATCCCCGCGCGGATCCGGCCGCGGAGCCGGTACGCCGCGGCGACGGCCAGCGCCAGGGCGACCAGGGCGATCCCCCCGGTGCCGCTGCCCGTGGTCGGCAGGGGCGCGCCCGCCTCGTCCTCGCCTCCGGGCGCTCCGTCGCCTGGAGGTGTCGCTCCGTCGGGGTTCTCCCAGTCCAGCAGGTTGCGGAGGACCTCGTAGCCCGAGTACGTGACGCCGTAGCTGCTCAGCCCGAACGGGTGGTCGAACTCGTCGGTCGGGTAGGGTAGCAGCGTCCCGAGGACGCGTACGACGCCGTCGCCGACCGCGACCTCGCCGAGGGTGACGTCGCCGCTGGCGACCCCGACGACGCGACCGCCGGCCTCCTCCCAGGCCTCACGGTCGATCCCCCACTGGGGGTGGGTCTCCATGCGTCCCGAGCCGATCCCCTGGCCGATCGCGTACCCGGTCGGCACCGGCTCGGACAGCTGGTGGCGGTGGCCCTGCCCCTCGGCGGCGCCCGGCTGGTCGACGTTCGCCGCCAGCGGATCGTCGTATGTCGTCGTCTCCCCGCCGTCGGCGGAGAACCGTGCGAACCCGGCGAACACGATCTGCTCGAAGACGCTGTCGGGGGGCACGACCTCCATCCACTCGACAGCCCGCAGCGAGTCGTCGGTGAGCACGAGGTTTCCGCCCTGCTCGACGAAGTCGCGCGCGATGCTCGCCATGCGGTCGCGATCCTCCGGCCCGTACGGGCCGCTCGTCTCGCCCGGGTCCGTGCTGGCGATCACCTCAGCGAGCTGCTCGGTCGGCTCGGCCCCACCCGGACCCGGCTCGGCGTCCTCGTTGTAGAAGCTGATGAGCAGGTGGACCGGCTGCGAGCTGCCCGCCCAGTTGTGCACCTCGACCCGGTACGTGCCCGTACGTGGGGCGCGGACCCTGGCCACCTCGTCGGAGAGCGATCCCGACTCGCCGGCGGCGATGTCCCCGGTCCACAGGTCGCCGGAGCGCCGCTGGATGTAGAGGTCGTAGTCGCTCGGCGCGTCCCAGGTCGCGCGGATCTCCAGGGCGGCGTTGCCCGGTTCCACCTCGAACTCGAAGGTTTCGCTGGTCGCCTCGTTGCGCTCACCGGCGCCGGGAGCCCGTCCCACGACCGTGGTCGAGATCGCCTCCTGGGCCTCGTCGCGGAAGGTGACCGGCTCGACGTAGCCCGGCACGAAGGCGTCGTCCACGGCGATGACGGTGTCGAACGCGGCCAGGTCGGCCTCCCCGGTGAGCACGTCGTCGATGGGGACGGGGGTCAACTTGTCGGCGGAGGGGACGTGCTCCTCGAGCATGGAGAGGAAGTCCATGTTCGACACGTCGTAGGGCATCTGGCCCGGGTCGGGCCAGGCGGCCTCGCCGTGGAACTCGACGTCCCAGTGGAAGCGGCCGG
>CAZTOV010000364.1:0-2073 GCA_964615175.1 uncultured Burkholderiales bacterium
CGACAGGTCATAGATTCGAGGAACGGACACGAGGAGAACCAGATGACGGAGCACGAGAGCGGAAGCGTCGGCCCCAGCACGCCGGTCGAGCTGATCCAACAGGTCTACGAGCGGTACCCGCAGGCGACCCAGACCGCGCGTGAGCGGCTCGGCCGCCCGCTGACCCTCGCCGAGAAGATCCTCTTCGCCCACGCCGACGACGCGGCGTCGATCGGCCTCGAACGAGGGGCCGACTACGGCGACTACCGCCTCGACCGGGTCGCCATGCAGGACGCCACCGCCCAGATGGCGCTGCTCCAGTTCATGCTCGCCGGACTCCCACGCGTCCAGGTCCCCACGACGGTGCACTGCGACCACCTGATCCAGGCGAGAACGGGCGCCGACAGCGACCTGAAGATCGCCCTCGATGTCAACAGCGAGGTCTTCGACTTCCTCGCCACCGTGTCACAGAAATTCGGCATCGGCTTCTGGAAGCCGGGTGCCGGGATCATCCACCAGGTCGTGCTCGAGCAGTACGCATTCCCCGGCGGGATGATGATCGGCACCGACTCGCACACGCCCAACGCCGGTGGGCTCGGCATGGTCGCGATCGGCGTGGGCGGGGCCGACGCCGTCGACGTCATGGCCGGATGGCCGTTCAACATGCGGGTACCCAAGCTCATCGGTGTCCACCTGAAGGGGTCGCTGTCGGGGTGGGCGTCGGCCAAGGACGTGATCCTCAAGGTCGCCGAGGTCCTCACCGTGAAGGGCGGCACCGGTGCCATCGTCGAGTACTTCGGCCCCGGTACCGAATCGATCTCGGCCACCGGGAAGGCCACCATCACCAACATGGGCGCCGAGATCGGCGCCACCACGTCGCTCTTCCCCTACGACGACCGCTCGGCCATGTACCTCAAGTCGACGTCCCGCGAGGAGGTCGCCGACCTCGCCAACCGCAACGCCGAATTCCTGCGCAGCGACCCCGAGGTCGAAGCCGACCCGGAGCGCTTCTTCGACCAGGTCATCGAGATCGACCTCGACGCCCTCGAACCCCACCTCGTCGGCCCGCACACCCCCGACAAGGGCCGGCCCGTGTCGGCTCTGCGCGAGGAGGCCGAGCGCGAGGGCTACCCGGTCGAGCCCACCAACTACCTCGTCGGTTCGTGCACCAACTCTTCGTACGAGGACATCGGCCGCGCGGCGCACGTGGCCCGCCAGGCCGCCGCCAAGGGGCTGCGGGTGAAGGCGCCGCTGTTGGTGACACCCGGGTCCGAGCAGGTGCGGGCCACCATCGAGCGCGACGGGCTCCTCGCCGACCTCGAGGCCATCGGGGCCACGGTCCTCGCCAACGCCTGCGGGCCGTGCATCGGCCAGTGGCAGCGCGACGACATCGAGAAGGGTGAGCGCAACACCATCGTCACCTCCTTCAACCGCAATTTCCCCGCCCGGAACGACGGGAATGCCGAGACCCTCGCCTTCATCGGGTCACCCGAGACGGTGGTGGCCCTGGCCCTGTCGGGACGGCTCGACTGGGACTTCACCCGCGAATCGCTGACCGTCGACGGCGACGACGTGACGCTGGAACCCCCGGTCGCCGACGAGTTGCCCGACCAGGGATTCACCGCCGGTGAGGTCGGTTTCGTGCCCCCTGCCGACGACCCCGCGTCGATCGAGGTCGGGGTGGCGCCCGATTCAGAACGGCTCCAGCTGCTGGAGCCGTTCGAGGAGTGGGACGGTGACGACCTCACCGGTCTCCGGGTCCTCCTCAAGGCGGCCGGCAAGTGCACCACCGACCACATCAGCCCCGCCGGCCCGTGGCTCCGCTACCGAGGTCATCTCGAGAACATCAGCCAGAACCTGTTCATCGGCGCCAACAACGCCTTCACGCCGGACCAGAGCGGGCAGGGTGTCGACGTGCGCGACGGCTCGGTGAAGCCGCTCCCCGACCTGGCCCGCGAATACCGCGACGCGGGGATTCCCTGGGTGGCGGTCGGCGACGAGAACTACGGCGAGGGCTCGTCACGAGAGCACGCAGCCATGGAACCGCGGCTCATGAACGGACGGGCGGTCATGGCCCGGTCGTTCGCCCGCATC
>CAZTOV010000365.1:0-2042 GCA_964615175.1 uncultured Burkholderiales bacterium
TCCTCTTCCGCGACCTCGAGGTCGACAGCCCCTACAACACGTACCGGAACCCGGGTCTCCCGCCGACGCCGATCGCGGCGTCCGGTGAGGCGTCGCTCGAGGCCGCCGTCGCCCCTGCCGACACCGAGTTCCGTTTCTACGTCAAGACCGACGAATCGGGGAAGCATGCGTTCGCTCGCACCGCACAGGAACACCAACGCAACGTGGCCGACGCCCGGGAACGCGGGGTGATCTGAGTGGGCGGCGTGACCGGTCGCACGCGGGTTGCCGGCGTCATCGGCGATCCGGTACGGCACTCGCTCTCGCCGGCGATCCACAACGCCGCGTTCGAAGCGGCCGGTCTCGACTGGGTCTACGTGGCGTTCGAGGTCCCGCGGGGGAGAGGTGGCGCCGCGGTGGTGGCGATGCGTGAGCTGGCGATCGCCGGTCTGAACGTGACCATGCCCCACAAGGCCGACGCCGCCTCCGCCTGCGACGAGCTGTCGGACGCCGCCGCCCGGCTACGTTCCGTGAACACGGTGGTACTCCGGGAAGACGGCACCCTCTACGGCGACTCCACCGACGGCGAAGGCTTGGTCCGTTCGTTGGCCGAGGAAGAGGTCGCGCTCGAGGGCCGGTCGGTCCTGGTCATCGGTGCGGGCGGAGCGGCGCGGGCGATCGTCCCGTCGCTCGACCGTGCCGGAGCCCGGGTCACGGTGAGCGCCCGGCGCCCCGAACCGGCCGATGAGGTCGCCGCGCTTACCGGAGGCGCGACGGCGGCCTACGAACGACTCGCCGATGCGGTCACCGGAGCCGACGTGGTCGTCAATGCCACCCCGCTCGGCATGGCCGGCGAGGCACCTCCGTTCGACAGCGGGTGCCTCGAAGCCAGGCACACGGTGGTCGACCTCGTCTACGACCCCGAGCAGACCCCGCTGCTCCAAGCGGCTGCGGCTCGCGGCTGTCGGACCGTCGGGGGCCTGGGCATGCTCGTGCATCAGGGCGCTCTCGCCTTCACCCTCTGGACCGGCGAGGACGCCCCGCTCGACGCCATGCGTGAAGCGGCGTCCAGGGCGCTGGTGGTGCGTTCGTAGGGAAACGTCCGGATTCGCCTGGTTCGGCGATTCCGGGAATCCGGTGCGAAGTCTCAGGCGCGAGCACGTTTGGGCCGATGTTCAGGATGACGGGGACGACCGGCAGCCGTAGGGAGGCTCGCACCGTGGCCGAACGTCCACAGCTCGCCACGCTCCTCATCGAGGACGGGCTGATCAGCGACGAGCAACTCGAGAGCGCGCTCGCCGAACAGCAGGAGACCGGGCAGTCGCTCGGCCGCGTGCTGGTCGACTCGGGCGTGATCGACGAGGTCGCGCTGGTCCGGACCCTGGCGCGCCAGATCGGCCTCGACTTCGTCGACCTCGACGAGTATCCGGTCGACGCGTCGGCCCACAACCTCATCCCCGAGTCGGTTGCCAAGCGCCACCAGGCGCTCCCGATCGGGTGGGAGGACGGCCGCCTCGTGGTGGCCATGGCCAACCCGTCCGACGTCTTCGCCATCGACGACATCCGCGCCATCACGGGCGCCGACCTCAAGACCGTCGTCGTCACCAGCAGCCAGCTCACCGCCGCCCTCGACCGTCTGGTGGAGATCGACTCCGACGCCGACGCCGTCGCCCAGATCGCCGCCGAGGAGTACGAGGACGACACCGACCTCACCGCCCTCTCGGAGGTCGTCGAGGACGCCCCCATCGTCAAGTTCGTCAACCTGCTCATCATGCAGGCGGTGCAGGACCGGGCCTCCGACATCCACGTCGAGCCCGCCGAGAAGGACCTCCGCATCCGCTACCGCATCGACGGCGTGCTGCACGAGGTCATGCGCTCGCCCAAGTCGATCCAGAACGGGGTGGTCAGCCGCCTCAAGGTGATGGCCGACATCAACATCGCCGAGCGGCGGATCCCCCAGGACGGGCGGGTATCGCTGAACGTGCAGGGCAAGACCATCGACCTGCGCGTCGCGACGCTCCCCACCGTGCACGGCGAGAAGATCGTCATGCGGATCCTCGACA
>CAZTOV010000366.1:0-2029 GCA_964615175.1 uncultured Burkholderiales bacterium
CCAGCACCATCGGCGTCCGCGTGTAGATCGGCACCACCGCGGTGCCGATCCGCAGTCCGGTGTTGGCCGCCAGGGCGCCGGCCACGGTGAACGCGTCGGCGCCACCGACCTCGGCCAGCCACGCCTCGGTGTAGCCGAGGCTCTCGGCCTCCTGCGCGTAGGCGACGGTGTCGCGCAGGTCGGGTCCCGGAATCGGTGCAGAGATCGCAAGTCTGGACATACGGGGAACCTACCGGACGATCGCGAGTGGCTGAAGCCGAGCGCGGGTCCTCCGGGGGCGGTACCCGGAGGAGGGCCTCAGCGGGAGTTGACGGGAGCCGACTCCGCGTCGGCGGGGATCAACTCGATCTCGCCGGTGTCGTCGTCGGCGACGACCCGGTAGCCGCACAGGTCGCCCAGCCGCTCACGACCTTCCTCGGGGCCGCTGGCGATCAGCTCGTCACCGGCTTGGATCACGACCTCACCGCGGGGACGGTAGATGTGACGACCGCCGCGCCGGACCGCCAGGAGGTAGTACCCGGTCTCCAGCTCGAGGCGGATATCGCGCAGAGCCCGGCCCGCGAGGGGAGCCGTGTCGGACACCGGGAAGCGGACGATGACCTCGTCACTCTCACCGAGCGCCACCGCCAGTACCGGGTGCAGCTCTTCGCCGTGCTCGACCAGCCACACCATCTGCTGGGCCGCATCGCCGAGGGTCTCGGATGCCGCACCGAGGTGGAGGAGACCCCGGAGCTGCGCGGGGTCGACGGTGTCGGCACCGGCCCGGAGAACCCACAGCTCCAGGCGCTCACGCATCTCGTCGAGGCGATCCTCGAGGTGGACGACCTCGGCGGCGAGACCCTGGTCACGGAACAGGAGGGCGGAGTAGGCCAGCCCTACGCAGACCTCGGCGACGTTCTTCATCTCCACCAGCACGTCGACGGCGCGGTCGAGATCGGTGATGGCCGGGTCTTCCTCGATGGTGGGCGGTCGCCATTCCGGGGCGCCCGCCATCTGCCGCAACTCGGCCACCCCGTCGCGCGCTCCCTGGAGGATCAGCACGTCGTCGGGACGGGTGACGTCGTCGCCGTCGGGGTCGGTCATCCAGTCCTTGCCCCGACGGATGGCGACGACCCGCATGCCGACCTCGGTGGGCAGTTCGAGATCGGCGAGCGATCGACCCGCCATCGGCGAGTCGTCGCGCACCCGCACGCGGTGCGAGATCTCCTCGGCACCCGCGAGATCGGCCACCAGTGGAGCGGGGATGCCGAGCCGGCGGCTCACGATGCGCGCGACGTCGACGGCCGCGTTGCCGATGCGCTCGATGGCCGAGATGATCTGGAGCACGCCCGAGAGCCCCTCGGCCTCCTGCGGCGATCGGCCGGCGAGGATCGAGATCGCCCGCATCTCGAACACGAGTTCGTTGAGCAGCTCTTCGAGCGCGTCGACCTCCTCGGCCATCTCCTCGTCGCCGAAGAAGAGGGACGCGTAGGCCAAGTCGACCATCAGCTCGGAGGTGTCTTTCGCCTCCGAGAGCAGGGTCTTGAGGTTGCGGGGTCGGTCATCCATCGGGGTCGCCCTATCGTATTCCCTCCGTGTCCCTCCTCGATCTCCTGACCCTGACCGTCCTCACCGTGGTGGGGATCCAGCTCGTGCAGGCTGCCCGCCAGGCCGTGAGCGCCCGCCGGCATCTCGTGCTCATCGTGGCCGGGCTCCGCCGCCGCCATCTGCTTCGTGCAGTGCCGGTCCTGGCCTCGGTGTTGGCGACCCTGGTGGTCCTGCTGCAGATCCCCTACCTCGCCTTCGGCTGGTGGACGGCGATCGGCGGCATCGGCAACCCGGTCTTCGGCGCCAGCGAGCACGGACTGTCGGGAGGGGCCGCCTGGCTCCTGCCCGTGGTGTTCGGCGCGCTCCTCCTCGTGAGCCTGCCCCTCCTCGTGGAACAGGAGGAGTGGGTCTTCCGGCGCGGCGCCGAGGAACGGGGTCTGTTCGGCAACGCGGCCATGGCGCTGGTCTTCGGGCTGGTCCACGTCGTCATCGGCATCCCGGT
>CAZTOV010000367.1:0-2027 GCA_964615175.1 uncultured Burkholderiales bacterium
ATGCGGCCGCGGAAGTCGCGGGCCATCCGCAGGAGATCCCACCACCGCTCGGTGGGGAGCTGCTTCGAACGGCAGAGGAACCACGCGCCGTCGACGGCGAACTCGAAGTCCTTCGGCGTGGTCATCAGCCACTCCATCATCGAGCCGTCGAGGAGGGCGAAGGCGAACTCGCGATCGTCGCCCGAGACGTCGAAGTGCCGGTTGAAGGTGTCGTACTCGAGCTCGATGTCCCGCCAGCCGAGGTGGCCCCAGGTCCGCGACCACGGGTTCTCACGGCTGATCGCCAGCTTGGGGCAGTCGGCGTCGATCTGCATGGCGGCGCAGGTGAAGTGCTCCTCGACGTCCTGGCCCTTCACGGTGAACCCGTACCAGGTGTCGAAGACCCACACCCTGTCCCCGTCCCACTCGCCGATGTAGACGTTGTCGAAGCCCTGCCACTCCCCCTGGCGCAGCGCCGGGAAGGGCAACGAGTACAGCTCGAACTCCCCCGGACGCGCGTGGCGCAGCCCGGCCTGTCGGGTGATCCGCTCGAGCTGCTCGTCGTCGCGCCGTCGGTGCCGTCCCCGCACGCGTCCGCGCACCAGCAGATACCCGACCACGCCGATCTGGGTGGCGATGATCGCCACCGACCACAGCGGCTCGTGCTCGAAGGCGATGACCGCGACGGCGAGAGGAGCGAGGAGAACGAGGTGTCCCGGACTCATCCCCTCGGCGTCGTCGGCGGTCGTCGGGCGGCCCAGGCGGGCGAGGAGCCCCTGGTGCCGGGGCCCACCGCGCCGCCTGCGTGACCGGAAGGTGAGCCCGATCATGGCCTACGACGCGCTCGGCAGGGCCACGTTCGGTGCCTGTCGGACCGCCTCGTCGACCTGGAAGTACTCCGCTTCCTCGAAGCCGACCAGCCGGGCGACGACGTTCGAGGGGAACGCCTGGACCCGTCGGTTCAGGTCACGGACGTTGGCGTTATAGATGCGGCGCGCGAGCTGGATCCGGTCCTCGGTCTCGACGAGCTGCGCCTGGAGCTGGAGGAAGTGCTGGTTGGCCTTGAGGTCCGGGTACGCCTCGGCCACCGCCATCAGCTGGCGCAGCGACCGCACGACCCCGCGTTCGGTCTCGGCCTGGTGCTCTGGAGACCCGTGGTCGGTGGCGGCCACCCGGCGGGCGGTGATCACCGCCTCGAGGGTCTGCTGCTCGTGGGTGGCGTACCCCTTGACCGCCTGGACCAGGTTGGGGATCAGGTCGTAGCGGCGGCGCAGCTCGGTGTCGATGGTCGCCCAGGATTCCCGCACGTGGTTCCGCTGCGCGACGAACCGGTTGAACGAGATCGCGCCTCCGAGGAGGGCGAGACCGAGCACGACCGCGGCGATGAGGAGGACCAACGAGCCCACGAAGGATGTATCGCCCCGTTCGCGGCCCCGCTTGAGACGGGGGTCAGTCGCTCGCCCGCTCGGAGATGTTGACCGACTCGATGGTGTCGCCGACCTCGATCGACCCGGCCACGTCGTTGCCGTCGGCCACGTAGCCGAAGAGGTTGTAGAGCGGCTCGAGCTTCTGGCGGCAGTCGTCGATGCAGATGAAGAACTGCGAGCCGTTGGTGTCGGGCCCGGCGTTGGCCATGGCCACGGCACCGAGCGTGTACTCACCCTTCACCGGTTCGTCCTCGAACTTGTAGCCCGGGCCACCGGTGCCGTCGCCCTCCGGGCAGCCGCCCTGGATGACGAAGCCGGGCACCACCCGGTGGAACGTGAGCCCGTCGTAGAAGCCGTCGCGGGCGAGACCCACGAAGTTGTTCACCGTCTTGGGCGCGAGCTGCGGGTCGAGCTCGAGGAGGATGTCGCCCTTCGAGGTCGCCAGGCGCGCCTGGTAGATGGTGTCGGTGTCGATCTGCATCGCCGGTGGCTGCGCCATGGCGATCACTCCCCTTCGTCGTCGGCGGTCTGGTCCTGTCGGATCTGCTCGAGGATCACCTCGACGTCGGCAGCGTAGAGGCCGTCGGGTGCCAGCTCGAGATAGCGGGTGAAGGCGGCCTC
>CAZTOV010000368.1:0-2024 GCA_964615175.1 uncultured Burkholderiales bacterium
CTCACTCGAATTGCTCGCGCCCACGCGCGGGCCCTCGACGGGACGGTCGGCATGGCACACATCCAGAGACGACGGCGTGGCGGGCGCACGCGGTGGATCGCGCGAACACTGACGCCAGACGGCCGCGAGCGGACGAGGACCTTCGATCGCAAGATCGACGCCGAACGCTGGATCACCAGCGTCGAGGCGTCGAAGCTCGCCGGGACCTACGTCGATCCGGCCCGCGGGCGCCAGCGTTTCGAAGAGTTCGCTCGGGCGTGGAAGTCAGCTCAGGTCCACCGGCCGACCACCGAGGTCCAGCTCGAGACCCACCTCGTCCGCCACATCCTCCCGACCTTCGGCTCCCGTCCGATCGCCGGCATCAGGCCCTCGGAAATCCAGGCGTGGGTCAAGGACCGCAGCGAGAAGCTCGCTCCCTCGACCCTCGAAGTGATCTATCGGTGGCTGGCGGCGATCTTCCGCGCCGCGGTCGAAGACGGTGTCATCACCCGATCACCGTGCCGGGCGATCAGGCTCCCGAAGGTCGAACGGCCGAAGGTCGTTCCGCCGACCACCGACGACGTCCTGGCGATCACCGAGGCGATGCCGGTCCGATATCGGGCGCTCGTCACCCTCGCTGCCGGGACGGGGCTCCGCCAGGGCGAGGCCTTCGGTGTCACCGTGCCGAGAATCGATTTCGAGCGACGGCGCCTCCACGTCGACCAGCAGGTCGTCAAGATCCAGGGGAGAGCGGCGTACCTGGGACCGCCGAAGACACCGGCGAGCCGCCGCACCGTCCCACTCCCGGACGTGGTCAGCAACGCGCTGATGAGGCACCTCGGCGAGTTCGAACCCGGGCCGCACGACTTGGTCTTCACCGACCGCCACGGCGGTCCCATCAACCGCACGCGGTTCTCCGACGCCTGGCGACGAGCCCTGAAGACCGCCGGGGTCACGAGAGTGACCTTCCACGGGCTACGTCACTACTACGCGTCGCTCCTCATCCGTCACGGCGAGTCGGTGAAGGTCGTCCAGGCCCGGCTCGGTCATGCGTCGGCCTCCGAGACCCTCGATACCTACTCGCATCTCTGGCCCGATTCGGAGGAGCAGACCCGGGACGCCGTCGATCGAGTGCTCCGCGGAGCACGGGGCATGGCATGAAGCGCCGCTGGCGTTTCTACACGACCAGAGCCGGTCGTCGGCCGGTTCGCGACTTCCTCGACGCGCTGTCGGTCTCGGATCGAGAAGCGGTGGCCGAAGCCATGGCGGAAGTTCGTATCGAAGGCCTGCGGGCCGGGCGCCACCTGCGAGGAGACATCTGGGAGGTCCGCGCCGCCGGCGACCGTCAGGCATTCCGGATCCTCTTCGCTTCGGAGGGTCGGAGGAGCCAGGTCCTCCTGGCCCTCGAGGGCTTCTCGAAGAAGACGCGTCGCACCCCACCCGAGTCGATCAGCCTCGCGGAGCGGCGGCTCGCGGACTGGCGATCGAGAGGCGTATCTCGTTCTTGAGATATCGGCAACGATATGGAAAGGTAGACGCATGAGCGACGATTTCGAGAAGGACGACCTCGACGAGTTCATCGAGGAGACGGCCCGAGAGGTTCCTGATTTCCCCGAGTGGGTCGAGGCTGGCGTCGAGCGGCGAATCCTCCTGCGGCAGCTCGCGGACGAGCGGGAGAAGGCGGGCATGTCGCAGACCCAGGTCGCAGCCCGGATGAACACGTCGCAATCGGCAGTGTCGAGGCTGGAGTCGGGCGAGACCGTCCCCAAGCTCTCGACCCTCGAGGCCTATGCCATCGCCATCGGGAGGCGCTTCCGGTGGTCGCTCGTCGACGAGACCGAGGCCGACTCCACCGCGGCGTAGCCCCGCAAACCGCAGACGGGACCGAGACGGGACGGGGTCCGGCAGCCAGCACGAAACCCCTGGTCAGAGGGGTAGCGGAGACGAGTCGGCCTGTACGCCGGATTCTGTCCCGGCCCGTGAGGGCCGGGGGTGGCCATCCATCTGGGACGTCGGTTGCCCGACGCCTCGAGCGGCCGACCCGG
>CAZTOV010000369.1:0-2019 GCA_964615175.1 uncultured Burkholderiales bacterium
CGCTACCGCGACGCCACCGCGGCGCCCACCACCACGGCGACCCCGCTTGCGAGGAGCACGTAGACGCCGGTCTGCACCTCGGCTTCCAGCACGGCCTCCGCGGCCGCCCGCTCGGCGCGGCTGCGATCCGACAGCTCGATGTCGACGAGATTGGCGGCGTAGTAGACGAGCCCGAGCGCGGCGACCGTGGTCAGGCCCCCGAGTGCGAGGAGCCCGACCCGGGCGAGACGACCACCCGGAACCGTGATCCTGCGCACGGCCAGCGCCACGACTCCACCTCCGACCGCCACCACCAGGGGCCAGGCGGCCGTGTCGAGCCCCGACACCGTCTCGTTGAGCACCGTGCCCGCCACCGGGAGCATGTCAAGCTCGATCGGGAGTCCCGAGACCTCGATCCAGGGCAGGGCGACGGCGGCGGCGATGCCGAGACCTCCGAGGAGAGCGGCGGCGGAACCCAGGCGTTTCATGGCGTGATCCTTCCCGAGGCGTGGAGAGCGCAAACGATGATCGCGTTCGCGCGCCTGCGTAGCCTCGTGGGGTGCTCCTCTACGACGGTGACTGCCGATTCTGCACCTCGACGGCGATGTGGGCCCGCGACCGCCTCGGTGAGGCCCACCAGGTCGTCCCCTACCAGGAGGTCGGCGACCTCGAGTCGCTCGGGCTGACCCGTGAGCAGGCGTCGAAGGCTGCCTGGTGGGTCGGTCGCGGGAAGCCGAAGCGGGCCCACCGGGCCGTCGCCGCGACCCTTCGGGCCATAGGAGGGGTCTGGTATCCGGTCGGCCTGCTCATCGACGTGCCCCCGATCCGGTGGCTCGCCGCCGGCGTCTACGTCCTCGTGGCCCGCAACCGGCACCGCCTTCCCGGCGCCCCACCCTGCGCGGACTGCTGACCCATGGTCGACGACACGGTGGTCTTCTTCCACGCCCACCCCGATGACGAGGCGATCTTCACCGGCGGGTCCATGTACCTGCTTTCCCGTTCCGGCACCCGGGTCGTCCTGGTGGTTGCGACCTCCGGGGAACGCGGCGAGGTGAGGGCCGAGCTGGCCGACGGCGAGAGCATCGCCGAGCGTCGGGCCCGTGAGACTGACACGGCCGCCGAGATCCTCGGGATCAGCCGGGTGGTCCACCTCGACTATCGAGACTCCGGGATGGTGGGCGACCCCGCGAACGACACCCCCGGCTCCTTCGCGGTCGCGGACACGGAGGAGGCCACCGGGAAGGTGGCGGCGGTGCTGCGTGAGGAGGAGGCGACCTCCCTCATCGTCTACGACGCCGGTGGCATCTACGGACACCCCGATCACGTCCAGGTGCACCGGGTGGGGCTCGCAGCTGCCCGGTCAGCCGGAGTCGAGACCGTGTACCAGGCCACCGTCGACCGCGAGTACCTGCACTTCGTCGAGACCCACCTGGTCGATGAGGCATCGGCCGCCGCGCTGCCCATGCCCACGGTCGGCGTCCCCACCGTGTTCGTCACCACCACCGTCGACGTGCGCGAAGTTCTCGACGTCAAGCGGCGGGCCATCGCCGCCCACGCCAGCCAGATCCCCGAGACGTCCACCGCCATGTCGATGGCCCCGGACGCGTTCTCTGGGGTCTACGGCTTCGAGTGGTACGTCCGGGAGGGCCCATCCGGACCCCTCGAGGCGCTCTGAGGCGCCTTCCGCGGGCCACCTCGCTGCGGACCGTGGCGAGCGGTGCCCACCCACCGCGCGCGGTCGCAGATGTTCATCGGAAGTTCGCGAAATTTTCTCTAGGCAAGCGCGGCCGGCGTCCGTATGGTGGAGGCGCTACGACGCGAGGGGGCCGGATGCGGACGGAATCCACGTCGGTTGAGGTGCGGTCGTCGTTCCTGCGAGACCATTGGGCGACCGGTTTCGAGGTCGCCGAAGTGGTGCGACGCCAGGACCGTGAGCTGTATCGGCTGCGGCGACGCTCCGACGGTGCGGTGCTTCCGAGGCTCTTCGACGGCGAAGACGTGCGCCGCGCGGGCCGCGTCTGAGTCTCCTCCGTCGAGCAC
>CAZTOV010000370.1:0-2007 GCA_964615175.1 uncultured Burkholderiales bacterium
CACGGGCCGCCGGCGGTGCTCGTGAACAACGCCGGAATCGGCATGAGCGGCACCTTCCTCGACACGCCGCTCGATGCCTGGGAATCGATCGTGGGCGTGAACCTGATGGGGGTCGTCCACGGCTGCCGGTTCTTCGGCGGCCCCATGGCCGAGGCGGGCGCCGGCCAGGTGTTCAACTTGTCGTCGGGTCTCGGCTTCGTCGCCACGCCGGAGCAGCCGGCCTACTGCTCCACCAAGGCCGCGGTGTTATCGCTGTCACGGAGCCTCCGAGCGGACTGGGGACCCCGGGGTGTCGGCGTGACCGCGGTGTGCCCAGGGGTCGTCGACACCGGGATCACCGAGCGGACGCGCTTCTTCGGCGACGATGCCGACCGCGACCAGCGAGATGCCACCGAGGGCTTCCGTGAGCGCGCGTATCCACCCGAGAAGGTGGCGGCGGCCATCGTCCGCGCCGTCGGCCGGAATCCGGCGGTGATCACCCCGAGCCCCGAGGCTCGCCTCGCCCGCGTGCTCGGCCGCGTCGCGCCCGAGCGGGCGGGAATGCTCGCCCGACGGGCCGCCGAGCGACGGAGACGCTCGATCGGAGAGGGAGACCAGGCATAGGGTCGGGCTCCCGAGACGGGAGGGAGCCATGACCATCGACGTTTCACTCACCGGCAAGACCACGGTCGTCACCGGCGCGTCCAGCGGCATCGGCCGCGCCATCGCCGAACGCCTCGGCGGCGCGGGCGCGACGGTGTACCTGTGCGGCCGCACCACCGAGGCCATGGAGGAGTCGGCCGCCCAGATCGGCGAAGCCGGCGGGAAGGCCGAGGTGGCCTCGCTCGACGTCCGCGACCTCGACGCCCTCCAGGCCTTCGTGCAGCGCGCCGCCGACGACACCGGGCGGCTCGACGTCATGGTGAACAACGCCGGGCTGTCCCATCCCGGACCGATCGTCGACCAGCAGCCCGAGCAGTGGCGCGAGATGCTCGAGGTGAACGTGCTGGCACTGCTCGCCGGCTCCCAGGCCGCCATCCGGGCCATGCGGTCGGCCGGGAACGGCGGCCACGTGGTCAACGTCTCGTCGGTCGCCGCCCAGTCGAGGGAATCGGGCGTCTACGGCGCCACCAAACACGCCGTCAACGCCATCACTTCGACGCTCCGCACCGAGCTGGAGGACGAGGACATCCGCATGGTCACGATCATGCCGGGAGCGGTGGCCACCAACTTCGCCCGCAACTTCGACCCCGAGGTCATCCAGAACATCGGCGCACTGGTCGGCATGGAGCTCGACTGGGAGCGGGGCGACCGCCTCCCCGACGACGTGCTCGAGCAGGCCCAGGCCGCCCTCGAGCAGGTGCTGGCCGCACCCGAGGACATCGCCGACGCCGTCCTCTATGCCGTCTCGGCGCCGCTGCGGCTCAACGTGCACGAGGTCGTGGTGCGTCCCGCCAAGCAGCTCCAGCTCTGACTCCTGGTTCTTGACTGTGAATTGCCCGCTGAGCGGGCAATTCACAGTCAAGAACGCAACCGTGGGAGCGGTCAGCGATCCGCCAGCAGGTCGGGGACGGTCTCGCGGAGGGCGCGTTTGAGGATCTTGCCGCTGTGGTTCTTGGGCAGTTCGCCGACGAAGACCACGTGGCGGGGCTTCTTGAACCCGGCGAGGTGCTCGCGACACAGCTCGATCAGCTCGTCGGCCAGCTCATCGGAAGCGCACGACTCGCCGTCCTCGCCCTCCCGTCGCACGACGACCGCGGTCACCGCCTCACCCCAGCGCTCGTCGGGCACGCCGATCACCGCCGCCTCCTTCACCTCGGGATGGCGGTGGAGCACGTCCTCGACCTCGCGTGACGCCACGTTCTCGCCGCCGCTCACCACCACGTCCTTCTTGCGGTCGACGACGTAGAGATATCCCTCGTCGTCGAAGCGACCGAGGTCGCCCGTGTGGAACCAGCCCCCCGCGAAGGCCTCGGAGGTGGCTTCCGGGTCGCGCCAGTACCCCACCGTCACCTGGTCGCCGCGCAC
>CAZTOV010000371.1:0-2003 GCA_964615175.1 uncultured Burkholderiales bacterium
GTTCTCCACCTGTTCGTTCACGTCGACCGCGACCTGGCCACGGCCGACCGGGGCTCGGCGAAGCGGATCGTCGACGCCGTGGACGCCCTCGAGTCCGATGGCCACCAGGTCCTCGTCAGCGCGGTGCTCGGCCACAAGGCGGACATCGGCATCATGGCCTTCGGCCCTGACCTCGCCCGCCTCCAGGCGTTCGAGGCCGAGCTTCAGGACGGCCCGATCCGCTCCGCGTGGTCGTACCTCTCGCTCACCGAGCTGTCGGAGTACACGTCGACCGAAGCCGACGAACGCGCCCGCTTGGCCGACGAGGAGGGCCTCGACGGCACCGAGCTCGAAGCCCGTCTCGACGAGTGGCGGGAGCGGATGGCCGGATATCAGGAGCACCGGCTCCACCCGCAGCTTCCGGCCAAGCGGGTGATCTGCTTCTACCCGATGTCGAAGCGGCGGGGTCCCGACCACAACTGGTACGACCTCCCCTTCGAGGAGCGCAAGGTCCTGATGGGCGGCCATGCACGGGTCGGTCGCAGCTACGCCGGTCGGGTGCTCCAGCTCATCACCGGCTCGACCGGGCTCGACGACTGGGAGTGGGGCGTGACGCTCTTGAGCGACGACCCCGCGGTGATCAAGGAGATCGTCTACGAGATGCGCTTCGACCCGGTGTCGGCGCGCTATGCCGAGTTCGGTCCGTTCTACGTGGGCCTGGTGGCGCCGGTCCGCGAGATCCTCGCCCGGGTCGGCCTCGCCGAACCCGGTGCGCGTGAGGCGCCGTTGTCCGAACCTTCCCCCGACCACCCAGTGGAGAACCCATGAGTTCTGTACGGCTGTTCCTCTCATTCCCCGAAGACCTCGTCGACCAGGCGATCATCTACGAGGCGGTCCGGAAGTACGACGTGGTGCCGAACATCCGGAGGGCCAATGTGGAGGCCCACTCGGGGTGGGTCATCTGCGAGATGAGTGGCGAGGACGACAAGCTCGAGGCGGCGATCGACTACTTCCGGGACCTCGGCGTCTCGGTGAACCGGATGGAAGGCGACGTGCTCGAGAGCTGACGGCTTCACCCGGTCGTCCGCGTGGGCGCCGTCGACCGTCTCGCCCGATCGTGGGCCGAGACCCAGATCCGCGACCGCACCGAGGCGTACTACCCGGGCTCGCGGGCGACGGCCCGGGTCCGGGCGCCGCAGGTGCTGCGGTCGCTGTTCCTGTACGGGGTTGTCTCCGACATCGAGGCGTCGCTGTTCGAGGCCGAGGTCGGCGACGTTCGGCTCCGCCGGCTCACCGTCGACCTCCACGAGGTGCGGGTGTCCCGGAGAGCGCTCCTCCGGGGTCGCGTGCGGCTCATCGACCTGGGCTCGGGGTCGGTCGAGGCCGTGCTCGACGGGCCGTCGCTGGCCCGGGCCGTGGGCTTGCCGCTGGTGTTCCACGATGACGAGGTCGAGATCCGCCAGTCGATGGGTCCCTTGGCGGTGTCGGCTCGCGGAGCGCTGAGTGTCGACGAGAACGTCCTCCGCTTCCGGCCCGGCACCGTGCAGGGCTTTCCTCTGCTGGTGTCGGCCGACTTCCAGTGGCCGCTCCCCACCTCGCCGGTGTGGCCCCGAGCCGCCGCCGTGCACTCGATCGAGGGGGCCCTCGTCCTCACCTGCGACCTCGACGACGTCCCTCCCGGCCTCATCGCCCCCGCACCTCCTGGTTCTTGACTGTGTTTTGCCCGCTCACCGGGCAAAACACAGTCAAGAACCAGGAGGGATGCGCTCCCAGAGGGGGAAGACGAGGTACTCGACGCCGTCGCGGACCTCGGTGCGGTCCTGCTCGCGGAGCTGGGGGAGGCACGCCTCGGCGGTCTCGACACCGACCATCCGCTTGTAGTCGGCGACCTGTACGAGCAGGGGGCCGTCGGCGTCGCCCTCGCGCAGCACCGCGTCGACCTCGAGGCGGGGATGGGCGGGATCGGAGTCGTCGAGGCAGTAGCAGTGGTAGACGACGCCTTCGAACACCGAGGCGGCCAAGAT
>CAZTOV010000372.1:0-2000 GCA_964615175.1 uncultured Burkholderiales bacterium
GGCGATGTACGTCTGCGGGCCGACCGTGTACGACCATCCCCACGTGGGTCACGGTCGCAGCGCGGTCGAGTTCGACGTCATCCGCCGGTACCTGATCTGGCGCGGGTTCGACGTCACCTTCGCCATGAACATCACCGACATCGACGACAAGATCATCGCCCGCGCCGCCGAGGAGGGGTCGACCGAGCCCGAACTGTCGGCCATCTACACCGAGTCGTACTGGGCCCAGATGCGGCGCCTCAATGTCCTCCCGGCCAACCATGCGCCCCACGCCACCGAGTACGTCGAGAGGATGCTGGCCCTCGTGGGGGAGTTGGTCGACGCCGGCCGTGCATACCCGGTGGAAGGCTCAGGGGTGTACTTCGACGTCGAGGCGTTTGCCGAACACTACGGACGCCTGCCGCACAGGACGCTCGAGCAGCTGCGGGAGAGCGCTGGGGCCCGGGTCGAGGTCGACGAGACCAAGAAGAGCCCGCTCGACTTCGCCCTGTGGAAGTCGGCCAAGCCCGGTGAGCCCTCCTGGGACTCGCCGTGGGGGCCGGGACGACCCGGCTGGCACATCGAGTGCGCCGCCATGTCACTCGATCTGCTCGGCGAGGGGTTCGACCTCCACGGGGGAGGGAGCGACCTCACCTTCCCCCACCACGAGAACGAACGCGCCGAGGCCGAGGCGGCCGGACACCCGTTCGCCCGCTACTGGCTCCACAACGGGATGGTCGTCACGGGCGGCGAGAAGATGTCGAAGTCGCTGGGCAACTTCGTGACGCTCGCCGACGCCCTCGATGCCCACGGTCCCCGGGCGTTCCGGCTCCTCACACTGCAGACGCACTACCGCTCCGACATCGAGATGGGTGATCCGGAGCTGCGGGCCGCCGCCGAGGGCGTCGATCGTCTCGACGCGCTCGCACGCCGGGCTCGACAAGCCGGGACCGAGCCCACCGAGCCGGCCAACGACGTGGTCGACACCTTCCGCGAGGCCATGGACGACGACTTCAACACCGCCGGGGCGACGGCGGCGATCTTCGACGCGGTGCGGCGGGCGAATCAGGCGATCGACGCCGGCGACGCGGATGCCGGGTCGCTGGTGGGCGCCGTGGTCGAACTCGCCGAGGCGCTGGGCCTCGAAATCGAGGGCGGCGACACGGCGGGCAGCGGGGGGGACGACGCCGAGATCGAGGCCCTGATCGCCCGACGTGAGGACGCGCGGGGAGCCGGGGACTTCGCCGAGGCCGACCGCATCCGCGACGAGCTGGCCGCGCGGGGCGTGGTGCTCGAGGACACCCCCTCGGGGACGACCTGGCACCGGTCCCGCAGCTGATGGCCCGCGGTCGCCCCGACCGGCGGCGCCGCGCTGGAGGTGGTCGCTCCCGGTCAGGGCGCGATCAACGACGCCCCCGACCCGGCGAAAGTGACCGGCGGTCCGGTCTCGGTGGCGACCGCATCGAGGGACGTCGGGCCGTGCTCGCGGCTCTCGTCGCCCGACGCCGACGGGTGCGTGAGGTCTGGATGGCCGCTGAGCTCGATCCGTCGCCTCTCCTCGACGAGATCCGCTCCGAGGCGGATCGGGCCGGCGTGCCCGTGAGCATCGTGACCGGAGACGACGTCGACCAGCGGGCCCGCACCGACGCTCCTCAGGGCGTGGTGGCCCGCGCCGACCCCCTTCCCGAAGCCGATGTCGACGAGTTGCTCGCCGCGCCCGATGCGTTCGTGGTGGCCCTCGACGGAGTGACCGACCCCGGCAACCTCGGAGCGGTGCTCCGGAGCGCCGAGGGGGCGGGCGTGACCGGAGCCGTGTTGCCCAAGCGCCGGTCTGCCCACCTCTCACCGGCGGCGTGCAAGGCGGCCGCAGGGGCCGCCGAGTACGTGCCCATCGGGCTCGTGCCGGGGATCCCCGCCCTTCTCGAGCGCGCGTCGCGGGCGGGCGTGTGGGTTGTGGGTCTCGACGGCGACGGCGACCTCGACGTGTTCGACCTCGAGCTGGCCGATCAGCCCCTGGTCGC
>CAZTOV010000373.1:0-2000 GCA_964615175.1 uncultured Burkholderiales bacterium
CGAGGACCGCCTGTTCGATCTCGGCGGCTCGGAAGGGCAGGCCCTGGACCTTCGAGACGACCTTGGCGTCGACCAGGTACTCGGCCCGGAGGATCCGGGTGAGCTGGCCCAGGTTCATCTCCGGGACGAGCACGTGCTCGTAGGAACCGACGATCTCGGCGAGGTTGGCGGGCAGCGGATGGAGGTGGCGCACGTGGGCGCGGGATACCTTGCGGCCGCGGGCCCGGAGGCGACGAACGGCGGCCACGATGGCACCCCAACTGCTCCCCCATCCGAGCAGCAGGATCTTGGCGTCGTCCTGCGGGTCGTACTCGGCCGGCGGGATGTCGCCGACGATCCCGGCGACCTTCTCGGCCCGCAGACGGGTCATGCGCTCGTGGTTGTCGGGGTTGTAGGACACGTTGCCGGTGAGTTCGGCCTTCTCGAGACCGCCGAGGCGGTGCTCGAGGCCGGGGGTGCCGGGCACGGCCCACTTGCGGGCGAGGGTGTCGGGGTCGCGCTCGTAGGGGAAGAACGTCGGGTTTCCGTCGCCGTCGGTGCCGTTGGCCTCGGTGGCGAACTCGATGGAGATGTCGGGGAGGGTCTCGACGCCGGGGAGCTTCCAGGGCTCGGACCCGTTGGCGAGGTAGTTGTCGGAGAGCAGGATCACCGGCGTGCGGTACTTGAGGGCGATGCGGGCCGCCTCGATGGCGGTGTGGAAGCAGTCGCTGGGCGACGTGGCGGCGACGATGGGAACCGGCGCCTCGCCGTGGCGGCCGTACATGGCGTGGAGCAGGTCGCTCTGTTCGGTCTTGGTGGGGAGGCCGGTGCTGGGCCCACCCCGCTGGACATCGACGACGACGAGCGGCAGCTCGAGGCTGAGGGCGAGCCCGATGGTCTCGGACTTGAGGTCGAGGCCGGGACCGCTGGTGGTGGTGACGCCGAGGCCGCCGCCGAAGGCCGCGCCGAGGGCCATGCCGACGGCGCCGATCTCGTCCTCGGCCTGGAGCGTGCGGACGCCGTACTCCTTGTAGCCCGAGAGGATGTGGAGCACGTCGGAGGCCGGCGTGATCGGGTACGAGCCGAGGAAGAGCGGCAGGTCGGCGAGGCGACCGGCGGCAACGAGCCCCATGGCGAGGGCCTGGTTGCCGGTGATGTTGCGATAACGGCCGGGCGGGAGCTGGGCCGGCTTGACCTCGTAGGGGGTGTCGAACAGCTCCGCGGTCTCACCGAAGTGGTACCCGGCCTTGAAAGCGGCGACGTTGGCCTCACGGACCATCTCGTTCTTGGCGAACTTCTTCTCGATCCACTCGAGGGTGGGGTCGATCGGCCGGGTGTACATCCACGAGAGGAGGCCGAGGGCGAAGAAGTTCTTCGACCGGTCGGCGTCGCGGGGCTTCACGCCGAGGTCCTCGGTGGCGCCCCGGGTGAGGGAGGTCATGGGGACCTTGAACACCTGGTAGCCCTCGAGGGTGTCGTCTTCGAGCGGGTTCTCCGCGTAGCCGGCCTTCTTGAGGTTGCGCTCTTCGAAGGTGTCCTCGTTGACGACGACCGTGCCCCCGCGGACGAGGTCGCCCAGCTCGGCCTTGAGCGCGGCCGGGTTCATGGCGACGAGGACGTTGGGCTGGTCGCCGGGAGTGAGGATGTCGCGCTCGGCGATGTGGATCTGGAACACCGACACGCCGGCGAGGGTGCCCGCCGGGGCACGGATCTCCGCCGGGAAGTTCGGCATGGTGGCGAGGTCGTTGCCGAGGACGGCGCTCACACTGGTGAAGCGATCGCCCGCCAGTTGCATGCCGTCGCCGGAGTCGCCGGCGAAGCGGATGACGACCCGTTCGAGGGCCTGGGTGTCGGCTCCGTTGCCCGTCGGCGCTTCGGTGCCTTCGGCGGTCTCGCTCAAGCTGCTCACCTGTCGACGTCGGGGCGTGTCGCTCTGTCGTGGTCGACCCGCCGCTCCAATGTTGCCTCGCCGCCCGCCGGCCATGGCGCATCGGCGCGCGCTGCTTCAGTGTAACGACGCT
>CAZTOV010000374.1:0-1993 GCA_964615175.1 uncultured Burkholderiales bacterium
TTCAGCGCGGCGAAGAACGTCTCGAGGTACTCGATCGAGTTGACCAGCTCGATGGCGACCTGGTCGCCGGGACCGAGCCCGGCGGCGGCGAAGCGAGCCGCCAGACGTCGAGCCCGATCGTCGAACTCGCCGAAGCTCCGGCGCCGTTCACCGCAGACGATGGCGTCGCGTTCGGGCGCCTCGGCGGCGATCCCTTCCCATACCGAAGCGAAGTTCCACTCGCTCATGCCCCGGAAGGTTACGTGGCCGCCTCGGCAGTCACCGAGGCGGCGTCGAAGCCGGCCGCGTCGGCGATGGCCTGCCACATCTCGGGGGTGGCCGTGTGCCAGGCCCAGAACGACACTCCGGGGACGTTGCGCCTCTCGGCTTCGGCGAGGAACTTCGTGAGGTCGTCGTAGGTCGGCACGAGGTCGATGAGCGCGGGGTTGTCGATGGCCGGGTCGTAGGCCTGGCCGACCGGCAGGACCGGGAGCCCGAAGGTCGCCAGGCGGTCGAGGTTGCAGGCCAGGTCGGCGGCCGGGTCGCGCGTGATCCAGTAGACCATCGGGGCGAGGGCGTCGAAGGCCTGGGCCACCTCGCGGTACGGGAACGAATCGTTGAGGCACGCGTTGGGGACCGTGCCGATGAGGGGGTACCCGGGACCGGCGGCGTGACGGAGGGCCTGCACGTAGTGCTCGACCCGCTCCCGGCCGAGGTTCACGCCCTCGCTGGGGGTCTCGATGTCGGCGGTGAAGGCATCGATCCGGTGGCCGTCGGGGGTGGTGTAGGAGATCGCCGCCAGGGCACGGCGGGCGTCGTCCCGCGGGTCGTCGAGGTAGGGGAAGTCCCACCCGACCACCTCGAGCCCGGCCGCGTGGGCGGCGGGGAGGATCCGATCGAGGTCGTCCTGGGCGTAGAAGCCCATGCGTGACGAGCCGGTCCGCACGTAGACGTGCGTGAGGCCGACCGCCCGGGCGTGCGCGGCGATCTCCTCGGGAGTGGCCTGGGCCTGCTCGATCATGTGGAACCACATCCCCTTCCCGGCGGGCAGCGCGACCGCCGGAGGCGAGGGTTCCGGAATCTCGGGAGCGCCCAGCGTCGCGCCGGCCACGGCGGCGCCGCCGGACGGCCCGGAGGGCTCAGACGCCCCGGCGGAGTCGTCGGCCGTCCCGGTCTCCGGAAGGGGGACGCGGAGGTGGCCGAGGGAGTCCGATGCCAGCGGCGGGGTCGACGGCGCCCGCTCGGAGCCGGCGACGAAGGCGGTGGCGACCATCCCCACGATCAGGGTCACCGCCACCGTGGAGCCAAGCAGGCGGATCTGGGTCGCGGTCGGGCGGGGGTCGGGGATGCGGGCGATGGCGGCCGCGACCCGGGGGAGGGCTTCGGTGCGCAGCAGGTGGAGGACGGTGGCAGCGCCGCGCCAGGGCCCGTGCGGCCGCGCGTCGCGACCCGACCAGTGCTGCATGTGATCCCCCTCCGGCGGTGCGGTGGTGTGCGGTGGCTCCCCGGCGGTGGGGAGGTGTGCACGTGTTCGCTGCCGGAGGCGGGGGTTCCTGCCTGAAGGCGCAGACCGCCCGCCGGCTCACTCCCCTTGGGGAGACCTGTCGGAAATGTCGGACTCGCGCAGCCCCCCGGGCTCGCCCATGGCGACGGCGAGCAGCGGGACCGCCATGACGAGGACACCCGCAACGGCCAGCGCGAGCACGGCACCGACGGTGGTCTCGTCGTCGGGGACGGCGGCGCCGACGAGGGTGAAGAAACCGATGACCGTCACGGCGGCCCCGAGCCAGGTCGAGAGCCGCCGTCCGAGGGCGCCGCCGACGAAACCGACGAGGGCGCCGGCGGCGATCAGCAGCAGTCCGACCAGCCACGAATCGCGCCCGGTGGTCGCGGCGAAGACACCGAAGGCGAGGGTTGCGACGGCGGCGCCGACGAAGACGGTGGCCGTGCCCCGGAGCGCCGACCGGTCGAGGGCGTAACCGGCCGCGAGGTAGGCGCACCCGAAGAGGAGTGA
>CAZTOV010000375.1:0-1992 GCA_964615175.1 uncultured Burkholderiales bacterium
CATCAGGGCGGCGAGCCTCCCCTTCCGCTGGGGGGCGACCGTGCTCGACGCCGTCGCCCGCGGACTCGAACGCCTCGGCCCTGAGTCGGACCGCCAGCGCACGCGGGAGCGGTCGTGAGCACCTCGCAACTCGGCGGGGGACTCCGCACATCACCACCCCTCGACGACCTCCGCCAACTGGTGGAGCAGCCGGGCCCGTTCGCCTCCGTCGTGATCGAGCTGCTCCCGGCGGCCGAAGACAGCGCCGAACACCGCCGCCTCCGCTGGCAACCGCTGGCCGAATCCCTCGAGGAGGCCAGCGCACCATCCGAGGTGGTGGACGGTCTGACGAACCTCGTGCTCGACCGGCCGAGCCACGGTCGAGCGCTGAGCGCGGTCGTCGGCCCGTCCGAACCCACGGTCGTCGAGCAGCATCTCGAAGCCCCTCGCGCCGAGTACGCGCGGTGGGCAGGAGTGCCGTCCCTGGCCCCGATCATCGAGTGGCGTCAGCTCACCCCGCCGCACGTCGTCGTGCTCGCCGACCGGACCGGTGCCGACATCCACGTCGCCGATCCCGGCGGACAGGCCTACGACACCTCCGCAGAGGGCGAGCACGACGAGATCCACAAGCCCCAAGCCGGAGGCTGGTCACACCGTCGGTTCCAGGCACGCGCCGAGGACTCCTGGGAACGCAATGCCGAAACGGTGGCCGACCGGGTCGCCGGCCTCGCCGACGGCGTCGCCGCCGCAGTGGTGGTCCTGGCGGGAGACCCCCATGCGGTCAGCCTCGTGCGGGACGAACTGGCCTCCGGCACCCAACACCGCGTCGAGAGCCTCGACCACGGCAGCCGGGACGCGGGGCCCGAGTCCATCGCCACCGACGTGATCCACCTCGTGGCCACCGCGTCCGCGGACGACACCGTGACGTTGCTGGAGAGGTGGAAGCAGGAGGCCGGGCGTGGCGAACGGGCCGTCGAGGGCGCCGATGCCACCGTCGACGCCTTGGCCACCGCGCGTGTCGGCACCCTGCTCGTGCACGACGACGAAGGCGACGATCGCACGGCGCTCGTGGGCCCGAGCGCGGAACAGATCGGCCTCGACGCAGCCACCCTCGAGGATCTCGGCGTCGAAGATCCGGACCGGGTCCGTCTGGTCGACGCCTGCATCCGCGCGGCGCTGGGGACCGGCGCCGACGTGCGGATCGTCCCTGGCCACGGCGGCCCCGAAGACGCGCTCGGAGCGATCCTGCGCTGGGCCTGAGTCGCTCAGTCGCGCTCGCGCTCTGCCTCGGCGCGCTTCTCGAGGAACCGATGGAATCCCGCCGCGTTCGAATGGACGCCGTTGAGGGTCTCGAGCTTCTCCCGGTGCTCGTCGGCGACATCCGTGAGGGCCCCCGCGAACTCCGTCTCGAAGGCCGCGGCGATGTCGCGATCTTCCTTCCACGCTTCGAAGGCCACCTCGTACCAGCGGGTGAGGGTCTCCTCGGCCTCCTCGAGAATCGAGCCGGGGTCGGGCACCAGCCCGTAGTGGGCAAGGGCGACCTCGGTGGGCCGACGCTCGGCGAACTTCCGCAGTGAGGCGATGGCCTGGTCGAGGTCGAAGTCGGGGGGTGGCGTCGCCGGTCGCAGGACTCCTGCATCCGGAAGACGGACGCCGACCGCGTCGCCGACGAAGATGATCCCGCTGTCGGAGTCGTGGAACGCCAGGTGGTGCTTGGCGTGCCCGGGCGAGTCCACCGCCGTCAGACGTCGGTTCGACGAGATCCGGAGGGTTTCACCGTCGTCGAGCACCTTGATGCGGTCGGCCTCGGTCGCCTCGAGGCGGCCGTACAGCTCGTCGAGGAGCGGCCCGTAGACGCGGGCAGCCGAGTCGACCAGCTTGGTGGGGTCGGCGAGGTGCCGGGCTCCCTTCTCGTGCACGTAGACCGTCGCTTTGGGGAACGCCCGAGCGAGGTCACCCACGCCGCCGGCGTGGTCGAGGTGGATGTGGGTCACGGCGATGCCCGCGAGATCG
>CAZTOV010000376.1:0-1987 GCA_964615175.1 uncultured Burkholderiales bacterium
ACCCCTACCTCAACGGAGAGACCATCCGCCTCGACGGCGGCCTCCGCATGCCTCCCAAGTAGATACGGGTATCGTCCCCGTTGTGAAGGGGACGATCCGGGCGCGCCTGACGGCGGTGCTGGCTGCCCTCGCGATGGGGGCGACCGCGTGCGGGGGAGGCGGCACCGACGTCGTGGCCCTGCCCAGCGTCCCCACCGGGGTCCTCGCCGCCGTCAGCATCTCGCTCGGCGACGTCGCCATCGAGGCCGAACAGGTCGAGGCGGGGACCGGAGTCTTCGTCGTTCCCCGGGGCCGCATCGTGTTCGCCGATGCCACGTGCGCTCGCGACGAGGACGGCGACGGTCTCACGGTGCGGGCCGACGGTCAGTTCCTCGAGACCCTCCAGCGGGCCCGCCTCCAGATGACCGTCACCGAGCACGAGGTCGACCCGACCGAGGGCAACCTCGAGATCCTGGTGGGTGCCCCGGATCAGGGCCTGGCTCTCGTGTCGGCCGTGTCACCAGCGATCGGTGCCGGGTTGGTGTCGATCGAGGGTGTCTACGAGCCGCGGACCGAGCGGGTACCGCTCATGGAGCGCCTGGTGGGCGGGGTGTTCCGGCTCATCGTCCGCTGCCCGGCGTGAGGGTGTGTGAGCATTTCGTGGGGTGGACACCCCACGAAATGCTCACACACCCGGGAGTCACTCCAGGTCGACGACCAGGGGAGCGTGGTCACTGGGCTTGTGGCCCTTGCGGGCGTTGCGGTCGATGAACGCCCACCGGGCGCGTTTCGCCACCGGCTCGGTGGCGTAGACGAGGTCGATCCGCAGGCCCTTGTGCTTGTGGAAGTTGCCCGCCCGGTAGTCCCACCAGGTGTAGAGATCGTCGTCGTCGTAGACCTGACGGAACACGTCGACGAGGCCCCAGTCGCGCAGGCGTGCCAGCCGGTCGCGCTCCTCGGGGGTGATGTGGGTGGCGCCCAACAAGGCCCTCATCGAGTACACGTCGCGGTCTTCGGGTGCGACGTTCCAGTCGCCGCAGATCGCCAGGGGATCGTCGGGAGCGTGCCGGGCGTCGACCCAGTCGTGGAGGCGGTCGAGCCATTCGAGTTTCCGCTCGAACGTGTCGCTGCCCACCTCGCGGCCGTTGGGGACGTAGACCGATGCGACCCGGACGCCGTCGCAGGTGGCGGCGATGAGGCGGGCGTCACCTGCGTAGGGGTCGTCGAGATCGCCGAAGCCTGCTTCGACGTCGTCGAGGCCGACGCGCGACAGGAGGGCCACGCCGTTCCACTGCCCCTGCCCGTGATGCGCCACCGTGTAACCGAGCGCTTCGAAGTCCACCCCCGGCACCTGGTCGTCGGCGGCCTTGGTCTCCTGGAGACAGAGCACGTCGGGCTCGGCGTACTCGATCCACTCGAGGACGCGCGGGAGGCGGGCCCGCAGCGAGTTCACGTTCCAGGTGGCGAGCTTCATGCGCCGGTCACAGCTCGAGCTCGCGGGGGTTGGAGACGCTCAGCTTGTCGACGGCGGTCTGGCGCAGGTGGGCGAGCAGTTCGTGGCGACGGTCGTCGAAGTCACCGCTCCGGATGCGCCGGGCCAACTCGGTGTTGGCCGAGCGGAGGTCGTCATCGTCGAGTTCACCCAGGAGCGACTCGAGACCGGCCCGTTCCCGTCGGTCGGCGTCAGGCCCCTGCTCCAGCTCCCGACGCACGATGTCGACCACGTTGCGGGCGACCCGGCCGTGGAAGCCGATGCGCCCCTCGATCGGCATCACGTCACGCTCGAGGAACTCGGACACGGCCTCGAGCAGCTCCTCGGCGGTTGGTCGGTCCTGCATCGCCGCCTATTTCACCATCTCGGGTTCGAGCATCTCGAGAAGATGCCACTCCATTTCGCAGACCCGGCGGCCGATGGCAGCCAGCTCGACCGAACGGTGTGCCCCTTCCAGGTGAGTGAAGGCCTGCACGATGCACATCTCGCCCCACTTGAGGGTGCCGAACACCTCCC
>CAZTOV010000377.1:0-1982 GCA_964615175.1 uncultured Burkholderiales bacterium
AGGCCGATGGCCTTGCGGTGGTCGTTCAGCGCCCGCACGACTTCGCGGGCGAGGCCTTCGAGGCGGAGGTCGTCGCCGATGTGGAGGTCGAGCGCCACCGCGTAGGCGCCCTCCTGGGCCAGGGCGAACTCCTCGTGCTCCTGGGCGCGGATCTCGACGTCTGACGACCCCAGCCGCACCGTTTCGCCATCGACGGTCACCTCGTAGTGCCCGTCGGCATCGAGCGCCGCCTGGACCTCGGCGCCGTCGGCCCCCTCGAGAGCCTGCTTCACCTTGGGCATCTTCGGCCCGAGGCGGGGCCCGAGTTCGCGGAAGTTGGGCACCGCCGCGTAGCGGATGAGACCCTCGAGCGAGGTCACCACCTCGAGCTGCTTCACGTTCAGCTCGGCGGCCACCAGTTCGCGGACCGCGTCGGGCAGCTCGGCGCCGCTCGGCAGCACGATCAGGGCTCTCGAAATCGGCTGGCGCACCTTCACCTTGGCGTCGGAACGGGCAGCCCGGCCGAGCTGCACCAGCGTGCGGGCGACCTCCATCTCGCGCTCGAGGTCGGCATCGACCTGGCTCTCGTCGGGGGTGGGCCAGTCGTCGAGATGGACCGAATCGCGACCGCGCTCGCCGGCCAGGTTGCCGTAGAGGTCGTCGGCGAAGAAGGGGCAGAACGGGGCCAGCAGCCGGCTCACCGTGAGCAGGGCGTGGTGGAGGGTGGCGTGGGCGGTCTCATCGACTCCGACTCCACTCGTGTTCCAGAAGCGGCTCCGCGAGAGGCGCACGTACCAGTTCGAGAGGTCGTCGACGAGCTGCTCGAGGGCTTGCGCGCCCCGAAGAGCGTCGAAGCCTTCGAGGGCCGAGGTCACGTCACGCACGGTCGACATGGCCCGCGAGACCATCCACCGGTCGAGGACGTGGTCGCTCCCGGGAGTGTCTCCGGGTGTCCATCCGTCGAGGTTCGCGTAGGTGACGTGGAACTTGTAGGTGTTCCACAGCGTCAGCAGGAAGGTACGCACCGATTCGTCGATGCGCTCGAAATCGATCCGGCGGTTGGTCCACGGCGAGCCACTGGAGAAGAAGTACCAGCGCAGCGCGTCGGCACCCCGGGTGCCGAGGACCTCCCACGGATCCACCACGTTGCCCCGGGATTTCGACATCTTCTGACCGTCTTTGTCGACCACGTGGGCGAGGCAGACGACGTTCTTGTAGGGCGTCGAGCCGAACACGAGCGTGTTCACGGCCAGCAGCGAGTAGAACCACCCCCGGGTCTGGTCGATCGCCTCGCAGATGAAGTCGGCGGGGAACCGGCGGTCGAAGGGGCCGCCGTCGGCGAACGGGTGGTGATACTGAGCCGCAGGCATGGCGCCGGAGTCGAACCAGGCGTCGAGTACCGGTTCGAGGCGTCGTGCCGTTCCGTCGCACCCCTCCTCGGGGCAGGCGAAGGTCACGTCGTCGACGTAGGGGCGGTGGAGGTCGAGGGCGGACTGGTCGGTGCCGGTCAGTTCGGTCAGGTCGTCGACCGAGCCGATGCAGGTGTCGTGCCCGTCGCCGCAGCGCCAGACGGGGAGGGGCGTACCCCAGAACCGGTCCCTCGACAGGGCCCAGTCGACGTTGTTCTCGAGCCAGTTGCCGAAGCGGCCGTGCTTGATGTGGTCGGGGTGCCAGCCGATGGTCTCGTTTTGTGCGAGGAGGTCCGGGCTCCGCTCGGTGGTGCGGATGAACCACGACGGCTTGGCGTAGTAGATGAGCGGGCGGTCGCACCGCCAGCAGTGCGGGTACGAGTGGGTGTAGTCCTCGACCCTCTCGAGCCGAGCGTCGTCGCGGAGATCATCGGTGATGAGCGGGTCGGCATCCTTGACGAAACGGCCGGCATAGGGCGGCACCCGGTCGCTGAACATGCCGTCGCGGTCGACGGGATTCACCGTGGGGAGACCCTCCGCTTCGCACACGTCGCGGTCGACCTCGCCGAAGGCGGGGGCGAGGTGGACGATGCC
>CAZTOV010000378.1:0-1975 GCA_964615175.1 uncultured Burkholderiales bacterium
CCGTTGTCGGATGTACGTGCACTTCAGGCGGTAGGGCTCTTCGGCGTCGAGACGGCGGAAGCGCTCGTGGATGTCGGGGAACACCGACGCGTCCTGCTCCAGGCTCTCCCGCAGTTCGCCGGAGACGGGGACGATGCGGTCGGAGTTGGAGAGGTCGGCGATCAGGTTGTCGAGAGCCTCGACGGCGAGGCGGACTCCGTGCTCGTGCTGGAGGTGCAGCACCTCGAGGGTGATTTCCGGGGTGACGTTGGGGTTCCCGTCTCGGTCGCCGCCCACCCAGGTGCCGAACCGCAGTGGACGAGCATCTCGCGGGAGTTCCGCGCCGAGCGCCGACAGTTGGCCGAGAAGCTCGTCGATCACGTCGGGAGTGATCTCGAAGAGACGGCTGAGGTGATAGACGATCGACGCGGCTTCGTCGGTGGGTGCCGGCTGGGCCCGCCGCAACTCGTCGGTCTGCCACACGAGATCGATCAGTTCGGCCAGGCGGCGGTCGGCGCGCCTCGCCTGCACCCGGTCGGGACCATGGCGGCGGTCGAGCTGGTCGGCCACCTGGTGGAGCTTCGTGAGGATGCTGCGGCGGGCGGCCTCGGTGGGGTGGGCCGTCAGTACCGGGCGAAGCTCCACACGACCCACGGCCTCTCCCACCGCGGCGGGATTCATCCCCTCGGCCTGGACCCGTTCGAATGCCTCCCCCAACCATCCCTTCTCTCCGGGCCCCCGGTGCCGCAGCTCGATCGCCCGGTGCACCTGCTCGGCCGTGTTGGCGAGGTGGAAGAACGTGGTGAATGCCCGCACCACCTGGATGGCCGTGACCAGGTCGACCTCACCGAGCAGCTTCTCGAGGGCGGTGTCGCTCTCCCCCTCATCTCGCCGGGCCGCCCGGGCGAGGGAGCGCGTCTCCTCCACGAGTTCGAGCAGGTGGGACCCCTCCTGGCGGACGAGCGTCTCTCCGAGCATGTCGCCGAGATGGCGGATGTCGCGGCGGAGGGCCGCGTATCGCTCCTGCGCGGCGGCGGTGACCGCGGGGTCGGAGGGAGCGCTCACGCGGCGTCCGTCAGTTTGGGTGCGGGCGGTCGTTCGTCACTCGGCTCCATGGGTGTTCAGGCTAGAACTCGTGATGGGTGATGAAGCCGCCCGTGCGCCGTCCCGACGACGTAGGGTGCGGGGCCGTGACCGAGGACCTCACGCTTCCGGTGCCCGACGCTGCCCTGCCCATCCGCGTGCAGGGTCCCGACCTCGCCGCTGCGGCGGCCATGCCCGCTCTCGTGGTGGTGCCCTCGATCTTCGGGCCCGCCGACGACCTCCTCCACCGGCTCGGTGCACTCGGCGACTCCGCGCTCGTGGTGGCGCCCGACCCCTTCTGGCGGACCGGCGAGGGCGTCGTGCCGTACGACGACCACGAAACGGCCTTCGCCCGTCTGGCCGACTTCGACGCCGCCGCCTGCGAGGCCGAGATGGCGGCCGCGGTCTCGTGGGCGAGGGAACGCGGGAACGACAGCGTGGCCGCGCTCGGCATCTGCTTCGGCGGCCCCTACGTGTTGCGCCTCGCCGCTCAGGGCCTCGTCGACGCCATCGTGACCTGGCACGGCTCCGGCATGGAGGGCGCACTCGACGGTGTCGAGCAGTTCGCCGGCCCGGTGCGGCACCACTTCGGGAGCGTCGACCCCATCACACCGCCCGAAGCCGTCGACGCCGTACGCGAAGCGTTCAGCGGCCATCCCGACGCTGAAATCGTCGTCCACGACGGTGCGAACCACGGGTTCACCCACGACGGCGACGCCTTCGATGCCAGCGCCTACGAGGCCGGCTTCGAGTCGGTCACCCAGGTGCTCGACCGGCTCCGGTAGCCGGCACCCGGCGAGCAGCGGGGCTCCCGCTCGCCTTCCCGGTGAAGACCTTGAATGGTGTCGGAGGGGGGATTTGAACCCCCACCCGGGTATGAACCGGACTAGGCCCTCAACCTAGCGCGTCTGCC
>CAZTOV010000379.1:0-1974 GCA_964615175.1 uncultured Burkholderiales bacterium
TTCAGGGTAGCGGTTGGGGAACGGGGCTCATCCTGCGAACATCACTCCGGCGGCCAACGTAACGGTCTGCCGCCGAGGACGTGGAAGTGGAGGTGGTCGACGGTCATCCCTCCATGGCGACCGACGTTGGCCACGACCCGGTACCCATCGTCGGCGATGCCCTCCGACTCGGCCACCCGCTGGGCGGTCTGCACCATGGCCGTCACCAGCGCTGCTTGGTCTGGCGTGAGGGAACCGAAGTGATCGATGTGCTCCTTCGGCACGACGAGCACGTGCACGGGCGCGGCAGGGTTGATGTCGCGGAACGCGTACGTCAGCTCGTCGTCGTCGACCCGATCGGACGGAACGTCGCCGGCGACGATCTGGCAGAACAAACAGGCAGACACGCGGGGCAGACTAGCGGCGGGATTGCTCAGCGGGCGCTGATGACCCCCGCGCGCACGCCCATCTCCTCCAGGCGGACACCCAACTCGTCGGGAGTGAGTCCCAAGGCCCAGGCCATGACTCGGAGGTCGTCGCTGCGGATCGTGAGCACACGACCGTTGAAGTCCTGGCGGAAGATCTGCACCCGCTCGGTGTAGCGGCGCAGGATCTGGGCCTCGGGGGTGTTGATGCCCTGGAGGCGCACCAGATCGACGCTGAATCCACCCTGGAGATCGATGGCCCGTTCTTCGGTGAGGTCGATGGCCTCGTCGCGCGGCAACAGCTGCTCGGCGGGCACGCCGTAGACCGACGCCAGCCGCAGCAGGCGCGGCACCGAGATGGCGCGCTCACCGCGCTCGTAGGCCCCGAGCACCGAAGCCTTGAATTCCTTGTCGGAGAGTGCCTCGACTTCCTGGAGCGAAAGCCGCTTCTGTCGGCGAATGGCGCGTAAACGCTCGCCGATGCCCTCCGGAATGATCTCTTCGTTGTTCTCCACGTCTCGCCCTCGCCTCCTGCGATTCCTCCCCTGATCACCCTCAGAGTATCAGCTGCGCGCGGAGCGCGGTTGGTTTGGGTGGAGAAAAGTTCGACACGCGCGCCTCGATGTCCTGCAACCGCTCTCGGTAGCCCCTTCGTGCGATTCCTTCGGGAATCGGAGGAATCACTGGAACGCCGATCTCGAGTCGATCACTGGAACGCCGAACGGATCTTCGAGAAGAAGCGCTGATCAGCGGGCGCGACCTCGTCGCCCCGCAACTCGGCGAGCCCGCGCACCAACTCCTCCTCCTCGTCGGACAGCGAGTCGGGAATTCCCACCTGCACCTCGACGAGGAGGTCGCCTCGGCCACCGCGTCCCAGGTGGGGCACGCCTCGGTTCTTGAGACGGAACACGGTCCCATCACGCGTCCCCCGCGGGACCACGAGCTGTTCGTGCTCGCCTTCGAGGGTCTCGATGTCGATCTGCGCGCCGAGGATCGCCTGGGTGAACGCCACCTCCAGGCGCCGCACCAGATCGTCGCCGACCCGCTCGTAGTCGTCGTGGGGGGCCACGGAGACGTCGACGTACAGATCGCCGGCCGGCGATCCGCGCGGCCCCACCGGTCCGCGGCCACCGAGGCGCAGGCGCTGGCCGTCGGCAATGCCGGCCGGCACCTCGACCTGGAGGCTCCGCGAGCGGGTCACGCGACCCTCGCCACCGCACTCCTTGCAGGGAGAGGTGATCATCCGACCGACACCCCGACAGCGGGGACACGGTCGGGCGCTCACGATCTGGCCGAGGATGGACCGGCGCACCTCCCGCACCTCGCCCACGCCGCCGCAGTCGTTACACGTCTCCGGGTGGGTGCCGGGCGCACACCCGGAAGCGTCGCACGCGTCACATTCGACCGGCAGCCGCACCTCGATGGTCTTCTCGGCCCCGAAGACCGCATCGGCGAACTCGAGCGCGAGTTTCACCTCGGCATCAGGAGCCCGGCGCGACCGGGCGCCACCCCGCACGTTGAACGGGTCTCCACCGAAGAAGGCGTCGAAGAGGTCGGACAGGTCGACCCC
>CAZTOV010000380.1:0-1964 GCA_964615175.1 uncultured Burkholderiales bacterium
CCAACTGAGCTACTCCGGCGGGTGCTCCACGGTACTGCCGCCCCTCACGCCACCTCGTCCATGACTGCCCACAGGTCGTCGAGGTGGTGCTGCTCCGTCCAGGTCTGGCCCACGCACACCCGCATCACCAGCCGGTCGTCGAGGCGCGTGTGGGTCACGAACGCCCGTCCTGACCCGTTCACCCCGTCGATGACCCGCTGGGTGGCGTCGTCGCCGTCGGCGTGGCGCAGGCACACCAGCGAGAGGGGAGCGGGCGCGGCCAGTTCGAACCGGTCGTCGGCGTCCACCCGTTCGAGGAAGCCCTGAGCCAGCGCCACGTGGCGTCGCACGTGGTGGGCAAGCCCCTCGGCCCCGTAGTGACGGATCACGAACCACAGCTTGAGGGCCCGGAACCGCCGTCCCAGCGGGATCTGCCAGTCGCGGTAGTCGATGACCTCTCCGGACTCGCTGGCCTCGTTGCGCAGGTATTCGGGGAGCACCGCAAGCGCTTCGATGAGCGGCCGCCGGTCGGCGACCCACAACACCGAGCAGTCGAAGTTGGTGAACAGCCACTTGTGGGGGTTGAACGACCACGAGTCGACGAGGTCGGCGCCCTCGGTCACGAAGCGGAACTCCGGGCACACGGCGGCCGAACCGGCAAAGGCGGCGTCGACGTGCACCCATGCGCCGAACGGTGTGGCGGCCTCGGCGATGGCCGAGACCGGATCGATGGCGGTGGACCCGGTGGTCCCGACCGTCGCGACGACGAGGAAGGGCACGCGACCGGCCTCCCGGTCTGCCGCCATGGCGGCGGCGAGGACGTCGGCGCGCATGGCGTGAGTGGCGTCGGTGGCGACGCTGACCAACTGGTCCATCGCGAGCCCGGCGACGCGCGCGTCCTTCTCCACCGATGAGTGGGTCTGATCCGACACGTACACCCGGAGGTCGCCGAGTGCGGCCCCCTCGGCGATGGCCCGATCGCGGGCCGCCACCAGGACGCACAGGGTGGCGCTCGAGGCGCTGTCCTGGATCACGCCCCCGCCGGGCCCGTCCGACCGGAAGCGGGGCGGGAGCCCGAGGAGGTCGAGGAGCCAGTCGCACATGTGCGTCTCGACCTCGGTACAGGCGGGGCTGGTCGACCACGACATGCCTTGCACGCCGAGACCGGCCGAGACGAGATCGCCCAGCACGGCCGGACCGGAGGCGTTGGCGGGGAAGTAGGCGAAGAACCGGGGCGACTGCCAGTGGGTGAGGCCCGGCACGATCACCGTGTCGAGGTCGGCCAGCACCCCCTCCCAGGCTTCGCCCCGCTCCGGCGGCGCATCGGGGAGCTGCGCCCGCACCCACCCGGGGGCGACGTCGGGCGTGACCGGCAGCTCGGCAACCTGCTCCATGTACCGAGCCAACCACTCGACCGTGGCGTGCCCGGCTCGCCGAAACTCGTCGGGGGTCATGTGGAAGTTCGGGCCGTTGTTCTGTGCGCTGTGGTCGTCCATACCGGAAATGCTTGCTTCGCGAGGCGCGCGCGGCCAACCTTGGCTCCACATGGCACGGTCTGAGCACGGGCCCGAGGGTCCGACAGAGGGTCCCTACGGTCCGGACGACCACGAGCACCAGGCGGCGTCGAACCTTCCCGAACGCGATCGGGAGGTCCTCGACTTCGAGCGTCACGCGTGGAAGCGGTCGGGGCCCAAAGAGGCTGCCATCCGGTCCGAGGTGGGGCTGTCGAGCACCCGCTACTACCAGCTCCTCAACGAGCTGATCGACACCCGCGAAGCCTACGAGTACGACCCACTGCTCGTACTCCGCCTCCGCCAACGACGGGAGGAGCGCCGTCGCCGCAAGATCGTGGGACGCGAGGTCGACCCCCGGCGGCGATAACGTGACGTCATGACCTCCCTCGTGGGTACCAGCTCACGGCGTCGAGCCGTGGTCGAGGGCACGTTCACCCGCTCCATGCTCGCGGCGGCTGCTCGGGGCCTCGG
>CAZTOV010000381.1:0-1944 GCA_964615175.1 uncultured Burkholderiales bacterium
ATTTCACCCCGATATCGACCGCATCTACCAGGTGATGGAGCATCAGGCTTTTTCGGAAAACATCAATACCACCCCCAACACACCGGGTGTTTTGGCACCAGCCTTGAAGGAAGAAATACCCGAATTTGAATATGTTACTACATATAGAGAGACAAATCCTCTGTTTAGTTACGGGGAAAAGTCATTCAAGTCGAACGGAAATTATGCCCGCCCCGATATCTTTAACATCCTCACTTTCCATGTTCTTTCAGGTAATGTTGAAACATGGCTGAAGGAACCCAATACCCTTGTCCTCTCAGAAAACACGGCGGAAAGATATTTTAGCGGGGAAAATGCTCTTGGCAAACAACTGCTTGTCAACAACGAAGAGGTGTATACCGTTGTTGGCGTTTACAGGGATTTCCCGGCCAACTCTACATTTCGGCCAGACTTCATCATGCCGTTCGAGGATTTTGTAAAAAACAACGAATGGGCACTTGCCTGGAATAGTCATGGCCCGCGCACCCTGGCCAAACTGCATGAGGGTGCCGATACCGAACAGGTGAATGAAAAGATCCGCACCTTTATCAGAGAAAAAGATGAAAGTGCCCTGGTCGACCTGTTTCTTTATCCATATGCCGACCGGTATCTTTACGACCGTTGGGAGGACGGCCAACTGGCTGGCGGGCGAATCGAATATGTGCGGATTTTTTTGATCATTGCTCTGTTTGTGCTCTTGATTGCCTGCATCAATTTCATGAATCTGAGTACGGCCCGTTCCACAAAGAGAGCCAGAGAGGTGGGTATTCGCAAATCGATCGGTGCAAGCCGTGGCTCGCTGGTTGGCCAGTATCTCGGCGAATCGGTCATTCTTTCCTTTTTCTCATTAATAGCAGCACTTTTGCTGGTTGAACTGACGCTGCCTGTGTTCAACAATCTGACCGGTAAGGAGATTACCGTGAGTTACTACCATGAGCCGTCATTGTTACTTGCGTTTGCTGGTATTGCACTTTGTACTGGACTTGTTGCAGGTAGTTATCCCGCTTTTTATTTATCGGCCTTTACAGCAGTAAAAACCCTGAAGGGAACTCTCCAATCGCCCCGGCAGATGTCGGGAGAAATCTTTGCCCGAAAAGGACTTGTGGTCTTTCAGTTTACTCTTTCCATTATTCTCATCGTATCCACCATCCTTATTTACAGCCAGGTGCAGTATGTGCAGAACAAAAACCTTGGTTACCAGAAAGAGAACCTGATCACGTTTTCCCTTGAAGACGACAGAGATTCCTGGTGGGAGAATTTCCGGCAGCAAGCACTGAATCAGCCCGGGGTTAAGGATGTTTCACGTGCCAGATCCTCGTTTTTGGGTCGCGGGTCCAATACCTATATAGTTGAATGGCCAGGGAAAGATCCGGATTCATCCCCCCTGTTCGAATGGGTCCGGGTGGATTACGATCTGATTGAAACCCTCGGTTTTGAGATGGCCGAAGGGCGATCCTTTTCGCGTGATTTTGGGGCAGACTCTACCAGGGTCATCGTGAACCAGGCTGCCGTGAATATTATGGGCATGGATGAACCAGTTGGCCGTACGATTCGGATTTATGGAGATGAAAGGGAAATCATCGGTGTGGTTGAAAACTTCCATTACCAGGATCTACGCAACGAGGTAGAACCCTTATTAATGGTTTTATCCCCACCAGACGCCTCCGTTGGGTTTGTCCGGGTAGAAACGGATGATATCTCTCAGACGCTCTCCCGGCTCGAACAGGTCCATACGCAGGTAAATCCTGGCTTCCCCTTCGGGTATACCTTTATGGACGAAAGCTACGAATCGCTCTATCGCAGCGAAATGCGTGTAGGCGAACTATCGAAGTACTTTGCCTTGTTCGCCATCTTCATCTCATGCCTGGGTCTGTTCGGGCTGTCGGCCTTCACCGCCGAACAGCGCCGCAAAGAGATCGGCATCCG
>CAZTOV010000382.1:0-1930 GCA_964615175.1 uncultured Burkholderiales bacterium
TGGATGAAGAACGCATCGCCTTGTTCTTGGACTACGAGAACCTGGCCATCGGGGCTCGCGACTCTCTCGGGGGGATTAGGTTCGACTTCGGCCCCATCGCCGACGCCCTCGCCGAACGAGGTCGCGTCGTGCTACGTCGGGCCTATGCCGACTGGTCGATGTTCGACGAGGATCGCCGCATGCTCACCCGCAACCACGTCGAACTGATCGAGATCCCGCAGAGGATGGGCGCCTCCCGCAAGAACGCCGCCGACATAAAGATGGCCGTCGACGCCGTCGAGCAAGCGTTGGAGCGCATGTATGTGACCACCTTCGTGATCTGCACGGGGGACTCGGACTTCACGCCGCTGGTCCACAAGCTGCGTGAGCTCAACAAGAGGGTGATCGGAGTCGGGGTGCGGGCGTCCACGTCCAAGATGCTTCCGCCCGCCTGCGACGAGTTCCTGTTCTACGAGAACCTCGAGGGAGTCGAGCCGCGCCGCGAGGAGCCGCCGGAGGATCGACCCGCCGCCCCGGAAGCCGGGGCAGAGACCGACACCGAAGCGGACGAGTCGATCGAGGTGCTCATCACCCGGACCCTGGCCGGTCTGCAGCGGTCGTCGTCGGGAGACACCGTGCTCGCCTCATCCCTGAAGCGTGCCCTGCTGCGGAAGGACTCGACGTTCTCGGAGGCCGACTACGGCTACCGCGGGTTCGGCGAGCTGCTCTCGGACCTGGCCTCCCTCGGGGTCATCGAGCTGAGTGAGGGCCCCGCCAAGGGCGACCCGGTCGTGCAGATCGCCGCCGGGGGCGCCGAGGAAGCACAAGCCTTCGACCTGTTGGTCACGGTCGTGCAGGATCTGGAGAAGCGCAACGGCGAGCCGTTCCTGTCGGGCCTCAAGAACGAAGTGCGCAAGCGTCAGGCGGACTTCTCGGAGAAGAAGTTCGGTTACAGCGGCTTCCTCCAGTTCTGCCGGGCTGCCGAGCGTCGGGGCCTGATCGGTCTCGAGTTCGACCCCAAAGCCGGCGACTACCGGATCACCACGTCCTGATGCTGGTCCTCGACGCGGACGAGACCCGCCGGTGCCTTCCGATGGTGGCGGCGGTCGAGTCGCAGGTGGCGGCGTTCGGCGACGACGTCGAGATACCCCTCCGTCAGCAGCTCGGGGGGTCGCTTTTCATGCCCGGGAGAGTGGGTGCCACGTCGGGGATCAAGATCGTGTCGACCGTGCCCGGCAACCCGGCCGGGCTGGTGATGGTCCTGGGCGAGGACGGCTCCCCGATGGGCATCGTCGACGGTCCCACGCTCACGGCCATCCGAACGGGGGCGGGGGCGGGACTGGCGACCAGGCTCCTCGCCCCGGCCGAGGCGTCGACATTGGCGATGCTGGGCGCCGGAGCGATGGCGTTCGACCAGGTAGAGGCGGTCAGGGCGGTGCGGCCCGTCTCGCGGGTGCTGGTGTGGTCACGGACAGAGGCCTCGGCCGAGCGCCTCGCCGCCATGGTCGACGGCGAGGCCGTCTCCAATGCCGACGAAGCCGTGGCGGCGGCGGACGTGGTCTCTTGTGCCACACCCTCCGAGGAGCCCCTCTTCCGTCCCGAGTCGGTGCGTCCCGGCACCCACATCAACGCAGTCGGCGCTTTCCGTCCCCACATGATCGAGGTGCCGGTGGAGGTGACGATGGCGTCCTACGTCGTGGTCGACGACGTCGAGGCGGCGGCAAACGAGGCCGGTGATCTCCTGGTCGCCGGACGGGAACCGGACGCCACCGTCGGTGACGTCCTGGCCGGTCGAAGCTCACCCACCGGCGACGTGACATTCTTCAAATCGGTGGGCATCGCCAGCCAAGATGTCGCCGCGGCGGCAGCCGCCCTGGAGGAGGCCTCCCGACGCGCCATTGGCACCCACCTCTGACGTTTTCGCGCATCAAATGCGCGCTATAGCGCGCAT
>CAZTOV010000383.1:0-1926 GCA_964615175.1 uncultured Burkholderiales bacterium
ATGCCTCCGGAAGGGTGTGGTCCCAGCCTCCATCAAACGCTCGTTTGAGTCAAGGCCCCCGGCGCGTGCCTCCCGATGGGCTGTGCCCTACGGTACGGCCGCATGAGTCGCCTGGAGCCTGATGTCGACGAGGTCCGAGCGCTCGCCTACACCGCCTTCTCGCAGCTTCAGGGGTTCCTGATCGCGGGAACCATGTACCTGGGCGACCGCCTGGGCCTGTACCGCGCACTTGCCGACGCGGGTGCATCCATGTCGGCAGAGGAGTTGGCCGATGCGACGGGGCTGCACCCGCGGTGGGTCCTCGAGTGGCTTCGTGCCCAGGGTGCCGCGGGTCTGCTCGAGCATGCGGGTGATGAGCGGTTCGAGCTCTCACCGGCCGGCGCGGAGGTGTTGGCGAACGAGTCGAGCCTGTTCTACGCGGCAGGTGCGTTCGGCCACCTCCCGAAGCGGGCAGCGCAGTTCGACGAAATCACCGAGTCGTTCCGGACGGGCATCGGGCCGTCGTTCGACGACCGGGGCCCCGAAGACGCCGAGCGTGTCGAGGTGATGTTCGGGAACTGGTACCGCCAGATGCTGGTGCCGGTCGCCCTCCCGGCGCTCGAGGGGGTCGTCCCCAAACTCGAGGCCGGGGGGCGGGTCGCCGACGTTGGCTGCGGTGCGGGGATCGCGCTCATCGAGATCGCCCGAGCGTTTCCCGAGGCCGAGTTGCACGGTTACGAACTGTCCGAGCACGCGTTGGAGCGCGCCCACGCCAACGTGGCCGAAGCCGGGGTCGACAATGTCGAGTTCCACGCGGTTGACGATGAGCCGCTCCCCGGGGATCAGTCGTTCGACCTGGTGATGACGCTCGACTGCATCCACGACATGACCCGTCCCGACGAAGTGATCGACGCCATCGACGCGGCGCTCGATGCTGACGGCACGTGGTTGTGGGGGGAGCCGAAGGCGTTCCCGACCTTCGAGGAGAACGTCTCGAACAACCCCTTGGTGGCGATGATGTACGCCACATCGCTGGTCGGCTGCATGGCGTCGGGAATGAGCGAGCCCGATGGCGCCGGCCTGGGCACGCTCGGCATTCCCGAGCCCAAGGCCCGGGAAATGGCCGCGGCAGCGGGGTTCCGCCGGTTCGCGGTCCACGACTTCGGGAGCCCGATCAACGTCTATTACGAGGTCCGCCCGTAGGCGTCAGGAGCGCTCGCACCGGGGCCGGTCTAGGAGTCCAGGAAGACGGTGGTGGCCTCGGTGCAGTCGGCGGTTTGCGGAACGGAGTCGGTGCTCGGCTCGAAGGAGCGACACGTCCGTTCGCGCACATAGGGCGGCCCGAATGCGTCCTCCGAGGCGTTTTCGTGCACGTGGAGCCGGTTCGCGCCCACGACCGTGTAGGTGAACGCCACCGGATCTCCCTCGTCGGTGGGGGCGATCACGGTGAGTCGGGCTGTGCGACCGGCTTCGAGAGCCGCCCGGAAACACTCCTGGGCTGCTCTTGCCTCGGCACCGACCCCGGGCTCGGCAAAGGAGATCTCGTACTCGCCGCACTCATCGAACGGTCCGGCCGGGACCGAGGGAAGCGTCGAGGGGATGGTGCTGGTCGTGGCTGCCGTGCCGACGTCGGTGGTGCTGTCGCTCCCACAATTCGTGAGGATCAGGCCGACCAGCGCCGGGACGACGATGTACCGCTTCATGTCGCGCATCTCGTGTCCTTGGACGGTGGCGAGGTCCGAATCGGTTCCCGAGTCTTGAACTGAAACCTGTTCTAGTCTGCGTTCATGGCCATCCGCCCGGTCGAGGAGGCTGCGCTCACTCCCAAGCAGGAGGAACGGCGACAGCGGGTGATCCGCGCCGCCCGCAAGCTCGCCGCCTCGGGCGGCTATGACGCCGTGCAGATGCGCGACGTGGCCACCGAGGCCGACGTCGCCCTCGGCACCA
>CAZTOV010000384.1:0-1919 GCA_964615175.1 uncultured Burkholderiales bacterium
TCCCGGTGGCCACGCGGCTCGAGGAGCGATTCGAAGGCGCCGGCGGAGGCGCCTCCTGATGGCGGGGGACCGACAGGAGGAGCGAACGATGACGCGCAACCTTGCTCGGACGGCCAGGCGTGGGGCAGGGGCCCCACGCTCTGGAGGAGCCGACGAGATGTCGGCGGGTTAGTAAATGGCGATCAACGAACGCGACGTCGAGAGCCTGCTCGAGCGGGTGCGGTCGCAGATCGAGGCGGCGCGGCCGATGCCGCTGTCGGCCTCGGTGCTGGTCAACCGGGAGGAGCTGCTCGAGTTCCTCGAGGAGGCCATCGCCCGGCTCCCCGAGGAGCTGCGCCGGGCGCGATGGCTGCTCAAGGAGCGTGAGGAGTTCCTCGCCAAGGCGCGCCGGGAGGCCGACGAGATCGTCGACGCCGCCCGCGCCCGCGCCGAGCGCCTGGTCCAGCGCACCGAGATCGTTCGCGAAGCCGAGAACACCGCCCACCGGGTCGTCGAGGATGCCGAGGCCCAGGCCCGGGCCCTCCAGCACGAGGCGGAGGACTACGTCGACCGCAAGCTCGCCCAGTTCGAGGTCATCCTCGACCGGGTGCTCAACGAGATCGGCCGTGGGAGGGAACGTCTCCAGGTGGTGATCGAGCCCGACGATGACGCCGAAGACGAGCTGTTCGAGGAAGCGATGACCGACGCCGACGAAGGCGTCTTCGACCAGGAACAGATGTAGCGTCCGGGCGGGAACGACGCCGCGGTTCGCGGCTGGAAGAAATTACCTCATTGCTACACTGCTCGATCGTGCGCCCGTCCGGGCGTACGCACCCTGTCAGCACCTCATCATGCTCACCATGACCACCAATTTCCGCGGCGAATCACCCGATTCGAGCCCTTCGTCCGGTTCATCGGACGTGCTCGCGGACCTGCGGATCGATGTGACCTCCGTGGCCCGCCAGGCGGGTGCGTCGCGGCAGGTCGAGCGGCACGCGATCGTGCCCGGTCTTGCCACCGAGGCGGCCGGCGTCGGCGACGATCCCGTCGATCTCGAGCTGCGGCTCGAGGGTGTGGCCGAGGGCGTGGTCGTCAGTGGGTCGGTCAGCGGCGCCTGGCACGCCCCGTGCAGCCGCTGCCTCGATGCGATCGAGGGACCGTTCGACTTGGCGGTGCACGAGCTCTACGAGAGCGACCCCGTCGAGAGCGAGACGTACCTCCTCGAAGACGACGAGATCGATCTGATGCCGCTCGTGCGCGACGCCGTCGTGCTGACCCTCCCGCACGCGCCGCTGTGCTCCGACGATTGCCGCGGCCTGTGTCCCAAGTGCGGCATCGACCGCAACCATCGCGAGTGTGACTGCACCGAGACCCGAAGCGATCCACGGTGGGACGTGCTCGACCAACTGCGGTTCGACGACGCGCGTTTCGAGGAACGCTGACGACAGCGTCCCTCCGCGAACCACCTGACCGAATCCACCACGACCGAATTCACGAGAGGACCGAGAGATGGCCGTCCCCAAGCGGAAGACCAGCCGACGGCGGACCCGCCGGCGCCGGGCGAGCAACTGGACCACCCAGCGTCCGTCGACCTCGCGCTGTCCCCAGTGCGATGTCGCCAAGCTGCCGCACACGGTGTGCCCGGAATGCGGGTGGTACGGCGGCCGCCAGGCCATCGAGCCCGAGTACTGATCCGCTCGCGTCGCAGCCAGGAGCGGGAAGCATGAGCGAGGCTGCGCCGAGCGGGGCCCGAGCGGCCTTGCTGCGTAGCAGCCAGGAGCGGGAAGCATGAGCGTCATCGCCATCGACGCCACATGATGGAGCCGTGGCGATCGCGCGCCCGACGGGTCCGGCTCGGTCGCGGCCTGGAGCGGGAAGCATGAGTGTCATCGCCATCGACGCCATGGGGGGCGATCGCGCGCCCGACGAGATCGTCGCCG
>CAZTOV010000385.1:0-1919 GCA_964615175.1 uncultured Burkholderiales bacterium
GTCGCCGAGCTGGGCGGCGATGTCGTGATCCTGCTCGACGGGATCACCCGGCTCGCCCGCGCCTACAACCTGGCGGCCCCCGCATCGGGGCGCATCCTCTCGGGCGGCGTCGATTCCACGGCGCTCTACCCGCCGAAGTACTTCTTCGGCGCCGCTCGCAACATGGAAGAGGGCGGCTCGGTGACCATCATCGCCACGGCGCTGGTCGAGACCGGGAGCCGGATGGACGAGGTGATCTTCGAGGAGTTCAAGGGCACCGGCAACATGGAGCTGCGCCTCGACCGCGCTCTGGCCGACCGCCGGATCTACCCAGCGATCGACGTCGACCAGTCGAGCACCCGGCACGAGGAGCTGCTCTTCGACCGCAAGCAGCTCAACCAGGTCTGGAAGCTGCGGCGGGTGCTCGGTGCGCTCGAAGACGGCGCCGGCCTCGAGCTGCTCACCGACAAGATCAAGACGACCACGACCAACGACGAGTTCCTCGAGGAGATCGCCAAGGCCCCCACCGCCGTATAGTGCAGGCCCGAGGTCGCCCGGGGGCTAGCGCCTATCGGGTGACAGGACCCCGAAGACGGCCGCTGGTGGGGCAGGGGCCCCACCATGCGGAGGAGCCGACGAGATGTCGGCGGGAGGAAACATGAAGACCGACATTCATCCCGAATACGTCGAGTGCCGCGTGACGTGCTCGTGCGGCAATCAGTTCGTGACGCGTGCCACGACCGAGGCGCTTCGCGTCGAGCTGTGCTCGGCGTGCCACCCGTTCTACACCGGGAAGCAGAAGCTCGTTGACACCGGTGGCCGGGTCGAGCGGTTCGAGCGGCGGTACGCCAAGGCGGCAGCCGAGGCCGAGGCGGAAGGAAAGACCGAGGAGAAGGCGGGCAAGCGCAAGAAGCGGGCGGCTCAGGCACCCAAGCGCAAGCCTCCGGTCGCCACCAAGGGCGGCCCGCGACCCAAGTTCGACGCCAAGGGTCGGCGGATCGAGGACGAGAAGGGCGAGAAAGGCGAGAAGCCCGCGAAGGACCAGTCCGAGAAGGACGAGGTCGAGGCGGCCGAGGAGCCCAAGGCCGAGGAGCCCAAGGCCGAAGCGCCGCAAGCCGAGGAGCCCAAGGCCCCCCGTGCGCCTATTCCGCCACCGCCCGAGCGACCGAAGGCCGAGGAGGCGCCGGCCGAGGAAGCCGGCGACGAGAACGCCGACGAGGGATCCGACGGCGAGGCAGGCTGACCGGCCACCATCGCGAGCATGAGCGGCTCGCGGATCGTCGTCGTCGAAGACGAGGCCGATATCCGGCGCATGCTCGAGTTCTATCTGGAGTCGGAGGGGTTCGAGGTCGAAGGCATCGCCACCGGGGGCGACGCCATGGAGCGACTCGATGGGGACCCACCCGACGCCCTGCTCCTCGACGTCATGCTCCCGCATCACGACGGCATCGAGATCCTCGGCGTGCTGCGCGAGAATCCGGCGTGGAAGGAGGTCCCCGTCCTGATGCTCACCGCCAAGAGCGGCGAGCAGGACGTCGTCCGTGCCTTCGATGCCGGTGCCGACGACTACGTGGTCAAGCCCTTCCAGCTCGACTCGCTGGTCGCCCGGCTCAACCGGCTGCTGGTCCGGTGATCCCCGTCACCGGCTGACGATGTTCTCGGCGGGTGGCGAATCGATCATCGTCCGGGCCTCGATCCTGGTCGGGATCACCGCCCTCGTTCTGGTCGCGTTCTTCGTCGTGCTCACGCTCTTGCTCCGGGGACTCGTGAATCGCCGACGTGATCACCGGATCGCCGTCGAGGAGCGGTGGCTCCCCGTCATGTTCGAGGCGCTGAGCGAGCCTGTGCAAGAGGGCCCCCGTCTCCGTCGCAGAGACCAGACGATCGTGCTCGCCGAGTGGAACCGACTGGTGACCCCGCTTTCCGGGGAGGGAGTTCGG
>CAZTOV010000386.1:0-1918 GCA_964615175.1 uncultured Burkholderiales bacterium
GGTGTGGCTCGGATCGAATGCCATGCTTGCCTCCTCCACCGACGGAACGTCCGGATGCTAACGAGTCGTGGCGGGCGCAACCATCGGCTCCCGGGAACCGAAGCCGCCGCGTGCTACTCCTCGACCAATTCGACGAGGGTTCCGAAGGCTGTCTTGGGGTGGAGGAAGGCCACCGTCGTACCGCGTGATCCGGTGCGGGGGTGCTCGTCGACCACCCGGGCGCCCTTGCCCTTCACGTGCTCGAGCACCTCGTCGCAGTCGTCGACCCGGTAGCCCACGTGGTGGATGCCCTCGCCGTTCTTCTCCATGTACTTCGCCAGCGGTGACTCGTCGGTGTAGGGGCGCAGAAGCTGGATGTAGCTGTCGGCCACCTTCAGCAACGCCTCGTCGACGCCGTCGGACTCGATGCGCTCGCGGTGGGCGACCGCGGCGCCGAACATCTCCTGGTACCACTCGACGGCGGCGTCGAGGTCGTTCACCGCGATGCCGACGTGGTCGAGCTCGGTCAGGAAGTCGGGGGTGGGCAGGTCGTCGGGGCTCATCCTCGGAACCGCCTCACGCCCCGTGGCGGCGGAACAGGGTGATCTTGTCCTCACCGACCTGCTCGCGGAACTCGGGGTCGTCGATGCCCAGGCCTTCCCCGGGCGCCAGGCAGAGGACGCCCATCTTCCCCTCGTGGAGGTTGTGGTGCACCTGGAGCGCGGCCTCGCCGGTCTCCTCGAGCGGGTAGACCTGCGAGAGGATCGGCTGGACCTTCCCCTCGGCGATCATCCGGTTGGCCTCCCATGCCTCGCGGTAGTTGGCGAAGTGCGAGCCCTTGATGGTCTTGAGGTGCATCCAGAGGTAGCGGTTGTCGTATTCGATCGTGTAGCCGCTGGTGGCGGCACAGGTGATCACGGTGCCACCCCGGCGGCACACGAACACCGAGGCCCCCATGGTCTGACGGCCGGGGTGCTCGAACACGAGGTTGGGGTCGGTGCCGGACAACTCGCGGATCTTCTTGCCGAAGCGGAGCCACTCCTTGGGGTCCTGGGTGTGCTCGTCCTTCCAGAACTGGTAGCCCTCGGCTTTGCGGTCGATGACGTGCTCGACACCGAGCTCGTGGAGCAGCTCCACCTTCTCCGGTGACGACACGACCCCGACCGGGGTGGCGCCGGCGTTGAGGATGTACTGCACCGCGTACCCGCCGAGGCCGCCACTGGCGCCCCACACGAGCACCGTGTCGCCCTGGGTCACGGGGGCGCCGTTCGGCGAGACCACCATCCGATAGCTGGTGGAGTTGACCAGCGCGTTGCAGGCCGCCTCCTCCCAGGTGAGGTGGGTGGGTTTGGGCATGATCTGGTTGGCCTTCACCACCGTGAGGTCGGCGAGACCTCCGTAGTTCGACTCGAAGCCCCAGATGCGCTGGTTGACGGCCAGCATCGAGTCGTCGTGGGCGGTCGGGTCCTGGTCGTCCACGTAGTTGCAGTGGATGGTCACCCGGTCGCCCGGCTTCCAGTTGCGCACCGCCGAACCGACCTTCAGGATCACCCCCGAGGCGTCGGAGCCCATGATGTGGAAGGGCTGGTCGTGGCGGGCGCCCCACTCGCTCTCCCGGCCCAGCTTCTGCAGGAACTTGAACGTGGGGAGCGGCTCGAAGATCGAGGTCCACACCGTGTTGAAGTTGATCGCCGAGGACATGACCGCCACGTAGGCCTCGTCGGGCGCCAACTCGGGGGTCGGGACCTCCTGGACGTGGGTCGACTTCCGGGGGTCCTTGTCGTTCGACTCGATGCCGTCGAACATCTCGGCCTCGTCGGCGAGGACGACCGCGGCGCGGAACGCCTCGGGGATCTCGACGGTTCCGAACTCTTCGGGGTCGGCGCCGTCGGCGAGCAGCTGGGGAACGTCAGACAGTTGGTGAGCCATGGCGGCTCAA
>CAZTOV010000387.1:0-1916 GCA_964615175.1 uncultured Burkholderiales bacterium
GTCGCCATGATCACGTTCTTCCTCGGCGCCACCTGGATGCAGCTCTCGCAGCACAACTTGCAGATGTCGTCGCACGAGCGGGGGCGCGAGCAGGCCCTTCACGCCGCCGAGGCGGGGATCAACCAGGCCATGAGTCGGTTGACGATCGACGATGCCTACGCCGGCGAAACGGGGACGTTGCCGGACCGGGCCGGCGAGTACGAGGTCACGGTGGAGCCCGTCGATCCCACCGACCCCTCGGACAACCGGCGATTGATCAAGGCGACCGCGTGGTCGCCGTCCAAGGACGCGACCCACGCGGTGAAGCGCGAGATGGAGGCGCAGGTCGATCTCGAGAGCACCGACGGCTTCGACTTTTCGGTGTTCGCCGGAAACGGCGGGCTCACCGTCGGCAACCGTCTCGAGTCGCAGGGAGACGTGTACTCGGCGGCCCAGATCGACGCCGGGAACAGCTCCGAGGTGCTCGGAGACGTCAAGGCGCTCGACTGGGTCACGTTCGGGAGGGGCTCGGTGATCGAGGGTTCGGTCTACAGCGACGGTGACGTGGTGATCGGGAACAACGCCGTCGTCCAGGGATCGATCTTCGCGGGCGGGAGCGTCACCCTCGGGGACAACACGACCGTCGAGGGTGACGTCCAGGCCGGCGGGTCGGTGAGCCTCGGCATGGGCGCCTCGATCCGCGGCGGCATTGCCGAGAACTCGCCGCCCCCGCCGGTGCTGGCCGAATCGCTCCCCGAGTTCACCTGGGACTCGGCCAACTACTCACCCTCGCCCGAGACCTGGTCGACGACGTCGTCCTTCCGCAACGACTGGTCGGCGGACGCCCTGCTCGGGACGGCGTACAGCGGTCACCACAAGATCAACGACACCGCCACCCTCGATCTCGACCTCAGATGGAAGATGGACGCCGACATGACCATCGTGACCGACGGTCCGGTGCACCTGGAGCGCGAGATCACCAACGCCACCAGCGGCGTCCTCGACCTGGTCATCGTCTCGACCCACCCGGACGGCATCTTCGTCAAGAACGGGGTCACCATCCCCGACAGCATCCGGGTGCTCTTCTTCGCCCCCAACGGTCTGGTCCAGATCAACAACAACAAGCACCTGGCCGGCGGCTTCTACGGCCAGCAGGTCACGGTCAAGAACGACATGGACGTCACCTACAACCCACCCGACGCCCCCGGGTTCTCGTGGGTGGCGGCGACCGACGTCAAGTATCGGGTCGTGGTCCGCGTGCTCCGCGACATGACCGGCACGGCCGGCTGAGCCGGGTCTCGTCCGGAGACCTCAGACAGCGGCGTCGTACCCAGCCTCTTCGATGGCGCGTCGTACTTCCTCGTCGGCCGCTTTGCCGGACACCTCGACCGTCTTGGTGGCCACGTCGACGACCACTCCCTCGACCTCGTCGAGCTTGCCGACTTCCCCCTCGATGGCCGCTTTGCAGTGCCCGCAGGAGATCGCGGGCACCGAGTAGGTGCGTGTTCGGTCCGTCATGTCTTCACCAGCCTCTCGATGGCCTGGATGGCCTCGCTGATCTTCTCGTCAGCCGACTCCGGCCCCGTCTTGACCGCATCGGCGACACAGTGGCGCACGTGCTCGTCGAGCAACCCCATCGCCACGCCCTGGAGCGCACGGGTCACCGACGTGATCTGGGTGAGGACGTCGATGCAGTACTGGTCCTCGTCGACCATACGCTCGAGGCCCCGCACCTGCCCCTCGATGCGGCGCAGGCGGTTCCGGTAATCGCTCTTGTTCATGGTGTAGCCGGGCACGGGGAGCCTCCGCGGGAAGTCAGGATTGCCATATACCTTAGGGGGGTATAGTATCAGCCCCATGAGTCCACGACAAGCACCCGCTCCGGAGCACGCCGAGCGAGAACAACGGTCGGACCTCGACATCGAAGGGATGACCTG
>CAZTOV010000388.1:0-1914 GCA_964615175.1 uncultured Burkholderiales bacterium
TCTTGACGATCAGCAGATAGGTGAGCACGACCGGCGAGTCGCTCCCGCCGTGGACGCTCGAGTGCACCACCAACTCCCGCCGCACCTTCTCCTCGGCGCGGTTGATGCGCACGTCGGTGGAACGGACGTCCTCGCCGAGCGGGGCGATGTCGGCGTCGGTGAGCAGGGCACCCATGGCCACGTCGAAGCTGTGGCGGCAGTCATTCAGCATGCCGTTGACGTGGCGCTCGACGTGCTCGAGCCCCGAGTCGCCGCCTCTGAAGAACGAAAAGACCACGCGCCTACCTCTCCCTCGAAGAACCCGTCATCGGAGTACCAGCACCCCGACAGCCGGGACCAGTACGAATGTTGCCATGACGTACCCGATGACGGCGGTTCGCTTCCTCACCGCCACGTCGGCCAGCCGTTCGGCGAGGCGGATCGGGATCATTCTCATCGTCGGCACCGGGTAGAAGATGGCGATCCCGAAGATGTTGAACAGGGTGTGCACCAGCGCCACGGTCAGGGCCTCGGGACGGTTGGTCGCCAGCGAGGCGAGGAGCGCCGTTACGGTCGTGCCGACGTTGGCACCCAGCGTCACCGGGTAGGTGTTCTGGAGCGTGATCACACCTGACGCCGCCAGGGGGATGAGGATCGACGTCGTGATGCTCGACGACTGCACCGACACCGTGATGACGATTCCCAACAGGATGGCCGGCGCCCCCGCTCCCCGGCCCAGCAGGGAGTTGAGCGAACGCTCGACGCGGTCGGCGACGAGGAGCCGCATGTTCCGGGTGATGAACGTGAGCGCCAGGAAGATGAACGTCAGGCCGGTGACGAGGAGCAGCGCCCCCAGCACGTTCCCCGACCCCACCGCTTCCCACAGCGAGTCGAGCCATGCCACCGGCTCCTTGACGGCCTGCTTGATCGGGCTCTCGAACGTGGCACCACCCGAGCCGACGAGGCGCTCGCTCAGCCACTCGGCCGAGTTCGAGAGCACTCCGGTGGTCAGCTCCACCGGCAGGAGCACGATGACGGCCAGGACGTTGAAGAAGTCGTGCACCGTGGCGGCGGCGAAGGCGGGACGGAACTCCTGGGGACGCCGGAGATGTCCGAGCGAGGCCAGGGTGTTGGTGACGGTGGTGCCGATGTTGGCGCCCATCACCATCGGCACGGCGTCGTCCACCCCCAGCAGACCGGTGCCGACCAGACCGACGATGGTGGCGGTCGTGACCGACGACGACTGGGCCAGCACCGTCGCGAGCGTGCCCACGAAGAGCCCGGCCAGGGGGTTGGTGACGCTGGAGAACAGCTCGTCCTGGACGTCGGGCCCGAGGGCGGTGATGCCCTCCTCGAGGAGACCGACCCCCACGAGAAAGAGGTAGAGGAGCCCGACGACGAGCGGGGCGCGCAGCCACGGGGGGATGCCCGCCGACTGTGGACTCCGCGTCTGGGTCGCCCGCGCCACGGCGACACGCTAGGCGCGTGCTTGCCGAGGACGCTTCATCCTCCCACCCCGGTGCGGCTACTCCCCCTGGAGGTCCGCGATCGGTCGCCGCCCGGCGAAACCGTGGGCCGCGTCGTGGTACCAGTCGAGCTCGCCCTCGCCCTCGAGCCAGCAGAGCAGCAGCTGGCGACCCTCATGGAGCATCGGGAAGTCGAGGAGGATCGGCGCCCACCCCTTCACCTGGACGCCTTGAGCGCGGATGCCGTCGAGGATCTCGCTGAGACGTGCCTCCATCGCCTTGAGATCGGCGATGGCTGTCGACTCATCACCCTCCTGGTGAGCGTGGACCTGCTCGGTGAGCTCGGCGCGCATGTCGATCACTTGATCGAGCTGCGGACGGATCTCCTCGAGCAGGGCCCGGGCCTCGTCGACGGTGAAGGTGCGCTCGTCGGGCATCTCGGGCACGTCATCCATGGATCCGCTCAGCG
>CAZTOV010000389.1:0-1907 GCA_964615175.1 uncultured Burkholderiales bacterium
CCTCATCCTCGGGCGCGGTCCGTTCGTCGGAACCGGATCGGGTGGTCACCCGTGGGTAACGACCGCTACGTCGAGTGACTTGCGATGCGCGAACGGTTACGCATCCGATGTTCGTCGTCGCGCCCCCCGGGGACGTAGCCTCTGGGCCGGACGGGGCGCGCGTCGACGATCGGATGAGTGGAGGGTGGCGGAAGGCATCGGCACCATCAGCGGATCGTCCGTACCGATGACCCCATCGGTCACGGTCGTCACGTCGACGTACAACCGTGCGACCATGCTGCCCCGCGCCCTCACGAGCGTCGCCATGCAGCGCGACGTCGAGGTGGAGCACGTCGTTGTCGACAACGGCTCCACCGATGCGACCAGCGACGCACTCGAAGGGCGTGCGCAGCCGGGGCTCCACGTCGTCCGCAACGATGACAGCCTGGGGCCGACCGGTGGCCGCAACACCGGTCTCGCGGAGGCTCGCGGGGACTGGCTCGCGATCCTCGACGACGATGACCTCTGGGCGCCCGACAAGCTCTCCGCACAGCTCGCCGCTGCCGAGAGGACCGGTCGCTCGTGGGCCTACACGGGCTGCGTGTACATCGACAGCGAGGACCGGATCATCGGCGGGCGGCCGCCCGACCCCCCCGACCAGGTCATGACCGCCCTCCCGACGAGATGGGTGATCGACGGGGGCATCTCGAACATCCTCTGGCGGCGCGGGGTCCTCGACGAGGATCTGCTCGACGAGAACCTCCGGGTCACCGTCGACTGGGACCTGGCGCTCAGACTGGCGAGGACCGGACCACCAGCCTGGGTGCCCCGACCGCTCGTCGCCTACCGCCAGCACGGAGGCAACTTCTCCCGGCACGTGGACCGACACCTCGACGAACTCGACCACATCGAGGACAAGTTCGCCGACCTCCGTGGGGGGCGGTCGCTCGACCGCGGGGTCCAGCACCGTTTCGTGGGCTCCGAGGCGCTCCGGATCGGCGACCGACGGGCCGCCCTCCGCGCCTACGGCAGGGGCCTCCGAGCGGGCGACATCGGCTGCGCGGTGCGGGCCGCTGCCACCCTCGTCCCGACGCGCGTCCATCCGTGGCTGCGCCGACGGTTCCTGTCGGACCCGAACTGGATCGCTGACGCCCGGTCGTGGCTCGACGACATCATCGGAGACCTGCACGAGGCCGACTGACCAGGGCCGGAGGCGTCGTACCGAGTCGTACTGATCGGTCAGCCCACGGCGGGTCGTGACGATCGGATCAGCCGACGCCACGCACCGACGACGACGTCCTCCGGTCGGCGGAGACCGGGTTCCCACCTGCCCAGCAGGAACGCCGGGGACCGCCGGGTGATCGGGCGCTGGGAGGTCACCCACGCGCGCCCGTACCCCGCCCGCTCGACCTCCCGAGCCTCGCGCGTCCCCGCCCGGCCGTGGGGGTACGCGAATCCCGTGAGTCGACAGCCGAGCTCCTCCTCCAACTCCTCCCGACCCCAGCTCACCGCACGCCGCAGATCCTCAGGACGGAGCAGGGGTAGGACGCGGTGCTCGACGGTGTGGAAGCCGATCGTCATGCCGGCGTCGACGAGCGCGCGGGCGTCGCCGCCGGTCATGAGCGGGCGGTCCGACGGGCCGCCGTCGAGCTCCTCGGCCGCCACGTTGCCCTCGACGGCCGCCGCGAGGGCGCGGGGGGAGTCACCCCGTAACCCGAGACGCGACCGCGTGGCGTCGAGCCCATCGCGCCGGATCCGCTCCTCGAGGGCCTCCCACCAGTAGTGGCCCCGGCCGTGGAGCCAACGTCCCGAGAGGAAGAAGGTCGCGGCGACCCCCAGCTCCTCGAGGACCGGCAGCGCGTGCTCGGCGTGGCCGGGGTCGTCGTCGTCGAAGGTCAGCGCGAAGCGCACCCGCGCCGATGGCGAGG
>CAZTOV010000390.1:0-1885 GCA_964615175.1 uncultured Burkholderiales bacterium
GGATCGGTCTCGCCGAGCACGAGGGTGGAGCCCGGCTTGACGATGCCCGCCTTCTCCTTGGCGATTCCCGCGCGGGTCGGCCCCAGGTACTCGACGTGGTCGACGCCGATGTTGGTGACCACCGCGACACTGGCGTCGCCGACGTTGGTCGCGTCCCATGCGCCACCGAGGCCCACTTCGACCACGGCCACGTCGACTGCCAAGTCGGCGAACCACGCGAACGCGGCCGCAGTCACCAGCTCGAAGTAGCTGGGCCGCTCCTCCATCAGGTCCTCGAGCGCTCGGAGCGAGGCGAGGACCTCGTCGAGGGCGGCGGGCTCGATCGGCGCCCGGTTCCACACCAGCCGCTCCTCGAGATCGGTGAGGTGCGGGCTCGTGTAGAGCCCGACGGACAGCCCCTTGGCTTCGAGGAGCGCCGCCACCATCCTCGACGTGCTGCTCTTCCCGTTGGTGCCGGTGACGTGCACGATCGGGTAGGCGTTCTGCGGGTCGCCGAGCAGCTCGGCCAGAACCCGGATGCGGTCGAGCGTCGGCGCCGGCACCGCGGGAAGGTCGCCCCCGGGCAGGTCACCCTGCTCGAGGTTGATGTGACCGTCGAGCCAGGCGCGCACCTCGCTGATGCTTGCGGCTCCGTCCTGCTCGGCGCTCATGCCAGCTGCTCCCGCTGATCGCGCAGCTTCTGGATGGACTCGAGGATCTCGGCTTCCTTCCCCCGTTCCTTCTCCACCACGTCGGCGGGCGCGTTGGCGACGAACTGGTCGTTGGCCAGCTTCTGCTGCACCTTCTCGCGATCGGCTTCGAGTTTGCCCAGTTGGCGATCGAGTTCGTCGACGGCAGCCGCGACGTCGACCAGCCCTTCGAGAGGGACGACGACCTCGGCGCCCGCCGCGACCATCCGGGCTTCGCGTGGTCGGGGCTCGCGGTCGTCTTCGAGCACCAGCTCATCGAGCCCGGCCAGAGTGACGATCTCGGCCGAAACTGTCTCGAGGACGGCTCGCTGCCCGCCGTCGGCCGGAACCACGTACGCGGTGAATCGCTTCGAGGGTGGCACCGTGTTCTCGGACCGGAAACGCCGGATCGCCGAGACGACATCGATCACCGCGTCCATGGCGGCCTCGGCCTCAGGGTCGATGTCGAGACCCTCGGTGGTCGGCCACCGCTCGGTGGCGACGAGCCCGTGGCCCCCGAGCCGGTGCCACAGCTCCTCGGTGGCGAAGGGTGTCACCGGGTGCAGCAATCGGATCACGCCCGAGAGCACCGTGGCCAGGACGCGTTGTGTGCGGTCGCGGTCCTCACCGCCCGCGTCGAGTCCCAGTTTGGAGATCTCGATGTACCAGTCGCAGTACTCGCCCCAGGTGAAACTCTGGAGCTCACGGAGGGCCTCGGCGAAGTCGTACCCCTCGAACCCGTGGTCGACCGTCTCGACGACCCGGCCGAAGCGGGAGAGGATCCACCGGTCGGCCAAGGGCAGATCGCCTGAAGGCACCTCGCCGGTCAGCTCGGCGAGCGAACGGCCGTCGAGGTTCATCGACACGAAGCGGGCCGAGTTCCAGAGCTTGTTGACGAAGTTGCGGGCGCCCTCGACCCACTCTTCGGCGAGCGGGACGTCCTGGCCGGGGCTGGCCGCTCGGGTCATGGCGAAGCGGAGAGCGTCGGCGCCGAATCGGTCGGCCATCTCCAGGGGGTCGACCACGTTGCCGAAGCTCTTCGACATCTTGCGGCCGTCGGCGTCGCGGACGATGCCGTGGATGGCGGCGTGACGGAACGGGACGTCGCCGGCGAAGCGCAGCCCCATCTGCATCATGCGGGCGACCCAGAAGTAGATGATGTCGAAGCCCGTGTGGAGAACGGCGTTGGGATAGAAGCGGTCGAGGTCGTCGGTCTG
>CAZTOV010000391.1:0-1883 GCA_964615175.1 uncultured Burkholderiales bacterium
ACCCGCGTGATGGAGGTGGTGGGGCCCGCACGTGAACGCCATCAGGATCCAGGCCGTCCCGAAGTGCGAGAACCCCCGGGTCCTGCGACCCCGCCACATGTCCATCACCGTGAGGAGGCCGTACGACGTGTACACGGTGCCCAACACGAGGTTCAGCAGGCCGACAGACGTGCTCATGCCCTCTCCTCGGTGACGCCCACCTGTCGCATGAACTCGCGGATGATCGACGGTTCACGATCGCCGACGGCCGGGGTCCCGATGTCGGCGCGGGCCAGGCGGACCGTGAACGTGGTCCCCTCGCCGGGCTCGCTGACGACCTCGATGTGGCCGCGCATGGCATCGACGAGCGACTTCACGATGTAGAGACCGATGCCCGTACCGCCGAAGCGCCGCACGTCACCGGACTCCGCCTGCCAGAACCGCTCGGTGCAGTGGGCGGCCTCGTCGGTCGTCATCCCGATGCCCCGGTCGGTCACCGCCATGAACACCGTGTGGTCGTCGGCACCGGCCTCGACCGTGATCGCCGTGTCGGGCTCCGAGTACTTGAGGGCGTTGTCGAGGAGGTGGTCGATCACGGTCGACAACGCGTCCTCGTCCGCGATCGCGAGGGGCAGGTCGTCGGTGACGCACAGATCGGGAGACCGCCCCGCCACCGACAGCGTGGCCCGAGCGCGTTCCTCGACCAGATCCTCGATGGCGATGGGGCCGGTGTCGAGATCGACCCGCCCGGCTTCGATGCGGCTCGAGAGGAGCACCCGGTCGACGATGTCGCTGAGCTGGCGGGCCCGGTCTTGAATCGACTGCAGCGCCTGCTCCCGCTCGCCGTCCGGGAGGTCGGGTCGCCGCGACAGCAGCTCGGAGAATCCCATGATGACGGTGAGCGGCGTCTTCAGTTCGTGCGTTGCCGTGGCAAGGAAGACCGTCTTGGCCTCGTCGGCCTCGACCAGCTTGCTCACGTCGCGGAACGAGTGGACCACCTCGACGACACGACCGTCGTCGTCGGTGAGTGGCGCCGTATGGGCCAGCAGGGCCTGGCGCTGGTCGCGGCTTCCGTCGTGTCGCCACACCTTGATGCCGCCGTCGACGCCGTCCTCGGTGAGTTGCGCGCGGAGCAGAGCGCATCCCTCGGAGCAGTCCAGCTCCTCGAGTTCTCGGCGGAGGCCGAGCACCTCGGCGCACCCCTCCCCCACGGCCACATCGGAGGGACAACGGAGCGAGGTCTCGGCGGCGGCGTTCCACTCCCGGATGCGCCCGCGCGGCGACGTGACCACCACCGCCTCCCCGACACCCGTGGCGATGGCGGCGGCCTTGTCGTGAAGACGGGCGATGTCGGCGGCGGCCTCGACGTGGTGCATGGCCAGGCGTCGCATCAGCAGCACCATGCCGGCGACGACGACCGGGTAGAGGGCGGCAACCACCGGTTCGACAGGGTGATCCGCAACGTCGCTGCCTCCGACGGCGACCGCCACGGCGAGCGCAGCGGCACCGAAGCCGAGGCTCGATCCTCCGAGGTAGGTGTAGTACCCGACCACGAGGAGCTGTGCGGCGAGCACGAAGTCGATCACCACACCGAAGACGCTCAGGGTGAGGAAGAGGAACCCGAAGTCGAGGGCGAGGCTGAGGACGTCGGTCGTGCGGGCCGAGGTCCGGCGCCGCACCGCTTCCATCACGCCGACCGCCGGGAGCCATCCCAGTGCGGCGACCCAGGCGAAGAGGATCCGCTCGTCGCTGCTGATCTCGTCGACGAGCGGCGACACCGCCACGACCGTGGCGGCCGCGACGAGCCGGAACACGAACGCGGCCGTGCGCACGCGTTCGTCGCGCCTCTCGCGCGTGGTGGTGTCGAGTCCCCCGTCCATCCAGGTCCAACCATGAGGGCGGGG
>CAZTOV010000392.1:0-1880 GCA_964615175.1 uncultured Burkholderiales bacterium
GAGTCCACCCAACTCGTCGGGGCGATGAAGATCCCCTCGGCCTCGGCGAGCACCTTGCCCTCGAGGCGGGCTTCGCCCTTGGCGATGGTCTTGCGACCCTCGGTGCGGTCGACCCATCCCTCGTAGTCGATGCGCTCGTGGAGGGGTGTCGGGGCCTGGAGCCTGATGGTGATGGTGCCGGTCATGCCCGGTTGACCGCCCATCGCCTGCGCGACCCCGAGCAGCTCGTCGAAGGCGGCGATCACCCAGCCGCCGTGGAGGTGGAGGGGTGGGCCCTCGTGGGCGATGCCGTAGGTGGCGTGGCCCCACGTGGTGACGCCGTCGGATTCGAGGTGCAGTGGCGGCGCCAACGGATTGCCCTGCCCGCTGATCGGGCTGCGCTCGTCGAGCGCCGACGCCCCGCGGGGCCCGAGCGCGGCGCCCCCGTACTGGCGGAGGTTGGGGAGCCGGTCGAGGCGGGCGGCCAGGTCGCGGGCCTCGTCGATGAGCGGCTGAATGGCGTCGGGGTCGCATTCGAGGGCGTCGAGCATGGCCACACCCTCGTTGACCCTGCGCACCTGCTCGGCCAGGTCGTGCTTGAGCTGCCGGAGCTTTCGCGAGTCAGGATCGAGGGGGACGTCACGCCCGTGCAGCAGGTCGTGGTGCGTGCGCGGTGCGGGCGGCGGCTCGTAGGCCCCTCCGGCGGGCGGGGACACGTCAGGCACGGCCGGCTACACCCGCTCGATGATCGCGGCCGTCGCCAGCGCTCCGCCACAGCACATGGTGACCAGGCCGGTGGAGAGGTCCTGGCGCTCCAGCTCGTGGAGGAGTGTGGTCATCAGCCGGCTACCCGTGCAGCCCACGGGGTGGCCGAGAGCGATGGCGCCGCCGTTCACGTTGACCTTGCTCATGTCGGCGTCGAGCACCTGCTGCCACGACAGCACCACGCTGGCGAACGCCTCGTTGATCTCCACCAGGTCGATGTCGTCGAGGGTCATGCCCGCTCGCTTCAGCACGCGCCGGGTGGCGTCGGGCGGGCCGTCGAGCAGGTAGTAGGGGTCGGAGCCGACCAGGGCCTGCTCGACGATGCGAGCGCGGGGCTTCACCCCCAGCTCGCTCGCCTTCTCCTCCGACATCCACAGGAGCGCGGCGGCGCCGTCGGAGATCTGCGACGAGTTGCCCGCGGTGTGGACGTAACCCTCCATCACCGGATTGAGCTTGGCCAACGCCTCGGCCGAGGTGTCGCGGGGGCCCTGATCGGTGGTCACCGTCTGCTTCTCGTCGGTGGGATTGCCCTCGTCGTCGAGGGCCGGCGCCTCCACCGGCACGATCTCGCGTTCGAAGCGACCCTCTTCCTGCGCCTGGCGGGCCTTCTCCTGCGACGCCAGACCCAGGCCGTCGACGTCCTCGCGGGTGATGCCGCGGTTCTCGGCGATGCGCTGGGCCGCCGTGAACTGCTCGGGTGCCTGGTCGTAGGGCCAGTCGTCGAAGCGGGGGACGCCGGGCCCGTTGAAGACGTTGGCGCCGAGGCCGACCCGGCTCATCGCCTCGACCCCGCAACCGATGCCGACGTCGATGGCGCCGGCCTCGATGAGGTTGGCCACGAAGTGGTTGGCCTGCTGGCCCGAGCCGCACTGGCAGTCGATGGTGGTGGCGGCGACCTCATAGGGCATCCCCGCTCCGAGCCATGCGTTGCGGGCCACGTTCGCCGCCTGCTCACCGGCCTGGGTGACGCAACCTCCGACGATCTGCTCGACCTGGTCGGGCTCGATCCCGGCCCGCTGCACGACCTCGATCTGCGCGGCCGCGAGCAGCTCGATCGGGTGCAGACCCGACAGCCACCCGTTGCGCTTCCCGATCGGCGTCCGTGCCGCCTCGACGATCACCGCTCGTCCCATGTC
>CAZTOV010000393.1:0-1872 GCA_964615175.1 uncultured Burkholderiales bacterium
CGCCCCGAGCCGGTGCGCATTCCCCGCGACTCCGAGGCCCTCTATCTCCTCCAGCAGATCCGCGACGAGGCTCACCGCTTCGCCATCACTTACCACCGCAAGCTCCGCGATCGGCGCATGAAGCAGTCGGTCCTCGACGACGTGCGGGGTCTCGGCCCGGCCCGCCGCAAGCGGCTGATGAAGGAGTTCGGGTCGCTGAAGCGGATCAAGGGGGCCGACCTCGACACCCTCAAGGAGCTGTCGTGGCTCCCCGACGCCGTGGCGACCGCCCTCTACGATCGACTCCACGGCCCGCCCATGCCCGGGGCCCGGACGGGTTCGGGCGGCGGGCAGGCCGGGTAGGGAGCCGCCATGCAGCAACAGGGACAGCACCTCGAGGTGACCATCATCACCGGGCTCTCCGGCGCGGGTCGGTCGGAGGCCGCCAACGTGATCGAGGACCTCGGGTACTTCGTGATCGACAACCTGCCGGCGCCACTCATCTCGAAGGTGGCCGAGCTGGCGGGTGGCGCGTCCACTCAGCACTACGCGTTCGTGGTCGACGTGCGATCCGGCGAGTTCCTCGATGATCTGGCCGCGGCGCTCGACGAACTCGAGCAGATGGGGACCCAGACGCGAATCCTCTTCCTCGACGCCGCCGACGAGACGCTGGTGCGGCGGTTCGAGGCGACCCGCCGCAAGCACCCCCTCCAGACCGAACGCGTGTCTGACGGGATCGCCAAGGAGCGTGAGCTGCTCGGCGAGCTGAAGGGCCGGGCCGACGTGGTGATCGACACCACCGACCTCGGCGTGCACGATCTTGCCGACCGCCTCCGCGAGATCTTCTCCGACGACGGCGGTGGGGGCCTCCAGGTCAACGTGGTCTCGTTCGGGTTCAAGCACGGCCTCCCCATGGATGTCGACAACGTGTTCGACGTCCGCTTCCTCCCCAACCCCCACTGGATCGAGGACCTGCGCCCGCTTTCCGGCACCGACGAAAGCGTGCGTCGCTACGTGCTCGACCAGTCCGACACCCGGGAGTTCCTCGCCGAGATCGACCGCCTGCTGGAGCTGCTGCTCCCCGCCTACGCCCGCGAGGGGAAGTCGTATCTGTCGATCGGGGTCGGCTGCACCGGTGGTCGGCACCGCAGCGTGGTCCTCGCCGAGGAGGTCGCCGGCATCCTCGGGAAGCACGGCTTCCCCGCCACCGTCCACCACCGGGACGTCGAGCGTTGAGCGGGCGAGCGGTGCACACGTGTGAGGCCCGAGCGGCGCGGTATCCCAGGTGCCGGGAGCGGGCGACGTGAGCGACCAGCGGCCATCGGTCGTGGCCCTCGGCGGGGGCCACGGTCTTGCCGCGGCGCTGCAGGCCGTCCGCCGCTACGCGTCACAACTCACCGCGGTGGTCAGCGTCGCCGACGACGGCGGTTCGTCGGGAAGGTTGCGTCGTGAACGCGCCCTCCCACCCCCTGGCGACGTGCGCAAGTGCCTGGTGGCTCTGGCGGCGCCGGAGTCGCGGTGGGCAGAGGCTCTCGAGCACCGGTTCCGTGGCGGCACGCTCGACGGGCACGCCCTCGGCAACCTGATGCTCGCGGGGCTCACCGAGACGATGGGCGATTTCGGCGCCGCCGTCGACGAGATGGCCCGTCTCCTCGCGACCGTGGGCGACGTGGTGCCGGCCACGACCGACCCCGTGGTCCTCAAGGCCGACGTCGAGGGTCGGTCGGTGGAGGGGCAGGTGGCGGTGATGTCGTCACCCGGTCGCATCACGCGCGTCGGCATCGTTCCCGCCGACGCCCATCCGCCGGCGCAGGCCGTCCAGGCCATCGTGGAGGCCGACCAGGTCGTGCTCGCCCCGGGCTCGCTCTTCACCAGCCTCGTGCCGGTGCTGTG
>CAZTOV010000394.1:0-1871 GCA_964615175.1 uncultured Burkholderiales bacterium
GCAACCGAGTCAGAATTGGCAGGCCTCGGACGCGGGAGTCATGTGTGTTGGATCACAGATGATCCCGCCAATTACGTCACAAACGCAAGGGTCTTGCTCCAAGAAGCGACGGGTGCCGGTCAAAAGCCGATCATCTTCGGCCCTGAGCGCAGCTCGGTGCTGGCTGAGTTGGCGCCGTCGGCCACCATCGCAGTTGACCCACTGGCGACCTTGCTGGGCGGCGGCGCACTCGATTCCAACAAGATGTTCTCGCTGTTCCGCGAACAGTCAGCGCTTGCCCGGGCTGAGGGTTACGTAGGAGTGCGGGTTGTGGCCGACATGGACTGGATTGCGTCGACACGACCCAGCACCGACTCGATCGTGTCATTCGAGTTGATGTTGGGCTCGTTGGTCAGGGAGGTGGAGGCGACGATCGTTTGCGCATACCGACCCAGGTCGTTTGACACCGACGCGATCCTCGGCGTCCTAGCCGTGCATGAGCTCGAAGTGGGCCACCACCCACCGCCGCAGTTCCGGTTTTTTGCCGCCGACGGGGACACGTGGCAACTATCAGGTGAAGTAGATTTCGCGGTCGCTTCCACGCTTGAAGTGGCTATCTCACACGCCGCTCGCGGGGCTGGCGGCGTCTGCCTCCTCGATGTTTCCGCCCTCGAGTTCATCGACGTGGCCGGCATGCGGGAAATAGCGCGGGCCGCCCGGGCGTCCGATCAAACGGTCCGGTTGGTCAATGCACCTCCGGGGTTGCGTCGCGCCTGGCATGTGGCGGGCTTCGCCCAAAGCGATCCGGCCGTCGAACTCGTCGGCTGAGACGGGCCCGAATGGTGCCGTCGAGCGGCACCGCCTCGCGAGCCTACGGCGCATCCCGCCCGTTGCCCTTGCCTGGACGAGTAGCAGTGAATCAGTAGGTAGGCGGGTGACAAGATGTTAGGAGTCGGCGCGGGCGCCCTGCTGGCTCGTACACTCAGCCCGCATGGACGACTTTCCGCCCCCACCCAAGGCGATTCTCCACCGCTATCTCCGTGTCCAGCGTGATCAACTCCTCGCCAAACTGGATGGCCTCGGCGAGCGGGAGATGCGCTGGCCGATGACGCCCACAGGCACCAATCTGTTGGGGTTGGTCAAGCATGTCGCCGGCGTGCAGCTCGGGTACTTCACCGAGGTGTTCGGGCGCCCGTTTCCCATGGACCTCCCATGGATGGAGGAGGAGGCCGAGGTCAACGCCGACATGTGGGCAACCGTCGAGGAGACAAGGGACGAGGTCGTCGAGGTGTACCGGCTCTCCTGCGACCACGCCGACGAGACCATCGAGACACTCGACCTCGATTCACGAGGCCGGGTGCCGTGGTGGCCGCCGGAGCGACACGACGTGACGCTCCAGTTGATCCTGGTCCATGTGGGGATCGAAGTCGCCCGCCACGCCGGCCACGCCGACATCATCCGGGAGCTCATCGACGGGAGGGCAGGCAACGACGACCGGAATCTGCCCGAGCTGACCCCGGAGGAGTGGAGCGCCTACCGCTCCCGTCTCGAGCGGGCCGCTGAGGAGGCCGCCGCACGCACCGAGCGGGCGTAGCGTCGTAGGTTTCGACGCATGCTTGGTCGGCGGACCCGCAAGCCAGGACGGTGAATCCAGGTCACCCACCGCCATCGTCTCGCGGCCCGGCACGGCCGGGTCGGTCGTTGCCGGGGCGGTCGGGGGATCGAAGTGGTGGAAGGGAAGATGGGCCCGGTCGAGCTCGGAGCTGGCGGCAACCTAACGAAGTGTCTGCCGATCCAAAAGGTGGTCTAACATTCGGGGGGTGAGCTCCTCCATGCGACTCACCGCCCGGCTGTGCTGGTCTCTCGATGCCAGGTCGTGGGTGCTGCTGGCC
>CAZTOV010000395.1:0-1856 GCA_964615175.1 uncultured Burkholderiales bacterium
GAGTTCTCGTGGGCGCGTCAGCACGTGTGCATCCTCCAGCGACAGGTCCGAACCGAAACAAGAAAAGGCGCCGCTCCCGATGATGGGAACGACGCCGTTGTCGTGACCCTCATGATACGGGAACCGGAGCTCCCTTGCTATTTACGTTGACACTTACGTAAGTCTTTGCTTATGCTTATGCGGTGGACGCCGCCCTCAAGGCCATCGCCGAACCCCGACGCCGGGCCATCCTCCAGTTGGTGTGGGACCGGGAGCTCGCGGCCGGCGAGATCGCGGACCACTTCGAGGTCACCCGGCCGGCCGTTTCACAGCACCTCCGGGTGCTCAAGGAGGCCGATCTGGTGAACGAACGGCGTGACGGCACCCGCCGTCTCTACCGCGCCCGTCCCGAGACGGTCGAAGACCTGCACCGGTTCCTCGACACGTTCTGGGACACCCGGCTCACCCGGCTGCGCGACGCGGCCGAGGCCGAGCAGCGAGCAACCGACCAACCACCCGACAACGAAGCGAGCGAGGAGACCTGATGCCCGAACTGGAACGCGAAGTGATGATCGACGCCAAGCCCGAGACGATCTTCCCCCTGCTCGTCGACGCCGACGGGATGACTCGGTGGATGGGGACCGAGGCGACCATCGAGGCCGAGCCAGGAGGCACCTTCCGCGTCCTCGTGGCCGGCGACCACCCGGCCGTCGGAGAGTTCGTCGAGGTGGTCCCGAACGAGAAGGTCGTGTTCACCTGGGGATGGGAGGCCGAAGGCAACCCGATCACCCCCGGATCCACCACGGTGGAGATCAGCCTTCATCCCGAGGGCGACAAGACGCTCGTTCGGCTCACCCATCGCGACCTCCCCGACGAGAACGCCATCCAGGAGCACACCCACGGTTGGGACCACTATCTCGGCCGACTCGCGACCGCAGCCCGTGGCGACGACGCCGGACCCGATCGCGGCCCCGGAGGCTGAACCGTTCTCTGCCTTCTCACCCACCTATAGGGGGGTGAAGCCTCCAAAGAACGGGGCTTCAGGCGAGGTCCAACGAATGTGCAGAGGCGCCGGCCTCCAACAACTGGAGGCCGGCGTCATCGCGTTCGATGACGGTCACCGTGCAGTGACCGGGGCGGAAGCACACCACCCGGTCGTCCTCGGTCGCCGCGCCCACCAGGGTGTTGATGGCCACGTAGTGGCTCACGACGACGGTGTCGCTCCGAAAGGTCTCGACCGTGTCGAGCAGGCGCCGCCGCCACGCCAGCGCGTCACCGTCGACATTGCTCCACCGTTCCTCGAGCAGGCCGCGCAGCCAGCCGCCGCGCTCGGCCAGACCCACGCCGTCGGGCGTCGGCAACTCCCCCACCGCGGGCTCGACGTCGGCCGCCATTCCCCACCGTGCTTCGAGCTCCGCCGCCGTCTCTCGGGCACGGCGCAGCGGGCTCGACACGATCGGTCGTGAGCCGAGGGGTTGGAGCGCCTCGGCCATCTCGCGAGCCTGTTCGCGGCCGCGCAGGCTGAGGCCCGGGTCACGGTCTTCGGTCCAGCCCGCCGCCGCTTCGGCGTGACGGACCACGTAGAGGATCGGCATGCGCTACTTGACCGCTCCCGCGTCGCGAAGCTTGGCGATCTCGTCGTCGGCGAAACCCCACGCGGCGAGGACGTCCTCGGTGTGTTGCCCGGGGATGGGCGGCGGACCCTGGATCTCGGGCGCCGTCCGTGAGAACCGTGGAGCGGGACCGGGCTGGACGACACCGTCGACCTCCACGAACGTCCCGCGTGCCTGGTTGTGCGGGTGTTCCGGAGCCTCGCCCATCGACAAGACGGGGGCGAAGCACACGTCGGTGCCCTCCATGATCTCGGTCCACTCGTC
>CAZTOV010000396.1:0-1853 GCA_964615175.1 uncultured Burkholderiales bacterium
GGCGGGCGCCATGAACTCGGGGGCGAGCGCGTCCCACGAGTTCGAGAACCCGCCGACGAGGTCGGCCCACGCGTCGCCGTCGACTCCGAATTCCTCGCTCGTCTGATCGAGCGAGCGGAAGGCCGCGCCGACCCGACCGCCGTCGAGCGGGTGCGCCAGCGGCACCTCGGGATGCACCCACTCGAGGCCGTGGTCAGCGAGCGGGAGTGAGTCGAAGAACGGCGACCCGATGCCGAAGGGATGGATCGCCGAGCACACGTCGTGGCGGAAGCCCGCCCGGGTCAACTCCTCGGTGCGGCAGCCGCCACCGATCGTCTCGGCCGCCTCGTAGACCCGAACGGCCAGTCCTTCCCGGGCGAGGGTCACGGCGGCCGCGAGCCCGTTCGGTCCCGCTCCCACCACCACCGCGTCGAGATCGTGATCCGCGATCACCGGTGCAGCCTCGCGCGCGGCCGGCTTCTTTCATGGCATCACCCGCGTCCGGCCCGGGCCCGCACCGCCTGGCACCATCACCCTCGGTGGGGAGTCCGATCACACACGTCCAAGAGGTGGGCCGAGCCCGTCGGGCCTTCGTCTGGGTGTTCCTCGGCCTGTTCACACTCACCGGCCTGACCGGTCTGGAGCTCTGGCCCCTGACGGGCTGGAAGCTCTTCATCGAGGTGCGCGAGCCCGAGCGCACCAGCTGGCAGATCCTCACCGTCGACGAAGAGGAGCGGGAAGGGATCGCCGACTTCGAGCGCCTTCCCGTCGCGTACCGCAAGGCCCACGTCCTCGTGGAGACGTTCCCGGGTCTCGACACCTCCGAGCGGAACGAGGTCTGTCGCTCGTGGGCCGCCGTCCTCCACGATCACGATGCATCGATCGCGGGCGTCCGCATCTACGAGGCCCGCACCCGCGTGCCTCCCGGGCCCGACGCGCCCCGTGAGGCTCCGCTCAGTCGCGACCTGGTCCATCAATGCGAGGTCGGGGCGTGAGTCGGCTCGTCCGCACCATCGAGCGCCGGCTCTTCGCGCCCGGCCTCGAGCGCGACCTCGCCTTCGCCGCCACTGCCTTGTCCGCGTTGATCGGGCTCCGGGTCGCTCTCAGCCCGTTCCGCGGTCTCGCCGACCTCCCGGCGGAGCTGTTCCGCCCGGTTCCCTTCCTCCGCTTCCTCGACCAGGGCCCGCCGGTGGAGGTGATCGTCGTCTTCCAGATCGTCGGCGCGGTCGCGGCGCTGATGGCCGTGCTCGGACGGGGGCGGCGGGTCGCGTTCCCGATCGCCTGGGCCTGCCTGCTCTTCCTGGCCGGACTGCGCGCCAGCCGCGGCAAGATCCAGCACAACGACCTGCTCCTCATCCTCGCCGCGGTCCCGTTCCTCGTGGCACCCCTCGAAGCCCGCTTTCGGAGCCGGCGCCGCTCGGCCGCCTTCGGCTGGCCCCTGCGCTCGGCCCTGGTGGTGGTCGCCGGCTCGTACTTCTTCGCCGGGTTCCACAAGCTCACCGAGTCGGGCCTGGCGTGGGTCGCTACCGACAACCTGCGCTGGATCCTCTACACGGGGTCGCACAGCGTCCACAGCGTCTGGCCCGACCTCGCGGTGGCCATCGCCGACCGCGACTGGCTCTCCCATCTGCTCGCCGGGGGCGTCCTGGTCTTCGAGCTCGGCTTCCTCGTCGTGTTGTGGCTCCCGAGGACGCGCACTCCGTTTGCCCTGGGCGCGGTCGCACTCCACGGCGGGATCTATCTGACGCTCGGGCTCGACTACTGGACCTACGCGGCGCTGGCCCTCCTCTTCGTCGTCGACTGGAGCCGGTGGCTCGACCGCTACCGCGACGCCACCGCGGCGCCCACCACCACGGCGACCCCGCTTGCGAGGA
>CAZTOV010000397.1:0-1848 GCA_964615175.1 uncultured Burkholderiales bacterium
CACCGACGGCATCTACGAGTTCACCGAGACCCAGTACATCGCCACCGAGTGGTGAGCGAATTCGCGTGAGAAACCTGCGGAATTCGGGTTCGTACGGCTGAACTGCGCCACTATGTCATGACCAACGGTGACCGCCCATAACCACCACCGACAAGGGCCAATGAGGGCGAGACAAGGGCAGGACGAGCGCAGAGCAGCGAAGGGACCGCGAGGTCGCGGGCGTTCACCCTTCGCACGCCTGTCGGCTTAACGGCCTGCGCCTACGGTGGTCCACTGGGTCCACTGGGTCCACAGAGGGAGCAAGAGGATGCCGGAGGCAGGTTGGTACGTACCGGATGACGAGCCGGGGGTCGAGCGCTGGTGGGATGGGGAGCAGTGGACTGACCATCGGCGCGAGCCGCAGGCGGCAGCCGCTATGCCGCCTCCTACCGACTCAGCGGGCAAGGCCGCGCGGCCTTGGTACAAGAAGAAGCGCTTTCTCATTCCGGGCGGTCTGCTGGCGCTGTTCATCTTCGTGGGCATCGCTAGTGACGTTGAACCTGACACCGAGCCAATCGCGAGCGACGAGGCCACGGAGGAGGAAGCGCCCGAGGAGGAGCCCACGGCTGAGCCTTCTGCCGAGCCGTCCGAGGAGCCGCCTCCGCTGGCGTCCGAAGCCGAAGTTGAGGAGGAGCCGGAGGAGGTCGTTGAGTCCGAGGAGGAGTACGAACTCACTGAGGAGGACATGCGAACTGTCGTGTTCCCGATCGTGTTCGAGTCGAACCGGGACGCGGTGATCGACGTCTTGGAAGACAACTTCGTCGTCGAGTCTGTGGACCGGTACGTCTACGACGGGGAGTCGGGCACGGTGCTGGTGTCGATCACGCCCGCGTTCGACTACGACGAGGGCGTAAGGGATGACGCCTGGGAGATCATGCGTGGCTTCGCTGAGTTCTACAACGAGGACTCCTGGGTCGAGCCGACCCGGACGTTCATCCCGTCGTTGGACGTCGACATCAGCACGGCGAACTATCGGTGCGATGCGGAGACGATGATCGGAATCGCAGAGTCGCGCGTGTCCCGTAGCGACTGGGAAGCGAGCTGCCGAGTCTCCTGACGCCACAGGATGCGGCCTGCCGAGCGCAGCGCCACATCGGCCGGTGCGCTCCTGCATCCGACGGGCATCGGCGCGCTGCGCTTCGATGGTTACTGGAAGTCCCAGTCGTCGTCGGCTTCGTGGCCGGCGATCTCGGCGTCCACCACGTCGCCCGGCTCGGGCATATCTCAGAAGGACTCGCGGTCCATGAACACGCGCTGGATCGCGACCTCGTGCGGGGCGAGTCCCAGGTTCACGCCGCCGGCGATCTTCATGGTCTCGCGGGGCTTGCCGTAGACCCTGTCCAGCAGCATCCCGATCGCCCGGGTCGCACCTTCGACGGTGCTTGCCGGCAGTCCTCCCCGGATGCGGATGCGAACGCGTGCGGTGCCTGAGCGACCACGATGCGTGGTGCGGATTGCGCATGGACCCACCGGGTTAGGGCTGCTCGACGTCGGGCGGGGCCTCGGGGAACCATGCCGTGAAGGTCGAGCCCTCCCCGGGGGTGCTCTCGACGCGGATGTGACCCCCGAGCAGCTGGGCGTACGCAGCGGCCACGCCCAGTCCCACGCCCGCGCCCCGACCGTGGCCCTGGTTGGCGCCGCGGTAGAAGTGCTCGAACAGGTGCGGCACGTCTCCCTCCGCGATCCCGACGCCGTGGTCGACCACGACGACCTCGACGCCCTCCTGGTCGCGACGAGCGGTCACCTGGATCGGCGCCGGTGCGTCGGAGTACGTGGCGGCGTTCGTCAGCAGGTTGGTGACCACGTGCC
>CAZTOV010000398.1:0-1843 GCA_964615175.1 uncultured Burkholderiales bacterium
AGTACTCCTCGTCCGCAAAGGCGGCTCGCTTCTCTCGCGCCACGCGCTCCCGCCACTCCACGAGACGCGGGCATCTGCGGCAGGCGACGACTTCGGCGCGGAGGATTTCCAGGTCGTCACTCACGGGGCGGAGGTTACGAGAGGAGGCGCTGACCCGGGCGTCGACCAGGCCGACCGTTGATAACGTTTGCCGTTATTAACGGCTGGCGTTGAGCTTGACCGTGATCAGGAGCTTCCGCGATCGGGACACCCGCCTGGGCAATCGTCGACTACCACTGACCAAAGGAGAAACCGATGGCAACTCTGGCCCCGGTGCACCCCGGTGAGGTGCTGCTCGAGGAGTTCCTCGGGCCGATGGGCCGACCAGCAGCTGGTTGACGTACTTGACTTGACGTGCTTGACTTGACGTGCTTGACATGTATGATGGCAGCATGGTTACGGGAGACGTGTCCGAGGCCGCGCTGGCGTTCAACGATGAGCTGTCCCGGCTCGGAGTCACCTCGGACGAGAGCTTGGGTCGGCGAGCGGCGCGCCTCGTCGCCGGAGGCGCAGTGTGGCAGGACACGCTCGGACCCCTGCTGTCGAGTGGCGACGTGCAGGACCTGCTCGGGATCAGCCGCGAGGCGCTGCGCCAACGTGTCGCCGCCGGCAAGGTCCTCGCGCTCCCCACCGATCATCCGAACCGGCGTCTCTACCCGGCGTTCCAGTTCAAGGAGGGCGACACCCTTCCCGGGCTCACGAACGTTCTCCACGCGTTCTTCGCGGAGACGCATGGATCGGGACCCGCTTCGGTGTCGCCGCACACCGTCGCGTCGTGGCTCGTGGGGCCGAAGGCGGCGCTGGACGATCGCAGCCCGGTGGACATCCTCAGGACAGGACGCGATCGCGAGGCGGTGGTCCGTCTCGCCCGCCGCGCCGCAGCCCGGCTCGCCCGCTGAGGCGTGGCCGAGCTACGCCCGCCTGGCGGGTCGCTCGCCGGGTTTCCCGAGTATCACCTCGCGCCCGGCACCCCTCTCGCCCGCATCCACCTGGCGTCGAGGGACGCCTGGTGGTTCTCCCATGACGGCACCGGCCGCTTCGATCTCGACGCGCCCTCGGGAACCTGCTACCTGGCGCAAACACCGGTGGGGTCGTTCATCGAGGTGTTTCGCGGGTTCCCCATCATCGCCGCGTCCGACGTCGATGCCCGTGCGCTGTCGTGGCTCTCGATCCCACGAGCAGTGCGGCTCGCGGATGCCACCGCCTCGCGAGTCCGGCGCATTGGCGTGACCGGCGCCATCCACACGACCGAGAACTACGAGATCACCCAACAGTGGGCCGCGGAGCTCGCGGCCCACCACTTCGACGGAGTGCGGTACTTCTGCGGCCACGACCCTTCGTCACTCGAGATCGCCGTCGCCCTCTTCGGACCGGCTGGCGTCGGCGACCCGACTTCGTGGCCGAAGCCCTCAAATACCGGGACGATCCCCGACGAGGTCCTCAATGAGGTGGAGGAACGTTTCGGGATCCTCGTGCTCCCCGCCCCAGGGGCATGAGCCCCCCGACCGCACCGGGAACACGTCAGGTCGGGTCGCTATCACGAAGACAAATCGGGAACCACAACGTCGAGACGTGTCATCGAGGCCACCCGGCCTCGGCCCCATTACGGCAAGAGTTGCTGGATCAGCTCGGCACCGGGCATCCCGTCACCGGGCGTGAGCTCGGGCAGAAGGTCGCTACCCTCACCCCATGCGGGTCACCCTCATCGTGAACACCACCGCGTCGTCGGTGACACCACGCGCCAAGGTGGTGATCCAGAAGGCCCTCAGCGCCGACCACGACGTGACCGTCGCCGAGACCACCC
>CAZTOV010000399.1:0-1837 GCA_964615175.1 uncultured Burkholderiales bacterium
GGTCGCGCATCTCGGGGCCGTGGGTGAAGGCAGCCGTCTCGTAGTCGACGTCGCCCAGCCGCCAGGCGGTCTCGCGCGACATGGCGATGTCGGCACAGAAGAACCGGATCGAGAAACTCAACCGGGCGCGCCAGTTGAACAGGGCGTCGCCCGTGATCAGCGTGCCGCTCGGCTCGTGGAGCAGCGACACGTGCCCCGGCGTGTGGCCCGGCGTGTGGATGACCCGAAGCCCTCCCGCCACGTCGAGGAGCTGCCCGTCGGCGATCTCCTCGTCGACGTCGACCTCACCCCATCCGCCGCCCGGGAGGAACGCGAGGACCCGGGCCGCGAACGAGCTGCGGTCGGGTGGGGGCGGCTCGCCGGCACGGACGAAGCCGGCGTCGTCGTGGTGGACGGCGACCGACGCGCCGGTCCGCTCGCGAAGTCGGTGGGCGCCGCCGGCGTGGTCGTAGTGAGCGTGGGTGAGCACGATGCGCGCCACGTCGGCCGGCTGCTTTCCGAGCTCGGCCAGGGCGGCGACGATCCGCTTCGGCGCCTGCTTGAGACCGGCGTCGACGAGCGTCACCGAGCCGTCGGGCTCGAGGAGGGCGAACGAGTTGATGGCGCTCTTCCCCAGCGTGGGGATGCGGTAGACGCCGGGGGCCAGCTCGACGAGGTGGGTCACGCCCTCGAGACTACCCAGACGCCCCGCCGGCGCCCGCGGCGCGAGACTCGCCGGCCACCGGCGCCGCCCCCGCTCGCCTTCCGCTCGCCCGCACCCCACCGAGGTAGGAGAGCCCGGCGAAGCCGAGGGTGAGCGCGAGGGCGAAGAAGCCGACCCGGGTCGGCAGCGGCACGATGACGGGGAGCAGCCCCCCGGCGACCCAGGTGAGCTGGAAGCGGGTCTCGAAGCGGGCGAAGGCCCGGCTGCGGTCGGCGTCGGGCGCATCGCGCTGGACGAGCGCGTCGAAGGCGAGCTTCCCGGCGCCCGCCCCGAGCCCGAGCGCCAGCGCGGCGATGGTGGCGGTGGGGATTCCCACGGTGCGGGCCGCGAAGAGGGTGGCGAGCGCGGGGGTGAGGACGGCGCCAAGGAGGATCGACTCCTCACGTATCCGGCGCCGGAGCATGGGCGCGACCACCGCGCCGATGAACCCGCCGACTGCGCTGGCTGCGATGACGACGCCGTAGACCCACGCCGGCTCTCCCGCCCGCTTGAGGGCGAACGCGAGGAAGAAGGTGAGGAACCCCACCCCGGCGCGCAACACCGCCATGGCGGTGGCGGACAACAGGACGGTGGGGCGTCGCAGCTCGGCGCGAGCCAGCTCCGACTTCTCGGGCGGGCGCGGCACCCCCCGCGGGAGCCGCAGCGCCGTGATCATGGCGACGACGTAGAGGACCGACGCGGCCCGCAGGCCCCACTGGGCGCCGCCGAGTTGGAGGATCCCGGCCGCGGGGATCCCGCCGGCGAAGCTCCCCAGCACCGCTACGAGCGCGAGGCGCGAGTTGGCTTCGACGAGGGCGTCGTCGTCGTCGACCACCGTCGGAACCATCGAGCTCTTGGCCACCGAGTAGCCCTTCGAGAGCACGAGGAGGCCGAAGGCCTCGGGGAACAACAGCAGGCTGTTGCGGTGCGCGGCCATCATCCAGGCGAGGACGGCCCGGCCGATGCAGGTGAACAGCACGAAGAAGCGCCGACCGCTGCGGGCCCGGTCCATCAGGGGCCCCAGGATCGGCGCCACCACCGCGAACGGGGCCATGGTGAGGATGAGGAACAGCGCCACCCGCGGGCGCGCCGAGTCGGGCGACACGGTGAAGAAGAGGGTGCCGGCGAGGGCGATGGTGACGAACGACTCCGCCG
>CAZTOV010000400.1:0-1835 GCA_964615175.1 uncultured Burkholderiales bacterium
TTGTAGCCGCGGTTGCGGGCCTCGGGGAGCGTGTCGGGGCCGAACGCCTTGAACGCCTCGGCCTCCATCAGCTCGTCGACCCGACAGTCGTCGACGGCGTGGTCGAGGTCGTGGACCACCTGGGTGCGCTTGTCACCCAGGTAGCGGTGCTCTTCGAAACGTCCTGGCCGAGTCATGACCTGGAATCTACCCGACGCGCGACGAGGGCCCGATCGGGCCCTCGTCGCGGTTTGGTTCGGACTGGAGTCCGACTCCGGGTGATTGCGCAGGCGGGACCACTCCCTGCTCCGGAATCGACGGTGCGGCGGGTGGTGTCCACTTGGCCACCGCACCCGGGGTTCACACCCCCGGTGGTCCAGCCGTCGGCCTAGTGGCCGCGCACCTCCGGGGTCCCAGATTGCAAATCGTTCACGTCTGGACCACCTCCTTTCTCCGGTACGGGCATTGATAGCACGCCCGTCAAGGAGGGGCGCGTCACCGATCAGGGGCCGCCGGGAGACTCGTCGGCTCGGGGGCCGATGACGCCGATCGAGCGGAGATAGGTGATCTGCGTCTCGACCACCGCGTGCACCTGCTCGGGGATGAAGTCGTGCCCCCGCTCGGCCGCTCGGCGCACGATGTATTCGACGGTCTCGGAGCCCCCGACCACGACGGGCGCGTCGGTCTCGCTCCCGTGGCCGTTCCCCGACACCCCCTTCTTCGAGAAGTACTCGAGTTGGAGGTCGATGATCAGCTCGACGTCCTCGATCGTGAGGGTGGCGGCGGCTTCGTCGGAGATGTGCTGCACGACCCAGTCGACGGCCTCCTCCATGTCGAAGGGCCGCGACGGCGGCTGGCGGTCCATGCGCGCGCTCTCGCGCACCACGAACACGGCCCCCACGAGGAGGGCGATGACGATCACACCGATGCCGACAAAGATCACGAGCGCCACGCCCGGAGACTACGCCTCGGGGATCTCCACGATCACGGGCTCGGCGAGACGATCGATGAGACGCGGGTAGGCGCGGCCGGGGATGCGGGCGGTGGTGGCGAGATCGACCTCGACGCTCCGCCCCGCAGCCGGAGCGCCCTCGACGTCCAGGAGGTCGAAGGCCACGGTCACGAGGATCTTGGCGCGCTCGCGCCGGCACCCCGGCTCCGGCGACTCCTCCAGCTCGATGGGCTGGAAGGGCCCGTTGTCGACCACGACGCCGACCTCGAGGCGTTCCTCCTCACACCGGAGGCGGAGCCAGCGCGGCTGGTCCTTCGCGCCGGCCGCGGGCACGTGGACGATCGCCACGACTCCCCACGCCACCGGCGGGTCCGACGCGTCGTCGTCAACGGTCACCTCGAGGCGCAGGGCGTCGCGAGCACCGATGCTGAGCTGACGCAGGTCCATACCGGCGCACGGGCGCCCCTCCTCGACCGTGAGGGTGCCGTCGTCGACGTCGCGCCACTCACAGTCGTGGAGGGCGTCGTCGACCTGCCGGGCCTCGGGTCCGGCATCGGCGTCACCGCAAGCGGCGAGCAGCAGCAGGGCGGCCCCCGCCACGGCCCGAACGCGGAACATCCACGGGACCTACCCCGTGGATGCCCTCACGAAACCGCTGCTTCGACCACCGAACTTTGGAGGCTTCACCACCTATGAGGTGGTCACGCCCCCAAAGTTCGGAGAGAGGGGCGGGGTCAGATGCCGATGCGCTGGGCGAGTAGCTCGCGGTGGTAGGTGGCGTCGCCGAGGTAGGTCTCCGACGACTTGGCCCGCTTGAAGTACAGGTGGGCGTCGTGCTCCCACGTGAAGCCGATCCCGCCGTGGATCTGGATGTTCTCGGCGGCGCAGTGGAAGTAGGCGTCGG
>CAZTOV010000401.1:0-1824 GCA_964615175.1 uncultured Burkholderiales bacterium
TGTCAGACCTGGGGATCGACTTCGCCCTCGTCCCCGACGCCGGCCACTTCCTCCAACTCGAACAGCCCGACGACGTCAACCGCCAAGTGCTGGAGTTCCTCTCGTCCTAGTTCTTGACTGTGAATTGCCCGCTGAGCGGGCAATTCACAGTCAAGAACCGGGGCGTTACTCCGCGTCGGGGACGGGCTGGGGTGGGGGCGGGCCGATGTAGTGGCTGGTCGGGCGGATGAGGCGGTTGTCGGCGGCCTGTTCGAGGATGTGCGCCGTCCAGCCGATCACCCGGCTCGACGTGAAGGTGGGGGTGAACATCTCCGGGGGGAGACCCACCGCCTCCATCACTACCCCGCCGTAGAACTCGACGTTGGCGTAGAGCTTGCGGCCCGGCTTCAGCTCGTCGAGCACCCGCACGGCGGTGTCCTCCACATGGCGGGCTAGGTCGACCCGGCCTGCACCCAACTCCTCGGCCACATCGCGCAGGAGGCGTGACCGCGGATCCTCGGTCTTGTAGACGCGGTGGCCGAAGCCCATGATCCGCTCGCCCCTCTCGACGATGTCACGCAGGACCGGCTCGGCGTTCTCCTTCGTCTCGATCATGTTGATCAGCTCGAGGGCCCGCGACGGCGCCCCGCCGTGGAGGGGACCCGACAGCGCGCCGATGGCACCCACCACCGCCGAGCCGAGATCGGCACCGGTGGACGTGATGACCCGGGCCGTGAACGTCGAGGCGTTGAAGCCGTGGTCGATGGTCGAGATGAGGTATCGCTCGATCGCCCATGCCTCCTGCTCGGCGGGCTCCTCACCGCTGAGCATGTAGAGATAGTTGGCGGCGTAGCCCAGTTCGGGGTGCGGGTCGACGGGCTCCTCGCCGTTGCGGGCCCGCCACAACGCCATCAGCAGGGTGGGGATCACCGCGCAGGTGCGCTTGGCCTGTTCGCGCAGCTCGGCGTGGGAGATGTCCATCCACGGCCCGTAGTCGAGGGCCGCAGCCAACGCCGAGTAGCTCGAGCGCAGCGCCTCGAGGGGCTTGAACTCCTCGCCGAGGTTGGCGATGTCGGGGAGCAGCTCCTTGACGTCGTTCGGGATCTCACGGAGCGGACGGATCTCGTCACGCCACGCCTGAGCCTGGTGCTTGTCGGGAAGGGCCCCGTTGAAGACCAGGAACCAGACGTCCTCGAGGTTGCGCTTTCTGTTCAGTTCGACGGCGTCGAACTGCCGGTAGTGATAAAAGCCCTCGGTGCCTCGGACCTGGCCGATGTTGGTCTCGGCGACCGCCACCCCCTCGAGCCCGAGAGGCACCTCGGCGGCCGGCTTGTCGACGGGAACGATCTGGCTGATGCGCATGAGGTCACGCATCGAGACGATGCCGATGACGTTGCCGTCGGACACCACCGGGATGTGCCGGTAGTTGCGCTCGCTGAGGCTCTCGAACGCCTCGACGACCGGGAGCGTCGGATCGACCGTGTCGGGGTGCTCGGTCATCCACTCGGCGACCTTCGACTGACGGGGATCGGCTCCAGAGGCGCCGAACCGCACCATGTCGCGCTCGGTGAGGATGCCCACGGCCCGCTGGCCGTCGACGACGACGACGGAGCCGACGCCCTTCTCGGTCATGCGAGTGGCGGCGTCGACGACGGTCTCGTCAGCCTGCGCCGTCACCACCGGGCTGCTCATCAGGTCGGCGACGATGCGCTGGCTGCCCTTCCCGTCGACCATCGATCCCTCCACGTGTGAACCGGGTTCCACTCGGATTCTAGGAGAAGCCCGAGGGTTCTCCCCGAGGTCGACCCTATTCGGTGTCGTCGGGGGACGCGTAGGGGCGTTGCC
>CAZTOV010000402.1:0-1808 GCA_964615175.1 uncultured Burkholderiales bacterium
ACCGGGATCTCGCGCTCCTCGTAGGTCTCGATGATGTCGCCTTCCTTGAGGTCCTGGAAGTCGGAGAGGCCGATGCCACACTCGAACCCCGACTGCACCTCCCGGGCGTCGTCCTTGAACCGCTTGAGCGAGCTGATCTCGCCCTTCCAGATGATGACGCCGTCGCGGAGGAAGCGGACCTTCGACCCGCGGGTGATGACACCGTTCTGCACGTAGCAGCCGGCGACCCGGCCGATGCGGGGAACCGAGAAGATCTCCCGCACTTCGGCCTCGCCGGTGACGACTTCTTCGATCTCGGGGGTGAGCATGCCGAGCATGGCGGCTTCGACGTCCTCGATCGCCTTGTAGATCACCTCGTAGGTGCGCACCTCGACGCCCTCGTGTTCGGCCGTCTCGCGGGCGATGCGGTCGGGCCGCACGTTGAAGGCGATGATCGTGGCGTCGGACGTGAGGCCGAGGTTCACGTCGTTCTCGGTGACGCCGCCGACGCCCCTCGACACGAAGTTGAGCTTCACGTCGTCACGCTCGAGCTTCCGGAGCGCAGCCGTGAGGGCTTCGAGGCTCCCCTGCACGTCGGCCTTGAGGATCAGATTGAGCGTGGCGACCTCGCCGGCCTGGATGGCGTCGAAGATGTCCTCGAGCTTGGCGCCGCCTGCGCCACCGCCCACCGCGGCGGTGTCGGCCAGCTCGGCGCGGCGACGGCGGTGGCCCCGTGACTCGGCCACGGTCTTGGCAACCTTCTCGTCGGGCGCCACCCGGATCTCGTCACCGGCCGACGGCACCTCGTTGAACCCGAGTACCTCGGCGGGCACCGAGGGTCCGGCCTCTTCGAGCTGGTTGCCGTGCTCGTCGATGAGAGCGCGGACGCGCCCCGATGCGGCCCCGGCGACGACGGGGTCGCCGACCCGCAAGGTGCCCTTCTTGATCAGGCCGGTGGCCACCGGCCCCCGGCCGGGATCGAGGTGTCCCTCGAGCACGACGCCGCGAGCGGGAATCTTGGGGTTGGCCTTCAACTCCAGGACCTCGGCCACGAGCAGGATCGAGTCGAGCAGGTCGGTGATCCCCTGTCCGGTCATCGCCGACACCTCGGCGACGACGGTGTCGCCGCCCCACGCCTCGGGCACCAGCTCGTGCTCGGCCAACTGTTGCTTGACCCGCTCGGGGTTGGAGTCCTCCTTGTCGACCTTGTTGATGGCGACGATGATCTCGACGCCCTCGGCTGCCTTGGCGTGGTCGATGGCCTCGACCGTCTGGGGCATCACGCCGTCGTCAGCCGCCACGACGAGGACAGCGATGTCGGTGGCCTGGGCGCCGCGGGCGCGCATGGCCGTGAACGCCTCGTGGCCCGGAGTGTCGATGAACGTGATCCGTTCGTCGTTGTGCTTCGCCATGTAGGCACCGATGTGCTGGGTGATGCCACCGGCCTCGCCGTCGACGACGTTCGCTTCGCGGATCTTGTCGAGCAGCAGCGTCTTGCCGTGGTCGACGTGGCCCATGACCGTGACGATCGGCGCACGGGGCTCGAGGAGCGCGTCGTCCTCCTCCTCTTCTTCCTCCTCGTCGGTCTCGGGGGCGAGGAGGGCCTGGAGTTCGACTTCCTCTTCCTGGCCGGGGTCGACGAGGACGATCTCGGCATCCAACTCGTCGGCGATCAGCTCGACCATCTCATCGGAGAGCGACTGGGTCGCGGTGACCATCTCGCCGGCCTCCATGAGCATCCGGACGATGTCGGCCGCGGTGCGGTTGAGCTTGGGCCCGTACTGCTGGGGGGTGATGCCGCGCTCGATGACGACCTCGCCTTCGGGCAC
>CAZTOV010000403.1:0-1801 GCA_964615175.1 uncultured Burkholderiales bacterium
TACTACGAGCCGCCACCCGAACCCGAGGCGGACACCCCCCCCGACGTCGAGCCGACCACCACGAGCTCGTCGACGTCGACGACCACCACGACCCAACCCTTCGATCCGGTCACGACCACCACCGACCCCGACGGTGGCGACGATGACGACGACGGCGGCGGCCCGCTCTCATAACGGCGTCCCCTCTGACGAACTTTGGGGGCTTCACCACCCCATCGGTGGTCAGGACGGCGAAGTACGTGGGGGTCAGCGCCGTTCGCTGGGGGACCCGCCTTCGTCGTTCGGGCACGTGAGCACCTGCTCGCAGGCGGCGCGGATGGGCGGAGCGTAGGGCACCTCGGCGGAGCGGAACCCGAGCGGCGTGTACCAGGTCGTGGCCAGGCCGATCACCTCGCCGGTCGAGTTCACGAGCGGTCCACCCTCGTACGCCCCCGAGACCGAGGCGTCGTGCTGGATCCCCGACGACGACACGTCGGCGATGAACCCCTGGGTGATCCCGGCGCCCGCTCCGCCGAGCCCCTGCACCGCGAACACCCGCTGACCGAGACCCAGCGGTGGCTCGGTCGGGGCCCATTCGAGGCGGGGGAGGTTCGGTCGTTGGACGATCAGGAGCGCGAGGTCGCGTCCCTCGTCCCAGGTCCAGAGCGTGGCGTCGACCTCGTCGTCATCCCGGCGCAGGGTGATGCCCGGCCCCGGGCTCGCCGTCGATGCCCGCACGACCTCGAGTGAAGTGAGGAAGAACGACTGCTCGGCATCGGAGGCGACCACGAATGCCGAACCCACCAGAGGTTGGCCGTCGTCGTCGCGTGTGCCCAGGAACCACACCGATTCGGCGACCTGCTCGGCGAGGTCCTGGAGCGTCTCCTCGCTCGCCCGCAGCTCTTGGAGGGGCTCCAACTCCGCACGGATCTGCGCTCGGGCGTCATCAGCCGCGGCCTCGATCTCGTCGATGACCTCGCTCCCGGTCTCCTCGGCGGCCCCGGTGAAGCGTTCGACCTTGTCCTCGAGCTCCTGGAGCTGCGACTGGTAGAAGGCGAAGAGCACCGCCCCGCTGAAGGCGGCGCCGATGGACGCGGCCAGCAGCGCGCCCATTGCGCCCATGGCGGTCTTCGGCACGACGATGTCGCGCCAGCTCCGCTTCCCGGCATTTCCGCCCGCGCGCGGCTCGCTCGACCCCTGGGGAGTGGTTTCAGCCACGGGCCGCATCCTAGATGAGTAGTTCCAAGGGGTCCGCTGGTGTCTCTTCGGCCATCGACGCCGCCCGCGGCGTCCTCGTCCTCGACGGTGCTTCCGGCACCCCCTTCGTCCTGCGTCCTGGCGGGACGACGCCGGATGACTCGAAGATCCACTCCATCGTCCCCTTGGAACTACTCATCTCGATCGGCGAACGCGGTGCCCAACAGGCGTCATCGCCGCGGTCGGCAGACCTCAACGTAGACTTGAGGGTCATCACGTCCTTCGCATTCGCGGAGAAGGAGGCGGATCCACGCGCATGAGCGGCCACGACGGGGTTCCGGTGCGGGCTGCCGCGACGGTCATTCTCGTGCGCGACGCGCCCGATCTCGAGGTGCTCATGCTCCGCCGCCGTGACGAGTCGTTGTTCGCGGCCGGCGCCTACGTGTTTCCGGGCGGGGCGCTCGACGCCTCCGACCACGCGCCGGCCGAGCGCGCGGCGTCCGCCCCCGGCGTCACCGGCCGCGACGACGCCGGTGCCAGTGCCCGTCTGGGCGTCGACCGGGGTGGGCACGCGTACTGGATGGCGGCGGTGCGCGAGTGTTTCGAAGAGGCCGGTCTCCTCATC
>CAZTOV010000404.1:0-1796 GCA_964615175.1 uncultured Burkholderiales bacterium
CGGCGCCGTCAGGTGTCGAGCTTGAGCGCGTTGATGAAGGCGTCCTGGGGCACCTCGACGCTTCCGATCTGCTTCATCCGGCGCTTCCCCTCCTTCTGGCGTTCGAGGAGCTTGCGCTTCCGGGTGACGTCGCCGCCGTAGCACTTGGCGACCACGTCCTTGCGCTTCGCCTTGACCGTCTCCCGCGCGATGATCCGCCCGTGCATGGAGGCCTGGATGGGCACGTCGAAGAGCTGGCGGGGGATCAGCTCGCGCAGTCGCACGGTCATCCGACGCCCGTAGTCCTGGGCCGCATCCCGATGGACGATCGTCGAGAAGGCGTCGACGGACTGAGAGTTGAGGAGGATGTCGACCTTCACGAGATTCGAGGTGCGGTAGCCGATGGGCTCGTAGTCGAGGCTGGCGTAGCCGCGGGTCCGCGACTTCAGCTGGTCGTAGAAGTCGAGCACGATCTCGGCGAGAGGGATCTCGTACACCAGCTCCACCCGCTCCTGCGAGAGGTACTCGATGTTCTTCTGCTCGCCGCGACGGTCCTCGCACAGCTCGATGAGCGGGCCCACGTACTCGGACGGGGTGAGCAGCGTGACCCGCACGAACGGCTCCTCGATCGTCTCGACCCGCGTGGGGTCGGGCAACGCTGACGGATTGTCGACCTCGGTCAACGCCCCATCGGTGGTGTAGGCGAGGTACTCGACGTTGGGCGCGGTGGCGACGAGCTCGAGGTCGTATTCGCGCTCGAGCCGCTCGCGCACGATCTCCATGTGGAGGAGGCCGAGGAAGCCGCAGCGGAAGCCGAAGCCCAGCGCTCCTGACGTCTCGGGCTCGTAGGTGAACGACGAATCGTTGAGGCGCAGCTTCTCGAGTGCGTCGCGCAGGTCCTCGAAGTCGTCGCCCACCACCGGATAGAGCCCGCAGAAGACCACGGGCATCGGGTCCTGGTACCCGGAGAGAGGTTCGGCGTGACGGGCGTCATCGGTGACTGTCTCACCGATCCTGGCTCGGCCCACGTCCTTGATACCGGCGATGAGATAGCCGACTTCGCCCGGCCCCAGCTCGGCCACCGGCGTCGGCTTGGGGAGCCGCACGCCGACCTCCTCGGCGTCGTGCGAACTCTCGTCCTGAAGGAACCGGAGCCGGGCCCCCGAGGCGAGCACGCCGTTCATCACCCGGACCGACGAGACGACCCCGCGGTAGGCGTCGTAGAACGAGTCGAAGATCAGGGCTTGGAGCGGAGCATCGGGATCACCTCGAGGAGGTGGAACCCGATCGATCACGGCCTCGAGCAACTCGGACACGCCTTCGCCGGTCTTGGCCGAGATCTGGAGACAGTCCTCGGCCGGGATCCCGAGCACGCGCTCGATCTCCTCGGCGGCCCGGTCGGGATCGGCCTGGGGCAGGTCGATCTTATTCAGCGCCGCCACGATCGTGAGATCGTTCTCGAGCGCCAGATAGCAGTTGGCCAGGGTCTGGGCCTCAATCCCCTGTGACGCGTCCACGAGGAGGATCACCCCTTCGCACGCGGCGAGGCTGCGCGACACCTCGTAGCTGAAGTCGACGTGACCGGGGGTGTCGATGAGGTGGAGGTAGGTGTCGCCGTGCCGGAGGCGGACGTTCTGCGCCTTGATCGTGATGCCCCGCTCACGCTCGAGGTCCATCGAGTCGAGGTACTGGGCCCGCATGTCGCGCGCCTCGACCGCTTTGCACATCTCGAGCAGGCGGTCGGCGAGGGTGCTCTTGCCGTGGTCGATGTGGGCGATGATGCTGATCGCCCGCTGGCGATCGAGCGGAATCATGTG
>CAZTOV010000405.1:0-1787 GCA_964615175.1 uncultured Burkholderiales bacterium
GGTGGTAGCCGGCGGTGATGAAGAACAGCCGGCCCCAGAACAGCACCAGCGCGAGCACGACGGCGGTGCGATCGATGCCGGTGAAGAACGCGGCCAGGGGCACCAGATGCACGAGGGCGAAGGGGATCGACGACCGCCAGTTGATCCGCTCGTCGTCGGGGCGCGCCGGTGTGGCGACGCCGGCTGAGGGAGTGGAGACCGTGGTGGCAGGCATTCCCGGCCACCCTACCGACGGGTAGGTAGGTCTGGCAACGTCGCCGTCAACGCACGTCGAAGCCGAGGTGGAAGGAGCGGACGGCCCGGGCGAAGATGTTGGGCTCGACGTCGGGCTCGGTGACCGGGCGGAGGTTCGTCAGCCGTGACGTCAGTTCCCCGAAGAGCGTCCGGAGTTCGAGCTTGGCGAGGTTGGCTCCCAGGCAGTGGTGGGTGCCGAAGCCGAAGGCGAGATGCGGATTGGGATTCCGGGTGATGTCGAAGGTGAACGGGTCGTCGAACATCTCCTCGTCACGGTTGGCCGAGGGGTAGAGGAGGATGACCTTGTCGCCTTCGGCGATGGGTTGCCCGCGGACTTCCGTGTCCTCCACGGCGGTCCGGAAGAAGTTGTTGAGCGGTGTGACCCACCGGACGATCTCATCGACGGCCGTCGGGACGAGGTCGGGGTCGGCGGCCATGGCGTCCCACTGGTCCGGGTGGTCGCAGAGGGCCCGCAGCCCGTGGGCGATCGTGGTGCGGGTGGTCTCGGCGCCGCCCGCCACGAACAGACCGGTCTCATGGGTGATCATCCAGTCGTTCATCGGTTCGCCGTCGATCTCGGAGTGTGCCCACACGGAGATGAGGTCGTCTCGGGGCTCGCGCCGCCGGTCGGGAAGGAGATCTTCGACGAGACGGAGATGGATCTCCATGGCCACGCTCCCGAAACGGCGGCCCGCGTCGGGGTCCCGGAACGCCATGTCGGTCTGCATCAGGTGCTCCGACCAGCGCTTCACGGTCGGCCAATCGTCCTCCGGCAGACCGAGCAGGCGACAGATCACCCGGCAGGGCAGTTGCGCCGCGAGGTCGTCGATGACCTCGGTTTCACCGGCGTCGACGATGGCATCGACCAGTTCAGAGACGAACTCGCCGATCTCGGCTTCGTGGTCGCGTAGGCCAGGTGGGGTGAAACGCCGCCGAACGAGCCGGCGCTGCTTGGCGTGCTGAGGATCGTCCTGGGCGATCATGTTCGTCTCGTCCGGGTAGTGAACGGCCCGGTAACCGCGCCCGCTGACGAAGACCTCGTCGTTCAGCTCGACGTCCCGGACGTCGGCGTGTTTGGTGATACCCCACAGCTCGTTTTTCTCGTCGCGGAACACGGGCTCGTGCTCGCGCATCCACGTGTAGGCCTCGTGGGGGTTGGGGGCGTAGAAGTTCGGGTCGAGGAGATCGATGGTTTCGCGCATCGGGGCGAAAGTTACCGCGCCGATCGGTGCGCTCCGGCCCACCGGCGCGCGCCAAGCTCGCGGGCGTGGACGAAACTGCGATGACCAGAGGCGCGGCCGTCCGGGCCGGGGCCTTGGCGGTGAGCCCCATCCTCCTCGGCGTGGCACCGTTCGGGATCGTGGCCGGGGCGACCGCGGTCGAGGTCGGCCTCGGCCTCCCCGAAGCCGTGGGGTTCTCCACGGTCATCTTCGCGGGGGCGTCGCAGTTGGCGGCCCTCGACCTGCTCGGACGCGACGCCCCGGCGGTGGTCGCGGTGATCACCGCGCTGGTGATCAACCTCCGCCTCATCATGTACTCGGCGTCGCTGGCGC
>CAZTOV010000406.1:0-1782 GCA_964615175.1 uncultured Burkholderiales bacterium
GAGCATCCGGTCCAACTCCTCGGCCTGGCCGGCGCGGAGATCGACCACGAGGAAGAGGTCGCGCTCGTCGACCAGCTCGAACAGCCCCGGCCACGGCTCGGCGGCCAGTGACGTGCCCGTCCACGGCGGGTCGTGGAAGTCGACCTCGCCGACGCCGACCAGCAGCAGGCCGGCGTCGTTCAGCACCGCTCGCACGCGCCCGGCCTCGAAGTCCTCGGCCGCCGTCGGAGCGACGTGGAAGGCGGGGATGAACCGCACGTCACGGTCTCGAGTCATGGTGAGGTAGTCGCCCTCGCTCGAAATGGGGTCGGTGGGATCCATGAAGGTGTGCACCACCGCGGCCTCGACCTCGGCGCTGCGCATCGAGCACGCGAGCGGTGCCACGAGCGCCGGATCGTCGAGGTGCACGTGGGTGTCGAACAGCAGGCCGCCGTAGCCCTCGGGCACGGGGGTCGCCACCGGCGTCGGATCGCACACGACGACGGGGGTGTCGTCGTCGCTCCCCGAACACGACGTGCCGAGGAGCGCGACCGTCACCAAGACCACCAACGCTCGCATCTCGATCAATCTAGGGAGCAGGCAGGACTTCGTGCCCGCGGGCACGAAAGGATCGGGCGATGGGGGGCTCACCGGTTGTGCGGTTCATGCTGGTCGTCGCGGTCGTCGCGGCGGGGTTCGGCGCGCCCACGATGGCCCAGGCCGACCCGACGGAGCCCAACGGTGGCCAGCTCGTCGACGCCTGCCACGCCCAGGCCGACAACCCGATGTGCCGACAGCTCGAACAGCTCACCCGCAACGGAGCACAGGCGTGCCGCTTCGGCGGCACACCCGACGAGGTGTGCTCAGCGGTCGACGGCCGGGAGTACTCGGAGCCGGCGATGGCCGAGTTCGAGGCCTCCGCGGTGGGCCGCGCCCTCCGCGCCCAGGCCCGACTCGACGACCGCGTGCCCATCGGCGAGTCGCTGATCCCGGCCACCCACAACTCGTACAACTCGGCCGCCTACTACCCCACCGTGTCGGGCCTCGACCACAACCAGGTGGCGAGCATGACCGACCAGCTCCGGATGGGAATGCGCAGCCTCGAGGTCGACGTGCACTGGTTCCCGAGTCCCTACGGCGACCCCGAACACGGCGGGTTCGCCCCCATCCTTTGCCACGGCAATTCCGGATCGGTCCCCTCGCCTCAACCGGTCCACGTCGGCTGCACGGTCGAGCGCCACCTCCGCGACGGCCTCGCCGAGATCCGGGCCTGGCTCGACGCCAACCCCGACGACTTCCTGCTGCTCTACCTCGAGAACCAGCTGGACGGCGACCCGACCGCCCACGAAGCCGCCGCCGACACCATCGGAGCCGAGCTGGGTGAGTTGGTGTATCCCACCGAGAACGGCGCGTGCGGTCCACTCCCGGCCGACACCACCCAGCGGCAAGTGCTCGACTCGGGCGCCCGGGTCCTGGTGGTCGGCGACCCGGCCCCGAGCGACGACAGCCCGTGGTGTGAGGTCGTCCACGACCGCTTCGGCGGCCCGTACGCGTGGAACGAGAGCAAGAGCGGAACGGGCGACGACTTCGACTGCACCGCCGACCGCGGCGCGGGGAGCTACGGCTCCACCTTCCGTCGCTTCTTCGAGGACTCCACGTGGCTGGGAGCCACCTTCGAGGCCACCGGCGTGGCGAGCCCCGGTGAGATCACCGCGGCCGAGACCCGCGCCATGGTCGAGTGCGGCGTGAACCTGTTCGGGTTCGACCAGCTCGTGCCCGCCGACCCGCGACTCGACGCCCTGG
>CAZTOV010000407.1:0-1778 GCA_964615175.1 uncultured Burkholderiales bacterium
TTCACGGTCGGGACGATGGGCGAGGTGCAGGTGTATGTGCCCTCGGACCAGCTCGACGACGCCCAACTGGTCATGCTCGCCACCGAGGTCGACTCGTCGGTGGGATCGGAGTCGTCGCCGACGCCGATGACACGAACCGACGTGTGGGTGATCGCGGCGGTCCTCGCGGTGATCGTGATCGTGACCGTGGCCCGGTTGGCCCAGGGCGGCTGACCGGTCGATCAGCCCTGGAGCAGCGACTCCAGCTCGTCGCCGCGGATCGTGCGGAACGTACGGCGACCATTGCCCCGTGAGAGGGCAGCCACCTCGAGGTCGGTGACGGCGAGGTCGGGGGCGTCTGGCGGGGACTGGAGAGCCGCCACGGCGAGGCGGATGGCCCCGCCGACGTCGAGCCCCTCTTCGTAGCTGCTCTCGAGATGCTGGCCGATGGCCTCGGCCTCGCCGCCGATCACCGAGAAGCGGTGCTCGTCCATGACGGTGCCGTCGTAGAGCAGGTGGTACAGCTCGTTGGGCGCGTCGTCCCGACCGACGGCGGCGACGAGGATCTCGACCTCGTAGGGCTTCATCTCGTGCGTGAAGATGTTGCCCAGGGTCTGGGCGTAGGCGTTGGCGAGGCCCCGGGCCGTCACGTCCGCGCGGGAGTACGCGTAGCCCTTGAGATCGGCGTGGCGGATGCCGGCGATCTTGAGGGTCTCGAACTCGTTGTACTTGCCGACGCCGGCGAAGGCGATGCGATCGTAGACCTCGGCGATCTTCGAGAGCGTCCGCGAGGGGTTCTCGGCGGCGAGCACGATCCCGTCGCTGAACTCGACGGCGACGAGGCTGCGGCCCCGGGCGATGCCCTTGCGGGCGTAGTCGGCCCGATCTTTCATCACCTGTTCGGGCGAGACGTAGAAGGGCATGCTCACGACGCGTCACCCCCTTCGGCGGCCGCGGCGGCCTCGATGAGGCCCCGGGTGCGGCCGGCGACGTCGTCATCGTCGAGCTGCCGGTAACCGTCGGCGTCGATGACCGCCACCGTCGGGAAGATGTTGCGGAGCAGGTCGGCGCCGCCGGTGGCGGCGTCCTCGTCGGCTGCCTGGAGGATCGAGGCGATGGCGAGATCGACGGCGTCGTCGCGGGCCATGGCTTCGGTGAAATGGGCCTTGATCCAGTTCTTGGCGTGGATGCCGCCGGAGCCGGTGGCGTGGTAGTCGATCTCCTCGTAGCGGCCGCCGGTGACGTCGTACTGGAAGAGGCGGCCGCGCGTGTCGTGGCGGTCGTAGCCGGCGAAGAGAGGGAGCACGACGAGGCCCTGCATGGCCGCGGGGAGGTTGGACCGGATCATCTGCGAGAGGCGATTGGCCTTGCCCTCGAGGGTGAGGGCGTCGCCCTCGACCTTCTCGTAGTGCTCGAGCTCGGTCTGGAACAGCCGCACCATCTCCATGGCCGGGCCGGCCGCCCCGGCGATGGCGACGCCCGAGTAGGCGTCGGCCGACTGCACCTTGTCCATGCGCCGACCCTGGATGCTCATGCCCGCCGTGGCCCGCCGGTCGCCCGCCATCACCACGCCGTCGGCGTAGCGCAGGGCAACGATGGTGGTGCCGTGGGGGATCTCGGGCTGGGCCCCTCCCCCGGCGCCGCTCGCCGCCGCGCCTTCGACCGGGCGCGCCTCGGGGAACGTGCGCGCGAGCAGCTCGCTGAACGACGGCCCGGGGTCATGCCCCGGACCGAACCACGGAAGGGGCCGATCACTCACGGCCCGGAGCCTATACGGACGCCTCGCGGGTCAGGGACGC
>CAZTOV010000408.1:0-1778 GCA_964615175.1 uncultured Burkholderiales bacterium
TGAAGGCGTCCTTCAGCTCCCCCGCCCGCTTGCGGAGCCGCTCGGCCATCTCGTGGTCGCCGTGTTCGTCGGCGAAGTGCGAGCGGGCGACGAACGCGCCGTACACGTAGGCCTGGACCTCGGCGAGCGCGATGGGCGGCTCGGGAATGGTGCCGTCGGCGAAGTTGACGCCATCCCAGGAGTCCTTCCAGCCCTGGTTGCGCAGTCCCCTGTCGGAGGTGCGCTCGTACTCCACGTACCCGTCGCCGTCACGGTCGCCATGCTCCTCGATCCAGTCGAGGGCCCGGTCGGCCGCCGGGAGCAGGGCATCGACCTCGGACTGCTGGTAGCCCCACCGCTGCAGCTCACCGAGGAGCATCACGAACAGGGGTGTGGCGTCGGCGGTCCCGTAGTACACCCGGCCGCCGCCCAGCGACAGCTCGGCCGTCTCGCCGAGGCGCATCTCGTGGAGGATCCGCCCCGGCTCCTCCTCGGTGATCGGGTTGACGTCGCGCCCCTGGAACCGGGCGAGGGTCTGGAGGGTGCCGAGGGCGATGTGAGGGTCGACCATCATCGACATCCACGACGTGATCAGCGAGTCGCGCCCGAACACGGTCATGAACCACGGCGCCCCCGCCGCCACCACCACCCGCTCGGGATGCTCGGGATCGAACAGTCGCAGCGCCGCCAGGTCCTCGGTCGAGCGGCCGATGAGCTTCTGGAGCGTGGCGTGGCCGACGTCCATGACCGGGAGGCGGCGGCGCCACTCGCCGAGGCGCTCCACCGGTTTGGCCCGCTCGACCGGTTCGCCGCAGCGGTAGCGGGGCTCGATGAGCTCGCCGTCGATCACCGGCGTCACCTGGATGCAGGTCTGCCACTCGCCGCCGGCCGGGACGATCACCTCGTAGGACGCGATGTGGCCGTTGAAGTGGGGCGGCTGGGTGAAGTCGACGATCGTCGACCGCTGGAAGGCACCCCGCTCGTAGGCGAAGGTCATGCGACCGTGCTCGGCGGTGGAGGCGAGGCGGCCCGCCTTCTCCACCCGCAGCTCCTTGACCTCGAAGATGTCGGCGAAATCGCAGTCGATCTCCAGCTCGACGGTGCAGAACGCCGGCTCGGCGCCGAAGTTCCGCACCACGAGGTCCTCGCGCATCCCCCGGCCCACGTAGCGGTGGCGGAACAGCATGAGGTGCGAGTCGGCCCGGCCGGGGGCCGGCTCGTCGCGTGCGACGAAGGCGGCGCTGAACGGGTCGAGGTTGGTGGCCGACAGCGGCTCGGGCGGCGCGCCGTTGATGCGCAGCTCGAACTGCGAGAGGAAGCGGGTGTCGCGGAAGAACAGGCCCTCGGCGTGGCCGGCGTGGAGGTTGCCGGCCCGGCCCGAGATGCAGAAGGCCGACCCCTCGACGAGGGTGACCGTGCCGACACCGCCGCCCAAAGACGCGCTCGCGCTCGAAGCCCACGGGTCGGCCATCACCTTCACGGTACCTTCTAAGGCGTGCAGATAGCAGAGATCGCACCGGTGTGGTTCACGGTCCCGCCGAAGGGCTACGGCGGGATCGAGCTCGTGGTGGCGCTGCTGGCCGACGGCCTCGTCGACCGCGGCCACGACGTGACCCTGTTCGCCAGCGGCGGCTCGGAGACCCGGGCGCGGCTGGCGGCGCCGCTCCCCGAACCGCCCGACCCGGCGCTCCTCGGCAACGTCTGGTTCGACGCGTACCACGCGCTGTCGGCCTACCTGCGGGCGGGCGACTTCGACCTGATCCACGACCACTCGGGGATCGTCGGCCCCGCCCTCGGCG
>CAZTOV010000409.1:0-1770 GCA_964615175.1 uncultured Burkholderiales bacterium
AGCGGGTGCCCACGTCGATGAAGAAGCTGATCCGGCCGACCACCTTCGGGAAGTCCTCGTCCGAGACCTGGCCGGACTCCCTGACCGCGTCGAGGACGCCCACGGCGGTGGCCAGCCCGTAGGCCAGTTCCTGGACCGGCGTGGCCCCCGCCTCCTGGAGGTGGTAGGGGCAGACGTTGATCGGGTTCCACTTCGGAATGTTGCGGTACGAGTACGTGATCGTGTCGACGATCAGCCGGCGGCTCGGCTCGGGCGGGAAGATGTAGGTGCCCCGGCTCAGGTACTCCTTCACGATGTCGTTCTGGGTCGTCCCCGACAGCTCGGCCGCGTCGGCGCCCTGCTCCTCGGCCAAGGCGACGTACATCCCCAACAGCCACATGGCGGTGGCGTTGATGGTCATCGATGTGTTCATCTCGTCGAGCGGGATGCCCTCGAAGAGGGTGCGCATCTCATCGAGATGGGGGACCGGCACGCCGACCTTCCCGACCTCGCCACGCGCCAGCTCGTGGTCGGGGTCGTAGCCGGTCTGGGTCGGGAGGTCGAAGGCCACCGACAGCCCGGTCTGGCCCTTGGCGAGGTTGCTCCGGTACAGCTCGTTCGACGCCTGGGCCGAGGAGTGCCCGGAGTAGGTCCGCATCACCCAGGGGCGATCGCGCTTCGTGCTCTGGTCGTCGTTTGTCGTGGCGCCGTTGGTCATGGGCACATTGTCCCGGCCCGGAGTGGTCTCTGTCACCCCGGAGCCCGCTCGTCCCCTCTCAGGCGCCGCGAATCTGACCTCGCCGCGTGCATCGAGCCGAAGATCCCCGATTTGGGGGACGACCGACGTCCCGACTCCGAGGTCTGATTCCCCCGATATGCGTCTTCCATCGCGCGTGACCTTCGTCGGCCTGGCCGTGATCGGTGCCGGGCTGCTCGCCGCCCGCCGTCACGATCATTCCGACCCGACCCCGAAACAGGCGCGCCCGGGCCCGGGAGCACCGACCACCCCTCGAGGGCGCGCGGTCGCCGGACGGGGTGTCGTGGCGCGAGCGGTGGCCCTGGCCGTCGGCACCTCGATGGGCTTGTGGGTCTGGCTGGCGCTGGGTTGGTTGGGTCTCTCCGGGACCGCGGGCGCCGACGTGGCCACCCGGCCGGTGGTGTACGAACACCCTCGCACCATGCCGCGCGTCACCGAGCCGACCACGGTCGCCCCGGTCGCGGTGACGGGCGGCGAATCGTCACCCGCGGTCGACGGCGGGCCGATCCTCCCCACGGGAACCGGCATGTGGATCTGGAATCCCGAGGAAACCGAGGGAGGCGACTCGGAAGCCATCGTCGAGCGGGCGGTCGAGGCGGGTCTCACCCACGTGTATGTGCGCACGGGCTCGTCGCGTCGGGGATTCCACGGTCGCGCCTTCCTGGAGCAGCTGGTCCCGACCGCCCACCAGGCCGGTCTCCGGGTGTACGGCTGGGACTTCCCCTACCTCGACGACGTCGATGCCGACGTCGTCCGGGCCATGGCCGCGATCGAGTTCGACGTCGCCGGTCACCGCATCGACGGTTTCGTCGCCGACGTCGAGACCGCGCTCGAGGGGGTGGCGATGACTCCGGCGGCGGCAGGTGCGTACGCGGCGGGGCTGCGGGAAGCCGCAGGTGAGGACTACCCGCTGGTTGTCGCGGTGCCGCGGCCGACCGGTCGCCAGCAGGCCACCTACCCCTACGCCGAGGTGGTGCCCCACTTCGACGCGGTGGCTCCGATGCTCTACTGGTTCCATCTCGGCCACGATCCGG
>CAZTOV010000410.1:0-1767 GCA_964615175.1 uncultured Burkholderiales bacterium
AGCCGCTGGCCGCGGTGCAAATGGGCCTGATCTACGTCAATCCGGAAGGGCCGAGCGGCGAGCCGGACCCAGTCGCGGCAGCCAAGGACATCCGCGAGACCTTCTACCGCATGGCGATGAACGACGAGGAGACGGTCGCGCTGATCGCCGGCGGCCACACCTTCGGCAAGACCCACGGCGCCGGCCCCGACGACTCGCCGGGACCCGAACCCGAGGGCGCCCCGCTCCAGGACATGGGGTTGGGCTGGAAGGGCACCATCGGTACCGGGATGCGTGACGACGTGGTCACCAGCGGCCTCGAGCTCACCTGGACGCCGACGCCCACCCAGTGGGACAACAGCTTCTTCGACATCCTGTTCAAATACGAGTGGGAGCTGACCCAGAGCCCCGGAGGGGCGCACCAGTGGGCGCCGATCGACGTGCAGGACGAGGACCTGGTGCCGGGGGCGCACGACCCCGAGAACACGCGCCCGCCGATGATGCTGACGACGGACCTCTCCCTGCGGGAGGACCCTGTCTACCGGGAGATCTCGAAGCGGTTCCACGAGAACCCCGACGAGTTTGCCGACGCGTTTGCCCGGGCCTGGTACAAGTTGCTGCACCGCGACATGGGACCGGTCGAGCGCTACCTCGGCCCGCTCGTTCCCGACGAGGAGCTGCCGTGGCAGGACCCGGTGCCCGACGTCGATCACGAGCTGATCGACGACGGCGATGTCGCGTCGCTCAAGGAGAAAATCCTCGGCTCCGGGCTGTCGGTCTCGCAGCTGGTGTCCACCGCGTGGGCGTCGGCGTCGACCTACCGCGACACCGACAAGCGGGGAGGTGCCAACGGTGCCCGCCTCCGCCTCTCTCCTATGGCGGACTGGGACGTGAACCTGCGCTCCGGCGTGTCGAGCGTGATCTCGAAGCTCGAGGAGATCCAGGAGGAGTTCAACTCCTCCCAGTCGGGTGCCAAGTTGGTGTCGCTCGCCGACCTCATCGTGCTGGGCGGCTGTGCCGCCGTCGAGGCGGCGGCGAAGGAGGCCGGCCACGACGTGCAGGTTCCCTTCACCCCGGGGCGCACCGACGCCTCCCAGGAGCAGACCGAGGTCGAGTCGGCGGCCTACTTGGAGCCCAAGGCGGACGGGTTCCGCAACTACCTCCCGAAGGACGACGGGATGCTGGCGGAGCACCTGCTGATCGACAGAGCCTTCATGCTGACGCTGTCGGCGCCGGAGATGACGGCGCTGGTCGGCGGCATGCGCGCCCTGAACGCCAACGCCGGGGAGTCCGAGCACGGGGTCATGACCGACCGGCCCGGCAAACTGACCAACGACTTCTTCGTGAACCTGCTCGACATGGGGACCGAGTGGAACCCGAAGGGCGAGGCCGAGGACGTCTTCGAGGGTCGGAGCCGCGAGACCGGTGACCTCCGGTGGACGGCCACCCGCGTCGACCTGGTCTTCGGGTCGAACTCCGAGCTCCGTTCCATCGCCGAGGTCTACGCCACCGACGACGCCGAGGCGAAGTTCGTGGAGGACTTCGTGGCGGCGTGGGACAAGGTCATGAACCTCGACCGGTTCGACCTCGACTGACGCCCTCGACCAACACGTGATGTAGTCGGGCCGGCCCTTCGGGGCCGGCCCGATGCGCGTACCGGTTCTGACTCCAGAATCGGCGCCGTGGCAAGGTCTGGGCTCGGCGAGGAGTGACGATCGAGATCAGGAGGAGCGACAGTGGGAGAGCGGGTCAGTTACGACCTCGACGGTTCGATCGCCACGATCGCCA
>CAZTOV010000411.1:0-1765 GCA_964615175.1 uncultured Burkholderiales bacterium
TACGTGTTCCCGCCCCGGGCCATCGCCTGCCCCAACCCGTCGTGCTCGGCCACCGACCTCCGCCGGGTGCCGCTGGCGCGCACCGGCACCGTGTGGTCGTTCACCACCAACCACTACGCGCCGCCCGAGCCTTACGTCGCCCCCGATCCCTTCGAGCCCTACACGGTGGCGGCGGTCGAGCTCGACGACCAGAAACTCGTGGTGCTCGGCCAGGTCGTCGACACGGAAGGGCTCGAGGTGGGGTCTCGCGTCGAGCTGGTGGTCGACACCCTGTTCGAGGACGACGAGGGTGAGCACGTCGTGTGGAAGTGGAAGGTGACGGGCTGATGGCCGGTAGCGATGGGTCGGGCGTGGTGGTCCTCGGGGTGGGGATGCATCCCTGGGGGAAGTGGGGGGCCAACTTCGCCGAGTACGGCGTGGTGGCGGCGCGGGCCGCGCTCGAGGACGCCGGCGTCGAATGGAACGACGTGCAGTACGTGGCCGGGGCCGAGACAGTTCGCAACGGCTACCCCGGCTACGTCGCCGGGTCGACCATCGCCCAGGCGTTGGGCTGGTCGGGCGCGCAGGTATCGACGTCGTACGGCGCATGTGCAGCCGGTTCGATGGCGCTCGACGTCGCCCGTTCGCGCATCCTCGCCGGGTTGTGCGACGTGGCGCTGGTGGTCGGCGCCGACACCACCCCCAAGGGTTTTCTCGCCCCCAACAAGGGCGAGCGGGGCGACGACCCCGACTGGCTGCGGTTCCGCCTCCTCGGCGCGACCAACCCCACCTACTTCGGCCTCTACGCGCGGCGGCGGATGGCCCTCCACGGGTCGACCGAACGTGACTTCGCGCAGGTGAAGGTGAAGAACGCCCGCCACGGGCTCGCCAACGACAATGCCCGCTTCCGCAAGGAGGTGTCGGTCGACGAGGTGCTCGAGTCGCCGCTCGTCTCCGACCCGCTGCACCTGCTCGACATCTGTGCCACCTCCGACGGAGCCGCGGCGGTGGTGCTGTGCTCCGAGGCGTTCGCCCGCCGGCACGGCAACGGTAACGGCGACGGGGTGCGGGTGGCGGCGGTGGCGACGGTCACACCCGAGTACCCCAACGCGGTCATCGAGATGCCCAACTTCTCGACCGACTCGTGGGCGGCCGTCGACGCCCCCGACGTCACGTTCCGCGACTCGATCGGGCGGGCCGCGTACGAAGAAGCCGGGCTGGGGCCCGACGACGTCGACGTGGCCGAGGTCTACGACCTGTCCACCGCCCTCGAGCTCGACTGGTACGAGAACCTCGGTTTCTGTGAGGCGGGCGAGGCCGAGAAGCTGCTCCACGACGGCGTGACGACCGTCGGCGGCCGGCTCCCGGTGAACCCCTCGGGGGGTCTCGCCAGCTTCGGTGAGGCCGTACCCGCCCAGGCCCTCGCGCAGGTGTGCGAGCTGACCTGGCAGCTCCGGGGCCAGGCGGGCGACCGCCAGGTCGAGGACGCCCGCGTCGGCATCACCGCCAACCAGGGCCTCTTCGGCCACGGCTCCTCCGTGATCCTCAAGCGTTAGATGGATCTGACCTACAGCGCAGAGGACGAGGCGTTCCGGGCCGAGGCACGGGCGTGGCTCGAGGCCCACGTCGAGCCCTTCCGCGGCGTGTCGTCGAATGCCCGCGCCGGGTTCGAGCGGCTCCGCGAGTGGGACCGGCTCCTCTACGAGGATGGCTGGTCGGTGGTGTCGTGGTCCGAGGAGTACGGCGGCAGGGGGGCGTCGCTGTGGCAGTGGTTGATCTTCGAGGA
>CAZTOV010000412.1:0-1764 GCA_964615175.1 uncultured Burkholderiales bacterium
GCCACTGATCATCTCGGGGCGGGCCGACGACGCCGCCGACCTCTACGGCGAGTTCGCCCGGGTCGTGAAGGGCCTCCAGGCCGAGCGCGACTACGAGGTCGACGAGAAGAAGCGCACGGTCGCCCCCACCGAAGAGGGCATCGCCCGGGTCGAGCAGGCCCTCGGCGTCGACAACCTCTACGAAGACGTCAACCAGAACTACGTCCACCAGCTCCAGGCGGCCCTGCGGGCCAAGGAGCTGTTCAAGCTCGACAAGGACTACATCATCCAGGACGGCGAGGTGAAGATCGTCGACGAGTTCACCGGTCGCATCCTCGAAGGCCGGCGATGGAGCGAGGGCCTCCACCAGGCGGTCGAGGCGAAGGAAGGCGTGGGGATCAAGGAGGAGAACCAGACCCTCGCCACCATCACCATCCAGAACTACTTCCGCCTCTACGACAAGTTGGCCGGCATGACCGGCACCGCCATGACCCAGGCCGGCGAGTTCGCCCACGTCTACGACCTCGAGTCGGTGCCGATCCCGACCAACGAACCGATCGTCCGCGACGACAAGGCCGACCTCATCTACAAGACCGAGGACGCCAAGTTCAAGGCGGTCACCGAGGACATCTTCGAGCGCAACCAGCGGGGCCAGCCCGTCCTCGTCGGGACCACGTCGGTGGAGAAGTCGGAACGCCTCGCCGGGTACCTCAAACGTCGTGGGGTCCCCCACGAGATCCTCAACGCCAAGCAGCACTTCCGCGAGGCCGAGATCATCACCCAGGCGGGCCGGCCCGGTTCGGTGACGGTGGCCACCAACATGGCCGGACGCGGTGTCGACATCCTCCTCGGGGGCAACCCCGAAGGCATGGCCAAGCGTGAGCTGGCGATCGAAGGTGTCACTCCGGACGACCCCGATTACGAGGAGCGTGTCGACAAGCTCACGGCCGAGTTCAAGCCGCAGTGCGACGAGCAGGGGCGCCAGGTCCGGGAGGCGGGAGGCCTCTACGTTCTCGGCACCGAGCGGCACGAAAGCCGCCGCATCGACGATCAGCTCCGTGGCCGCTCCGGCCGCCAGGGCGACCCCGGTGCGAGCCGTTTCTACCTGTCGCTCGAGGACGACCTGATGCGCTTGTTCGCGACCGGCGCCATGGAGTGGGTCATGGGCAAGACCCTCGACGATGAAGTCCCGATCGAGTCACGCATGGTGAGCCGCTCCGTCGAACGGGCGCAGAGCACGGTCGAGGACCGCAACTTCGAGATCCGGAAGAACGTGCTCAAGTACGACGAGGTGATGAACGAGCAGCGCAAGGTCGTCTACGCGCTGCGGCAGAAGGTCATCGAGGGCCGCGACCTGCGCGACGAGGCTCTGGAGGCGATCGAGGACGCCATCGTCAATGCGGTGGTCGACTACTGCGGGGAGGAGTACTCGGAGGACTGGGACCGCGAGGGGCTGCTCACCCAGATCCGCACCTACTTCGACACCTCCATCAGCGAGGACCAGCTCGAGGAGATCCACGAGCTTCGGGATCTCGAGCGGGCCTTCATCGACGACGCCGTCGCCCAGTACGAGGCCAAGGAGCAGGAGATCGGCGAAGAGCAGCTCCGTGAGATCGAGCGCAAGGTGATGTTGTCGGTCATCGACCGCCGCTGGCGCGAGCACCTCTACGAGATGGACTACCTCCAGGAGGGCATCAACCTCCGGGCCATGGGCCAGAAGGACCCGCTCACCGAGTGGCAGCGTGAGGGCTACGACATGTTCGAGGCGATGATGTCGGGTGTCGC
>CAZTOV010000413.1:0-1758 GCA_964615175.1 uncultured Burkholderiales bacterium
CCTCGAGCCGAGCGAGCTGGGCGGCGATGCCCTCGGGCGACGCGCGGTCGACCTTGTTCACCGCGATGATCGCCGGAGTGCTCACCGCGAGCGCGTGCTGGCTCACGAATCGGTCGCCGGGCCCGACCTCGGCGTCGGCCTCGATGACCACCACCACCACGTCGACCTCTTCGAGCGCGTCGAGGGCCCGCCGGTTGAGGCGCTCCCCCAACCGGGTACGTGGCCGGTGGAGGCCCGGTGTGTCGATGAACACCGCCTGCACGTCGTCGCGGGTCGCGACTCCGCGCACCGTGTTCCGGGTGGTCTGGGGCTTGTCGGAAACGATCGAGACCTTCGCTCCCACCATCGCGTTGAGCAGCGTCGACTTCCCCACGTTGGGGCGACCGACGATGGTGACGAAGCCCGAGCGGTGATCGCCCCCCGTCGCGGCATCGCCGTCGGCGCCTGTCGTCACGACCCCGTGGCCTGCTGCTCGGTCGGAAGCTCGTGCGCGCGGACGAGAACGCTGACGATGCGACGACCCTGCACCCGTTCCGCTTCGAAGTCGATGCCCTGCACCGAGACCGACTCACCCTCGGCCGGCACGTGCCCGACGAGGTCGAAGATCAACCCTCCGACCGTGTCCCACTCGGTCGCCGGCAGTTCGACCTCGAGGAGGCTGTTGATCTCGTCGATCGGGGTGCGCCCGGCGACGCGCAGGACGCCGCCGTCGAGCTCCTCGACGTGGGGTTCCTCGACGTCGTACTCGTCGATGATCTCACCCACGATCTCCTCGAGGACGTCCTCGAGTGTGATCAGGCCCGCGGTGCCCCCGTACTCGTCGATGACGACGGCCATGTGGAACTGGCGGGTCTGCATCTCGCGCAACAGCTCGGCGACTCGCTTCTGTTCCGGGACGAACACGGCCTTCCGCAGGACCTCCGAGACCCGTCGGTCGGATCGACCCCGGCGCGCCGCCCGGATCAGGTCCTTCACGAACACGAGCCCGGCGACATCGTCGACGGACCCGCGGTGCACGGGAAGGCGCGAGAAGCCGGCCGGGATGGCCAGGTCGAGAGCGTCGTCGACTGATGCCTCGACCGGCACCGTCACCATGTCGGTGCGGGGCACCATCACTTCACGCACCACGGTGTCGCCGAACTCGAAGATGGAGTGGATGAGCTGCTGCTCTTCCGGGTCGAGCTCGTCGTCGTCGTCGGAGTCGCCGTTCCCGGCGCTCTCGTCGGAAACCCCGTTCTCACCCGGCTTCGACCGGGCCGGCACCGACACCACCGTCCGAGCCAGCCAGGCAAGCGGCGCGACCCGGGCGAGCGCGAACAACGGTGCCGCCGCCCGGCGCGCGACCGGATCACCGATCCGCGCGGCGAGTCGACGAGGGGCGATCTCACCGACGAGCAGCACGAATGCCAGCAACAACACGACAGCCAGAAGGGCCCCGAGCCCACCGCCCTCACGCCACCCGACGATGCCGACCATGGTGGCCGCTGCCACCCGACCCGCCATCCGCAGGAGCGACGCCACCGCGAGCGGCCGCTCCGGATGTTCGAGAACCCGGGCGAGGCGCACGGCTCCCCGCCGCTCTTCCTCAGCCCAGGCGAGGGCCCGGATCCGACTTACGCCGAGCACCGCGGTCTCGATCATGACCAGGACGCCAGAGAGAACCACCAGCAGCCCGGAGAGGACGAGAACGATACGGTCGCCGGCCTCCACTTATCTGCCCGCCGACATCTCGTCGGCTCCTCCAGAGCATGGGGCCCC
>CAZTOV010000414.1:0-1747 GCA_964615175.1 uncultured Burkholderiales bacterium
TTCGCTTACCTCCAGTAACGGTGGCGGTTTGGCGAGTTACCGGCAGTAAGCGACGGTTCTACGCGCTGCGCTGACGGCGGCGGAGGATGCGGCGGCGCTCCTTGGCGGTGAGGCCGCCCCAGATGCCGTGGCGTTCCGGAGATGTGAGCGCATACTCGAGACACGCCTCCCGGACCGAGCACCGGCCGCACACGGCTCGGGCCAACTCGGCGGTGGATTCGTCCTCGTTCCCCTCGTGGTCGACGGGATGGAACAGCGAGGAATCGAGGCCTCGACAGGCCGCCTGCCGGCGCCACGCCTCCGACGGCGCTTCGCTCCGGTCGCCGAGACGGAGGGCCACTCGGCGGTGACCCGTAGCGGTGATCGGCGTCCCCCACACGGTTACCACTCTCCTCGGTTGATTGCGCGCTCTTCGCGCGCAACGCGGACCTCGATGATGCCAAGGTGGGCCCCGCCGCGCAAGGGTTCGGACCGCGGATTCGAGTCCCTGGTGTCCGGTTCGTCCGGAGTGGTGGGGTCTTCTCCAGGGAGGGGCGTCTCATAGGATGCTGCCGTGACCACCACCCGACCGACCCGATGACATCCCGATGACCTGGAGCGTCGCCGATCGTCAACGCACGCTCGACCGCCTCGACCACGACACCTTCGACGTGGTCGTCGTCGGTGGCGGGATCACGGGCGCCGGCGTGCTGCTCGACGCGGCATCCCGAGGCCTGCGGGTCGCCCTCGTGGAACGCGACGACTTCGCGTCCGGGACGTCGTCGCGTTCGTCGAAGCTGGTCCACGGCGGGCTGCGGTACCTCGAGCAACGGGAGTTCCGGCTGGTCTATGAAGCCCTCGCCGAACGCCAGGTGCTCCTCCGCACCGCCCCCCACCTCGTCGAGCCCCAGCCCTTCCTCATCCCTCTCGAATCTCGGGCCCACGCCCGGGCCGTCGGCCTCGGCCTGTGGCTCTACGACCTCACCGGAGGGCTCCGCATCGGCCACCGCCACCGTCGCGTGAAACCCGAGGCCGCCGCCGAGCACGTCCCCGCCCTCGACCCCGAGCGATTCTCTTCCGCCTACCTCTACTGGGACGCCAAGGCCGACGACGTCCGCCTCACGCTCGCGGTCGTGATGACCGCGGTGCACCGATTCGGCACCCCCGCGCTCAACCACCTCGAGGCGGTCGGGGTAGAGAAGACGGCCGGACGGGTCGCGGGCCTGCGGGTCGCCGACCGTCTCGAGGGACGGGAGCTGGCCGTGGCGGCCCCGGTGATGATCAACGCCGCCGGCGTGTGGGCCGACGAGGTCCGCGAGCTCGACGAGGGCCACGACCCCGACAGCATCCGCCCGGCGAAGGGCGTCCACATCACGGTGCCCCGCGACCGTCTCCCGACCAACAGCGCCGCGGTGCTCCCGGTGCCGAACGACCGCCGGTCGGTGTTCGTGATCCCGTGGGGCGACCACGTGTACATCGGGACGACCGACACCGACTATGCCGGATCGCTCGACGAGCCCGTCTGCACGAGAGAAGAGGTCGATTACCTCCTCGGAGCGGTCAACAGCTGGGTGCGTGAGCCGATCACACCCGGCGACGTCGTCGGCACGTGGGCCGGGCTGCGACCCCTCGGGAAGGGCGCTGACGACGAGCGCACCGCCGACCTCTCGCGGCGTCATACCGTGCGGGTGAGCGGAAGCGGTCTGGTCACCATCACCGGCGGCAAGCTCACCACCTACCGGCGGATGGCGACCGACGCCGTCGACGC
>CAZTOV010000415.1:0-1738 GCA_964615175.1 uncultured Burkholderiales bacterium
CCTCTTCGTCCTCACTCGTCGGCCCGTCCTGCGCCGTCTCGCCGTCCGCAACACGTTGCGGCGTCCCCGCGAAGCGATGTTCGTGGTCCTCGGGTCGCTGTTCGGCACCGCCATCATCGTCGGCTCCCTGGTGGTCGGCGACACCATCGACTCGTCCGTTCGCGGAATCGCCCACACCCGCCTCGGGCCGATCGACGAAGTGATCGTGACCCCCGAGGAAGGGGTCTTCGCCGACACCCTCGCCAGCGTGGAGGAGACGCGCAGCGCTCTGATCGACGGCGTGCTCGGCTTCTCCCGACTCTCGGTGGCGACGGCCGCGGGGCCCGAGGGCGAGCGGCTGGCTGCGCCCCGTTCGAACCTCCTCGAACTTGATTTCGAAGAGGCGAGGGCGTTCGGCCACGAACCCTCGATCACCGGGATCGAAGGGTCGACTCCCGACCCCGGTCACGCGGTGGTCACGGAGGATCTCGCCGACAAGCTCGAGATCGGAGCGGGTGACGAGGTCGATGTCTTCGCGTTCGGGCGGTCCCGCTCCCTGATCGTCGAGCGGGTGATCGACGCCAAGGGCGTCGCCGGATTCACGAGCGGATTCTTCAACCAGCAGTCGCGCAACGTCCTGGTTCCGCCCGGCACGATCGCCGACCTCTCCGCCGGCGTGCGGAGCGAGATCGGTTCGCAGTTCGCGCCCGCCGATCGCATCGTCGCGGTGTCGAACGCCGGAGGCGTCGAGGACGGTGCCGTCCACACGGACGAAGTCACACGCCGCCTCGAGCGCGTCGTGGGCGACCTGGGTGTGGCGGTGGTGCCGGTCAAGCAGGACATTCTCGACGACGCCGAGGAGGACGCGGCCTCGTTCGAGGAGTTGTTCGGCGCCATGGGCACCTTCGGGATCCTCGCCGGGATCCTGCTCCTCGTGAACATCTTCGTGATGCTGGGCGAGGAGCGGAAGCAGGAGCTGGGGATGCTCCGGGCCGTGGGCCTCCGTCGCGCGTCCCTCGTCGGAGCCTTCTCGACCGAAGGGTGGGCGTACTCGCTGGTCGCGTCCGCAGCCGGCACGCTCGTCGGTCTCGGCCTCGGGCGGGTCATCATCGCGGGGGTCGAACGCATCTTCTCCGCCGACGTCGAAGGATTCGGTCTCGACCTCCGGTTCTCGGCGACGTCGGAGAGCCTCTTCACCGGGTTCGGATTCGGGTTCGCCATCGCCATCGTGGCGGTGGTGCTCACGAGCATCCGTATCTCGAGGTTCAACGTGATCTCGGCGATCCGCGATCTGCCCGACCGCCGGCAGGTGCGCGACGGCCTCAGGCTCCGCTGGCTGGTGGTCGGTGCCCTCCTCGCGATGATCGGTGGCGCGGCGTCGGTGTCGGGGTTGGCGGGCGATTCGCCGGCCCTCGGCCTCATTGGCCCCGTGCTCGCCGTGCTCGGCGTCGGCCTGCTCGTCTCCCGCTGGCTCGACAGCCGGCGGCTCATCCTCACGGCGACGCTGCTCACGCTGTTCTGGGGGGCGGTCGGCTTCCCGTTGCTGGTCTCCCTGGGCGAGGCCGGCATCCAGGTGTTCGTCGTGCAGGGGGTCGTGCTCACCGCCGCTGCGGTGGTGCTCGTCACCGAGGAGCACCAGGTGTTCGAGCGCTTCGCCCGCCGCCTCGGTGTGGGGGCATGGGCGATGGCCGCCCGGCTCGGACTCGCCTACCCGGTCGCCCGCCGGTTCCGCACCGGCCTCACGCTCGCCATGTACTCG
>CAZTOV010000416.1:0-1732 GCA_964615175.1 uncultured Burkholderiales bacterium
GACCGCCGGGCTCGCCTGCGCGATTTGGGCACGCATCAGATGCTGCTCGCGACGCTCGGTGAAGTCGTCGGCGAGCGCCAGGACCGCGCGACGAACCGCCGTGAGGAGGCGCTCGTCGCCCGGCCGGGCCCGCAGCTCCGCGCGCAGCTCCACCAGCTGGTCGTCGAGATCGGCGTAGAGCACGGCCTCCTTCGAGGCGAAATGCCGGAAGAAGGTGCGCTGGCTGACGTCGACCGCCTCGGTGATGTCGTCGATGGTCGTGGTGTCGAAGCCCTTGCGCAGGAACAGCCGCCACGCGGCCCCCTCGAGCGCCCGGTGCGTCTCCTGCTTCTTGCGCTCGCGTCGGCCGACGGGCGCAGCGCCGCCTCGATGCTGATCATGAGTGACATCTGTCAGACCTGACATAGATATCCACAAGCTTATCCACCGTTGACCGTACGAGCCTGTGACCCGTTTCACACCGTGTCAGAAGTGCTTGATGTCAGGACTGACACATAGGATGGCGGGCATGTCGCTCCTCCTCCACCGCATCGGCCGCTTCGCCGCGGCCCACCGCCGCGTCGTCGTGCTCGGTTGGATCGTCGTCGCTCTCCTGATCGCAGGCATCTCCACCGTCGCCGGGGGCGAGACCAGCGAGGACTTCACCATCCCCGGCACCGAATCGCAGCAGGCCTTCGACCTGCTCGACGAGCGCTTCCCCGCTCAGTCGGGGTCCACGGCCCGTGCCGTCTTCGCCGTCGACGACGGCCGGCTCGACGACCCGGCCAACGCGGCGGTCGTGCGCGAGACCCTCGACCGGATCGCCGGCCTCGAGGGGGTGGTCGACGTCACCGAACCCTTCACGCCGCTGAGCCTCGCCCCCGACGGAAGCGTTGCCTTCTCCGAGGTGCGCTACCCGGTGGCGATGGAGGACGTGGGCGCCGAGGCCGTCGAGGAGTTGCACGCCGCCGCCGACCCTGCCCGCGCAGCCGGGCTCACCGTCGAGTTCGGTGGCGACGTGGTGCAGGTCTCAGAGCAGCCCGAGACCCGCACCGCCGAGACCATCGGCGTCCTCGCCGCCATCATGATCCTGCTGGTGGCGTTCGGCTCGGTGGTCGCCATGGGCCTTCCGCTCATCACCGCGGGGCTGGGCCTCCTCGTGAGCCTCACGGGGATCGGCCTCCTCGCCGCCGTCACCGACCTGTCGTCGAGCGCGCCGACGCTGGCGACCATGATCGGCATCGCCGTCGGCATCGACTACGCGCTGTTCGTCCTCACTCGCCACCGTGAGTTCCTCGACGAGGGTCTCCCACCCGCCGACGCCGCCGCCCGCGCCAACGCCACCGCGGGCTCGGCCGTCGTCTTCGCCGGCGCCACGGTGGTCATCGCGCTCAGCGGCCTCGTAGTCGTGGGCATCCCCTGGCTCACCGCCATGGGCCTGGCGTCGGCGATCGCGGTCACCGTGGCGGTGGCCCTCGCCGTCACGCTCATCCCCGCGCTCCTCACGATGATCGGCCCCCGCATCGACCGGCTCCGCGTCCCCGGCCTCGGCCGTCGCCACCACGAACGCGACGGAAGCGACACCCTCGGCACCCGGTGGGCCCGACGGGTGACCGACCGCCCGGTGGTCTGGCTCGTCGCAGCGCTCGGCGTGTTGGGCCTGTTGGCCGCGCCCGCGCTCGACATGCGCCTCGGCATCATCGACTCGGGCTCGGCGTCGCCGTCGTCGACCCAACGCCAGGCCCACGACCTG
>CAZTOV010000417.1:0-1724 GCA_964615175.1 uncultured Burkholderiales bacterium
TGGTCGGGCACCACGGTGGCCGGTGTCTCCGAACGCTCGGGGGTCGCCAAGACGACGATCTACCGGCACTGGCCGACGCTGTCGGCCGTCGTCCTCGACGCGTTCGGCTCGCTCCCCCGCCCCGCGCCGGGCGAGCCCTCTCATGACCTCTACGCCGACCTCGTCACCATGCTGTGCGCGCTCGCCGACGAGCTGGAGCAGGCGCGCTGGTCGCAGTGCCTCCCCGCCCTGGTCGAGGCCGCCGAGCGCGAACCCGAGATCGCCGCGCTCGCCCGGGAGGTGGAGCAAGACCACCGCCGGCCCCTGGTCGAGCGGCTGGCGGCCGCCGCGGCCGACCGCCACCTGCCCCACGAGACCGATGTCGAACTGATGGCCCACATGCTCGCCGATCCGCTGTTCTACCGCCGCCTCCTCACCCGGGAGCGCACCCCGACCCGGTTCATCGAGGCTCTCGTCGACCGCGCGCTCCGCGCCTTCGGAGCGTGAGCCGGCCGTACCGCCCTACCGTGGAGGCCATGCTCTGGGTCGGCACCGACAGCGGGTTGTTCGCGGTCGAGAAGGGCGCGGCCGAGACGCTGCTCGACGGCGAGGCGCGCCACATCGCCCGAGACGGCGACGACCTCGTGGTGGTGGCCGACGACCGGGTCGTCCGGGGTGGGACCGACGCCCGATTCGACGAGATCGCCCGCCCGAACGATCTCACCGTGCACTGCACGCTGCCCTTCCACGGACGGATCCTCGCCGGCACCTCGGGTGCGCACCTCTGCGAGATCGTGGAGGGCCGGGTCACGCCGTTGTCCGCCTTCGACGCCATCGACGGGCGCGACGAGTGGTACACGCCGTGGGGCGACCCTCCCGACGTGCGCTCGCTCGCCCCGACGCCCGGCGGCGGTGTCCTGGTCAACGTGCACGTCGGCGGCATCTGGCGATCGCCCGACCTCGAGACATGGCAGCAGGTGGTCGAGACCGACGCCGACGTCCACCAGGTGGTCTCGGGTGCCGACGGATCGACCGTCGCCGCCGCCGCCGTCGGCTTCGGCGAAAGCGCCGATGCCGGACACACCTTCGAGTGGTCGACCGACGGCCTCCACGCCCCGTACTGTCGGGCCACCGCGGTGGCGGGCGACGAAGGCGCGGTCGTCTTGGTGACGGTCTCCACCGGACCGTCGACCGATCACGCCGCCGTTTACCGCCGCGTCAGCGCCGACCGACCGTTCGAACGCTGCGACGTCGGCCTGCCCATGGTCTTCCGCCACAACGTCGACACCCACTGCCTGACGAGCGACGGTGATCGGGTGGCATTCGGGACCGCGGAGGGCGACGTCTACCTGTCGGACGATGCCGGAGCGACCTGGGACCTCGCGGCGGCCGGGCTCCCCCGGGTGCGCTGCGTGGCGTTCTGAGGCCCGGCCCAATACCGTTGGGCGCCCCATGCCACCGCAGCCCTCATCTCGAGTGACCGTCGTTCTCGTCCACCGCGAACAACCCCGCCGCTGCATCGCCGCCGCTCGGGCGTTCCTCGAGCAGGCCGGGAACGTCTCGATCATGGTGGTCGACAACGGATCCCGGCCCGAGGCACGTGACGCCATCGCCGCGGCGCTCCCCGAAGCCGAGATCGTTCGCCTGCCGGGCAACTTCGGCTTCGGTCCCGCCGCCAACGAGGGACTGAGGCGCTGGCTCGAGCGGGGAGATGGCGAGTGGGTCGCGCTCGCCCCTCACGACGT
>CAZTOV010000418.1:0-1708 GCA_964615175.1 uncultured Burkholderiales bacterium
GCCCCGATCGCCACCGCGATGGCGAAGGGCCGGGGGTCGAGACCGGCCCCGGTGGCGGTGGCCACGGCGATGGGGAACATCAACACGGCGGCCGCGTTGTTGGTGATCAGCTCGGTGAGCACCACGGTGGCGATCAACACCCCGGCGAGGAGGCCGATATCGCCCCAGCCGCCGAAGGCGTCGACGAGCCCCTCGGCCATCTCGCCGGCGAGACCGCTCACCGTCATCGCCTCGCCGATCCCGAAGGCGGCGGCGATGAGCACGACGACGTCGAGGTCGACCGCGTCGCGGGCCTCGCCCGGCGCGAGCACCCGGGTGGCCACCAGGCCGAAGCCGAGGAGCAGCGACGCCTCGAGCACGTCGAACCAGCCCACGCCGACCACGACGAGGAACGCCAGGATCGCCGCCTCGACGAGACGGGCGTGCTCGCGACGGGGCGGAACGCCCTCGTCGAGGCGGGCCACCACGAGGAAGTCGCGGTGGTCGCGCACCCGGTGGTGGAGGTTGGCGTCGGAGAGCACGAGAAGGACATCGCCCGACCGCAGGGTGACGCTCCCCAGCTTGCCCGGCACCCGTTCGCCCGCCCGGTGGATGGCGACCACCGCGCCGCTGAAGCGGTCGCGGAACCCGCTCTCCTTCAGCGTGGTGCCGACCAGCGACGAGTTCGACGCCACCACCATCTCGTAGAACGTGCGGCGGCGGTCGCCCACCACCTGGAAGTGGTGCTCCTCGGCGGGGACCAGCCCCGGCATCTGCTGGAGGTCGACCACCCGGGCGACGTTGCCGGCGAAGGTCAGGTGGTCGCCCTCACGCAGCTCCTCGTCGGGCGGCACCGGCGCCACGGTCCGGCCGGACCGCTCGATCTCGACCAGGTACACACCCTCGAGGTTCCGCAGGCCCGCCCCCGCCACCGTGCGGCCGACGAGCGGGCTACGGCGGTCGACCCGCATCTCGACGGTGAACTCTCGCGCCGACTCCTCCGTAGGGGCTCCCGGGGCGCGGCGATCGGGGAGGACCCAGGGAGCGACCAACAGGAGCACGACCAGCCCGACGGCGACGATGGGCAGACCGGCCTTGGTGATCTCGAAGAGGCCGATGGCGTCCTCCCCCGCCGCTTCGAGGAGGCCCGAGACCACCAGGTTGGTGGAGGTGCCGATGACCGTGAGGAGGCCGCCGAGCACGGCGGCGAAGCTGAGCGGCATGAGGAACTTCGACACCGGCCGGCCGGTGCGCCGCGCCCACGCCAGCACGCGGGGCGAGAGCATCGCCACCACCGTGGTGTTGTTGAGGACCGCCGACGACACCAGCGGCGTCGGGAGGAACCGACCGAGCTGGCGCCGCACCGGGACCCCGGCACGCGGCGCGGCGGGGAGGATCCACGAGGTGAGCCACTCGAGCGCCCCCGTCTTCTCGACGGCGCGGGCGAGCACGTAGAGGGCGCCCACCGTGATCGGCGCCGGGTTGGCGAAGCCCGAGAAGGCCTGTTGCGGCGTGGTCACGTCGGCCACCAGCAGCGCCACCGTGGCGCCGAGCACCGCCACCACGGGGCTCACCCGCCCGCTGACGAGCACCGCGAGCATGATTCCCAGGACCGCAAGCGTCAGCCACGCGTCGCCGCTCACGCCGTCACCTCCGCGGTCCGAGGTTCAGTCGCCGTACTCGAGGCCGCACTCGTCGCGGAGGAACGGCTCGAGGCGCTCGTCGGCGG
>CAZTOV010000419.1:0-1705 GCA_964615175.1 uncultured Burkholderiales bacterium
GCACCACCGAGGTCCAGAAGAACATCATCGCCGACCGCGCCATCAAACTCCCGCGCCAGTAACCAGACCCTGTGTGTGCATGGCGTCGCGCTGTAGCGCGACGCCATGCACACACAGGGTCTCAGGGCAGGCGTTCGACGATGGTGGCGTTGGCCTGGCCGCCGCCTTCGCACATGGTCTGGAAGCCGTAGCGGCCGTCGACGGCGTCGAGGTGGTTGAGCAGCGTCGTCATCAGCCGCACCCCCGACGCGCCGAGGGGATGCCCGATGGCTACGGCTCCGCCGCGAGGGTTGAAGCGCTCGGCCTCGGGCTCGAACTCCTGCGCCCAGCGCAGGGCGATGGCGGCGAAGGCCTCGTTGCACTCGATGCCGTCGAACTCGTCGACCTTCATCCCGCTGCGCTCCAGGATCGTGCGGGTCACGGGATTGGGGGCCGACAGCACGAGCACGGCGTCGTCGGCGCCGACGTGCAGGTGGAGGAAGCGGGCCCGGATCGGCAGTCCGAGCTTCTCGGCGGTCGCCCGGTCGGCGATGAGCATGGCGGCGGCGCCGTCGGAGGTCTGTGACGAGTTTCCGGCGGTGATGTCGGGAGCACCGTCGTCCCAGCTCTGGGCCGAAGGAAGGTTGCCCAGGGTCTCGGCGCTCGATTTGGGCCGGATGCCCTCGTCGCGCTCGAGCATCTCGCCGGTCTCGCGGCCCTCCTCGTCGAGGATCGGCACCGGCACGGTCTCGGCCTCGAAGTGGCCGTTCTCCCAGTTCTCGTGGGCCCGCCGGTGCGACTCCACCGAGTACTCGTCCATCAGCTCGCGGCTGATGCCATCCTGCTTGGCCAGCTCGTTGGCCACCTGGAATTGGGTCCAGAGCTTCCCGTCGATCTCGTCCAGGTACGACCCGGGGAAGGGGCCCTCACCCCCCTTGGCGTTCGACGCCAGCGGCACCCGGGTCATCGCCTCCACGCCGCAGGCGACGGCGAGGTCGTAGCCGCCGGCCATCACGCCCTGTGCGGCGAAGTGCATCGCCTGCTGGCTCGACCCGCACTGGCGGTCGACCGTCGTGCCGGGCACGTGCTGCGGGAACCCGGCTGCCACCCAGCCGTTGCGGCCCACGTTGGTGCTCTGCTCCCCGACCTGGGTGACGCACCCGGCGATCACGTCGTCGACCTGGCCGGGGTCCACCCCGGTGCGGTCGACGAGCGCCTTCAGCGTGAAGGCGAGGAGGTCGACGGGGTGCCAGTTCGCCAGCGCCCCCTTCCGCTTCCCGATGGGGGTGCGGACGGCGTCACAGATGACGGTTTCACGGATCTCGGCCACGACGAATGCTCCTCGCTCTCACCCGAACTTGGCCTCTCGGTTGCGCCATAACAACAGTCAAGGTCCCGAGTTCGGGAACCTGACGTTCGTGTCAGCGTTGAGTCAGTGTCGCGCAGCAGGAATCGGAGGTTGCCACCGAAGAGCTTGTCGGCCACCGCGCCCTCGACATGGCGACCACGTCACTCGCACAGGTCGCGGGGCTCGTAGAGGTGCGTGTCGGTGCCACGGTCCCCTCCCGGGTCGTGCCCGTCAACGGAGGGGAACGTGTTCTCTGCCCGCCGACATCTCGTCGGCTCCTCCAACATCCGTGGCCGTGCTCGGGGTACCACGGGTACGGTCCGGGTATGAGCTTCTGGAACCTGACCGAACACGACCGGGTGGCACGGCTCACCTTCG
>CAZTOV010000420.1:0-1700 GCA_964615175.1 uncultured Burkholderiales bacterium
GCCTCGAAACCATGTGCGTCGGCGGCGGCCAAGGAATGGCGATGATCGTGGAGCGCGTGTAGAGACCTGCACAGGAGCGCGAGTCGACCGGGGGCGTTGCGCAGCGTGCGACTGGTGGCACCTGGTCGTGACGCTCCTATAGATGTCAAGCGGCGATGTGGGTCTGATGGATGGGGCTGTGTTTGAGGGCGGTGTGGACTTCGCGGGCGACGTAGCGCTTGAGGCAGCGGATGATCTCGGGTTTGGTTTTGCCTTCTTGGAGTCGTCGGGTCATGTAGTCGCGGGTGGGTTGGTGATGTCGGAGGCGGACGACGACGATGCGGTAGAGGGCGGCGTTGGCTTGCCGGTTGCCGCCGCGGTTGAGGCGGTGTCGTTGCTGTTTGCCGGAGGAGGCGTCGAGGGGGCCGACGCCGCAGAGCATGGCGAAGGCGGCTTCGGAGCGCAGTCGTTGGGGTTGGTCGCCGGCGGCGACGAGGAGGGCTCCGGCACTGTCGGGGCCGACGCCGAAGAGCTCGAGGAGTGCGGGAGCGGCCTGGGCAGTGAGGGCGTCCAGCGATTCGTCGAGGTCGGCGATTTCTTCGTCGAGGGCGAGGTAGCGGTCCCCGAGGCTGGCGAGCGCCTGCCGGGTGGCCGACGCGACGCTGTTGTGCTCCGCGGAGCACAACTCGGAGGTGGTCTGGGCGAGGGTCTTGGCGGAGAGACCGGCGAGGGCTTCTCGGAGGTCGTCGGGGGCGGTCACCACCAGGGCGTTGAGCGCGTTGATGGCCTGGGTGCGGGCCTTGCGGGCAGTGCTGCGGGCGATACGCAGAACCCGGATCGCCTCCACAGGCCCGTTTCCGCCTTTGGGGGAACCGTCGGCTTCGCCGGAGATCACCGCCCGGGCGGCCGCCTCGGCGTCAGCAGGGTCGGACTTGCCGTGCCGGCGGCGGGTCTGGCGATTGGGGCGGATCACCTCGACGACCTGCTGGCCCCGCTCGGTGAGGAACCGGGTGAGCCCGGCCCCATACGAGCCGGTGCCCTCCACTCCGAACGCAGCGACCGGCCCGAAGCCCTCCGCCCAAGCGAGCAGCTCGGCGTAACCGGTGGTCGTGGCCGTGATGTGACGCTCCCCGAGGCGCCGTCCCAGATGATCGAGCGCCACTGCCACATGGACCTCGAGGTGGGTGTCCACCCCGACGACCACCTCAACCGGTTCGATCTGTGCGATCGTGGTCATGCCATCTCCTCTCGCAGGTGGTGGTGTCAACGGCGCTCCGGCCGGGCGGCGGACAGCACTGCGAGGGGGCGACCTCTCGCCAGTCTCCTATCAGGTCACGTTCGTCCGGTCGGAGAGCCCCGAACGATGGTCACCACGCGAGCCGACAGGTCACGAGCAAGGCACCAAGGCCAGTGTTGAAGAGAGTCAGACTCACGCGACGACCACCGACGGGGATCGTCGCCCGCCACCACCCACAAGTGGTGGACCAGGCCCCAGGATCATCGCAGTGTTGTTGAGGGCGACGATGCGGAGCGAGGAGCCCGGGGACGGGCGATGATCGTGGAGCGCGTGTAGCGGATAAGAGCTGAGACCGGTTCCTGCCAGGAACGGTGGTGTTGTGGCGAGTTCCTGGCAGGAAGCGACCACTGGCCCTGTACAGAACTCCTGGTGGCCCGTACCTTCGGGTCAGACCAACGAAGGGGAGCTGTCATGGCCGAGACGA
>CAZTOV010000421.1:0-1682 GCA_964615175.1 uncultured Burkholderiales bacterium
GCGCTTGTCGAGCATGCGGGCCAGCATCGGCACGTTCGTGTCGGCGTAGTCGTGGACCCGTACGACCTCCTTGTCGGCGGTGGTGCGCAGCAGCCGGCCGGTGTACTGCACGACGATCCCGCGGAAGGAGACGGGGAAGGTCAGGAACAGCGTGTCGAGCGGTGGGCAGTCGAAGCCCTCGCCGATGTAGCGGCCGGTGGCGAGGATCACGAACCCCTCACCGGCTTCGAGCGAGGCGGCCTGCTCGATCACGCGCTGGCGGGCCTTCTTGCCGATACCTCCGATGAGTACGGCTGGTTCGTTCCCGACAGCGGTCAGCCCGTCGGCGAGCGCGTTGAGGTGGTCCTTGCGTTCGGTGAGCACGAGGCAGCGCCGCCCGCGTGCGGCCGCTTCGGTCACGTCGCGGCAGATCATCTCGGTCCGCGCCGTGTCGCCGACCAGCGCGGCGAAGATCTCGTGGATCGGGGTGTCGGGGTCGGTGTCGAGGTCGAAGTCGGTCTCGTGGATGGCGAGTTCGAAGTCGAGTTGGCGGGCCGCGGGTGTCTCGCCGGTGGTGATCTCGTAGCGGGTCGGGCCGCACTGCATCGCGATGATCCCGTCGAGCCCGTCCTTGCGGTACGGGGTGGCCGTGAGCCCCAGCACGTAGCGGGCGGGTGCGCGCTCGATGACATCGGCGAAGGTCCGGGCGGGGATGTGGTGGCACTCGTCGGCGATGACGTGTCCGTAGGGGGCCAGCAGTTCGTCGAGCGTCTCGGAACGGCGGGCCAGGGTCTGGAGCGTGGAGATATCGAACCGGCCGCCGGGCCGGTCGCGGCCGCCACCGACCTGTCCAATCGCGCTGTCGTCGAGCCCGAGAAGTTCGCGTGCGGCCGCTCGCCACTGTTCGACCAGGTGCGTGCGTGTGACGAGGACCAGCGTCGGGAGGTCGCGCTCGGCGACGATCGAGCAGGCGATCACGGTCTTGCCGAGGCCGGGTGGGGCGACGAGCACCCCGAGATCGTCGCGGGCCAGGGTCTCGGCGGCATCGGCCTGGAGCGGTGAGAGCTCACCGGTGAAGGCCAGATCCGCCGGCGGATGTGCGGGCCGTTCGTCCCTGACCGTGAGGGTGGTCCCGTGGTCATCGAGCAGGTCGGCGAGGTCCTCGCGCAGCCCGCGGGGGATGTGTAGGTGGGTGAGGTCCTCGTGGTAGCAGCCGATGAACCGGGGGGTGTCGTGGGTGGAGAAGCGCATCCGCTGCTTCTTGTAGAACTCGGGGTTGTGGATGGATGCGAGGTGCTTGATGTCGCGCAGCAGCCACGGGGGCAGCCCCGACTTGTCCACCGACACCCCCGTCCGCAGCTGCGCGTCGACCTGCTCGGGTGCGGGCCGCGCGCCGGGTGGCGGTGATGTCCCGGAGGCCAACTCGCGCCACGCGGCGGGCGGGTCGAGTTCACGCGCCAGACTCTGGACAGTTTCCGCGTCCACGAGCGGGACGTCGCTGAGGAAGGCCCACTGGTCGTCGTAGGGCTCGAGGCTGATCGGATCGACGAACACCGCGTTGCCCTCCGAGGCCGCTTGGCCTTGCAGCGGCAGGGCGATGAGGTTGCCGAACCCGCCCTTCGGAAGCAGGTCCTGACTGGGGAAGAACCGGTCGTAGCTGGCGAGATCGAGCTCGGCGCGAGTCGCCATCGCCTCGCGCAGTA
>CAZTOV010000422.1:0-1682 GCA_964615175.1 uncultured Burkholderiales bacterium
GGGTCAGGCGAAGAACTGGACGGCCTGCCAGGAGAGGCGTTCGCAGGCGGGGCAGCGGAGGAGGCGCGAGTAGCTGCGCCCTGGGATCCACAGCCAGAACGGGAAGTGGAGCTTGGCGTACTCGATCAGGCTCACCCGGGTGCGGGCTCCGCAGTCGGAGCAGTGCATCACCACGGTTCCCGGCTGGCGCTCGCCGGCGCTGAACAGCGAGCGCTTGCCGGCCTGACCGGTCTTGGACGTCGGCCGGACGGCCTGCTCGCTGGGGTCGCCGGGTGAGGGGTCGAACAGCGCCCGCTTGCCCTGGAGATCCGAGGTCATGCCAGGGGGTGCATCGGCGGGACCGCGTCGGCGTGGAGTTGGCGGGCGAGCTGCCGGTAGGCGTCGGCACCGGGCGTGCCGCCGGCGTGATCGAAGATCGTCTTGCCCTCGGCGGGGGCCTCGGCGAATCGCACCGACTTCCGCACGGGCGGGTCGAGCACCTCGATGCCGTAGCGCTCGCTGACCGCGTTGAGCATCTCGTTGGCGTGCTTGGTGCGGCTGTCGAAGAGGGTGGCGATGGCCCCCCGCACCGACAGCGCGGGGTTGGTGAAGTTGCGGACGTCGTCGATGGTGTCGAGGAGCTGACCGACCCCCCGGTGGCCGAGCGTCTCGCACTGGAGGGGGATGAGCACCTCGTGGGCGGCGGTGAGCCCGTTGATCGTCAGCACGCCCAGGCTGGGTGGGCAGTCGATGAGCACGGTGTCGAACTCGTCCTGCACGTCGGCGAGGGCTCGCCGGAGCGCGTATTCACGCCCGGTGCGGGTGAGCAGGTGCACCTCGGACCCGGCCAGGTCGATCGTCGAGGGGAGGACGCAGACGTTGCCGACCTTCTCGAGGATGTCGGCGGCACCGCAGCGGCCGAGGAACACATCGTGGATCGAACGCTCGAGGGCGTCGGGGTCGAGTCCCGTGGCGTAGGTGAGGCAGGCCTGGGCGTCGAGATCGACGAGGAGCACCCGCTCGCCCAGTTCGGCGAGGGCGGCCCCGAGCGACTGGACGGTCGTGGTCTTGGCGACGCCGCCCTTCTGGTTGGCCACCGCCAACACCCGAGTCATCAGAAGCGAGCATACAAGGCGCCTCGATCGAGAAGGAAGGAGCGCACCAACCCCGCCTCCCCATGGCTCGGGTCGCCTCCTCGTTCTTGACTGTGTTTTGCCCGCTCAGCGGGCAAAACACAGTCAAGAACGAGGAGGTTCACACCTCCAGGAGCTTCCGGACCGCCGCCGTCACCCGATCGGGCTCGATCAGGGCGGCCTCTTCCAACACGGAGGCGAAGGGGAAGGCCGGAATGTCGGCGGTGCACAGGCGGCTCACCGGCGCGTCGAGGTCGAAGAAGCATTCCTCGGCCACGGTGGCGCAGACCTCGGCGGCGACCGACACGGAGTGGTTGCTCTCGGACACCACCATCGCCCGGCTGGTCTTGGCCACCGAGGCGAACACGGTCTCGCGGTCCCACGGCTGCAGCGTGCGCAGGTCGATCACCTCGACGTCACCCACGCCCTCCTCGGCGAGCGCCTCGGCGGAGGCAAGGCAGTGGTGGAGCGCCATCCCGTACGACACCAGGGTGAGGTCGGACCCCTCGCGGGCGACCCGGGCGACACCGAGCGGGATGCGGTAGTCGTCGTCGGGGACCGGCCCCTTGA
>CAZTOV010000423.1:0-1674 GCA_964615175.1 uncultured Burkholderiales bacterium
GGCGGGGTGGGGCCAGGAGTGAGGACCACCGTTCGCCCACCGGGAGCGAGGACCCGTCTCATCTCTTGCAACGCCTTCACCTGCTCGGGAAAGAACTGCAGCCCCATGGCGCACAGCACCAGGTCGTACGAGGAGTCGGGAAGAGGCATGTCCTCCGCCGGCGCCTCATGCCACTCGATGCCTGGAGGCGAGACTTTCCTCGCGACCTCCAGCATGCCGGGGTTGATGTCTAGGCCGGCCGCCGTGCCGTCGGAACCGACTGCCTCGGCTGCGAGGCGGGTGGCGACCCCGGTACCGCAGGCGACGTCCAGTACCCGCTCGCCGGACGCGGGATTGGCTGCAGCCAGCAGCCGGCGGGCGAAGGGCTCTCCAATGCTAGGTACGAAATGGCGCTCGTAAATCTCGGCGGCGCTGGCGGCGTACTTCTCATACAGGGACGTGGATCGGGCGGACTGGGTATTCATCGCGTCGGACCTCCTTGGTTCTGCAGCGCAAGATACGGAGGAGGGGCGCCGCCTACTTCGGGAGAATCCAGCATTCTCGGGGGCGGGGCGCGTGGGGGATTTCCCGCAATGGGATATGAGTACCGCTACAAGAGGCCGTGATCGTACGCAAAGGCGGTGGCCGCAGCCCGGTTCGACACCCCGAGCTTGTTGAAGATGTTGGATAGATGTCGCTCGACGGTCTTCTCGCTGATCACGAGCGTGGTAGCGACCTGGCGGTTGGTGTGGCCCCCTGCCACCAGACGCAGCACCTCGAGCTCGCGCTCGGTGACGGGCACGGCCGTGCGCCGGTCGAAGAGCTGGTCGAGGCTGACCAGGGCCGGTCCGGCACCGAGTCGGGCGAACGACTCACGGGCGGCGTGATACTCCAGCTCGGCGCGGTCGAGGTCACCCAGCCGTCGGCATGCCGCGGCCAGCAACACGCGGACCTGGGCCGCCTCATAGGGCGCCTCCAGCTCCTGCCAGACACGCAACGAATCGTGCAGAGACTCGAGCGCCGCCCCGGGATCGTCGTCGGCCAGCAGTACCGCACCCCGCGCCTGGGCGGCGACCGCCCCGAGCACCGTGGTACCGGCCTTCCCCGCCAGATCCGTCAGCTCGTTGGCGGCGGTTCGCGCCTCCGCCTCACGGCCTACGGAGAGCATGATCTCGACATAAGCGGGCAAGAGCTGCGCCCGGCTCATACTGTCCCGAGCCGCGTCGAGAGCCATCTCGATGGCAGCGACTGCCGCCTCCATGCGGTCCTCGGCGAGGCGGAGGAGGGCTAGACCCGGATACGGGTCGTGGCCGCCGGCATGCGCTTCGCGATAGGCTGCCTCGGCGGCCGGGAGCTCACCGCGAAGCCGATGAAGCTCTCCGAGCTGGTAGTAGGCCATGCCGATCGCGGGATGCGGAGGATCGATCAGCAATTGGCGGGCCTGCTCGGCCTCGCCGACTGCCGCCTCCCAGGCCCCTCGTATCTGCAGAATCTGGGCACGGTGCACGAGGCACTGGCCACGGTACGGCACGAGGCCCGGTTGGCCGTCGCACCACCGGTCGAGCGCTGTCGTCCACTCGCGAGCCCGCTGAAGGTCGAAGACCTTCTGGCAGGCAGCGATCACGGCGCAGTAGACGATACCGGCCACCACCGGGGACGTTTCGCCGGCCGTGACCGAGACCATCGCCTCGTCGA
>CAZTOV010000424.1:0-1672 GCA_964615175.1 uncultured Burkholderiales bacterium
ACGGCCGACACCCACATCGCCACGACCACGCCTCGGTGCTCCTGGGGCGCCAGCGCGGTCGCGTAGTCCTGGAGCGGCACGATCGTGAGACCCTCACCCATGCCGTAGGCGAGGGCCGGGAACGCCACCAGCGCCACGACCGGGGCGAGCGGCACGCCCACGTAGGCGACGGCGATCATGGCGTAGCCGACCGGCACGAGGTCCCACGCGCGCCACCGAGACGAGAGACGGCCCATCAGCAGCGATACCGTCCCGGCTCCGGCGGCGGGAAGCGCAAGGAGGAGCCCCCGCACCAACGCGCCGGCGGCGAACTCCTCGTCGAGGTGGAGCGGCAGCGTGGTGGCCACTCCGAACACGAGGATGAAGACGGCGAACCCCGCTGCCGCCATGGCCCGCACCCGGCGATCGCGCAGGTACCCGCCGGCCGTACGCACCTGTTGGGAGAACGGCGGAGGATTCTGAGGGCGCACCCGCGGAAGGATGGCGGCGACCGCGCCGGCGACGAGGAAGGCGACGCCGTAGGGCACGAAGACGGCCCGCCAGCCCCAGATGTCTGCGAGGCCGCCCCCGACGGTGGGGAAGATCGACAACCCCATCGTGAGGACCACCGCGTTGCGGCCGATCATCCGGGCCCGCTCGGGCCCGTCGAAGTGGTCGCCGATGATGACCACCGCCAGGTTGATGAGCCCGGCCGATCCCACGCCCTGGAGGAGTCGGGCCAACAGCAACAGCTCGAACGTGGGCGCCACCCCGGCCATCAGGCCTCCGACGCCGAACACCAGGAGACACGGAATGACGACGCTGCGACGGCCGTAGCGGTCGGCGAGAAGACCGATGATCGGCGCCACGACCACACCGGGGAGCGAGGCGGCCGCGATGACGAGTCCGACGGTGCTGGTGGACACGTCGAGGTCGGCCGCGATCTCGGGGAGGATCGGAAGGACGAGAGGCGTGGCCAGAATCCCCGTCGCCGAGATGGCGTACGTGACGGGAACGGTTCCGCGGGGCGGCTGCGACATGGCCGACGAAGGGTGTCAGGCGGAGGGGCGCTCGACCAACCGGACCGCGAAACGGGCCAGGAAATGGACCGCGGAACGGGCCGGGAAATGCGAGCGGCCCGAGGAACCCTTGGCTGCCCCCGCACTTCCCCGAACGGAGGAGCCGCCTGCACCTCGGGCCTGGCCCGCGAGCCTCAACCTACCCACGGAGCCCCGCGCTGACAAGAGGAAATGTGTGGCAGAGGTCGAGTGCTTCACCGTTGGTCGCGCGGCGGCGCCCCGCCCCGGTACGCGATGGTGACGGCGGCCTGGAACCAGGTCTCGGTGGCCTCGTAGATCTCGCCGAGGACGTGGTCGAGACGGGCCTCGTCGAGATCCTCGAGGGGCGTACGGCCGACGAGGAACACGTCGCCTCCGGTGCCGATGGCGAAGTGCGCGGTGTAGAGCGACCGGTTCCGCCGCAGCAGCCACTCGAGGAAGTCGGTGTCGAGGCGGCCCTCCTCATCGGGGGGCGGCATGGGGATGAAGTACAGCTCGTGGTAGAGCGAGCGCTGCTTCAGGTCGAAGTAGATGGTGGCGGCGTCGCGCCCCTCACATCCGAAGCGCACGTACCACCGCTCCAGCTCCGGGTCGTACTCGACGTGCTGCACCCACTCCTCGGCCGCCACCGGTCC
>CAZTOV010000425.1:0-1665 GCA_964615175.1 uncultured Burkholderiales bacterium
CGCGCTCGGCCCTGCGGAGGCCGTCGACCACCTCGTGGACCGACGTCGAGAGCGTCCGCTGCTCGTTGAATGCGGGCATCACCACCGACAGAGACTTCACGGGCGGCCCCCCGCGACATCGAGGGCGAGGCGGCAGAGCCGGTCGACGGCGTTGGCGTCTTCGACGATCGCCGTGTCGGGATCGATCCGGACCCGCCCGCCAGCGTCCTGGACGATCGCGGGATAGCAAGCGAAGCGGGGCCCGAACACCACGCGATCGGACGCGCGGCGAGCGGCGCTCCACATCAGGAGCATGCCCATGACCGCCATGACGCGCTGCCAATCATCGCCCTCCGGATCACGGAGGACGTTGAGGGCCGCCCGGCCGGCGCCGGCCTCGCGAGCTGCCTGTTCGGCCCAGGGCCCCACCTCGTCGAGAAGATCATCGGGCAGGCTCTCGGGGAGGGTCTCGGCGTCCGCGAACTGCCCTTCGAGGGTGTCGACCGCCGTCGCGGGATCCCGGTCGTACGTCGCCGAGAGAGCGGCAAGGCCGTCGTCGTCGGGCTCGGCGAGCCGCGAGGCCGAGCACGCCGACGCGAGCACGCTGATCGGCCGCTCGTCGACACCCAGCTCCAGGGCAACCTCGGAGACCGCGTCGGCCCAGGCCGCGTCGGGGTCGTATCGGGCCGGATCGGCGAGGTAGGCGGCGACGGTGTGCAGCGGGATCATCGATGCCAGGGGCTGGGTCATCGGGTTGGCGAGGAGGCCGGTGGCAACGTCGGCGAGGTCGGGATCGCGGCCGCGCAACGGTCCGAGGTGCAGAGAAGCGTCCATGAAGGCGTCGTTCACCGGGTAGTTGTCCCAGACCAGCAGCGGAAAATCGCCGGTGGCGGTCGCGCGGTCGCGGGCCTCCGAAGTGGTGATCGTGGTGGGCACGACCGTACTGCCGGTCCACATGAGGTCGGTGCCGGCCGGGAGCGCGTGGGCCAGTTCGTCGAGATAGGGCGAACGGGCGGAGCCGACGTAGTCGGTGGGGACGAGGCTGAGGCGGGCGTCGTCTCCCAGGCGATCGCGGAGCCAGCCGGCGAGTTCACCGTGGGCCCGCCCCGAGCCCTCTTGCAAGGGGATGTCGTCGAAGGCCAGGACGAACCAGTCGACGCCGGCATCGACGAACGGGGCGAGCTTCGCCCACAGCTCGTCGCGGTCGGACCCCGAGTCGGGCTGGAAGTCGAGCCCGGGGGAGAGGGCGAACCCGAACCGGACGCCGAACCCGTCGCACTGCTCGTGGACGGAGAGCAGCGCTTCGAGGCGGTCGTCGGGGTAAGGCTCCCGCCAGCGGCTCCGGTGGTAGGGGTCGTCCTTGGGGGCATAGACGTAGGCGTTCATACCGTGACGGGCGAGGAAGGCGATGACGCGACGGCGGGCCTCGGCGCTCCACGGCGTTCCGTAGAACCCTTCGATGACACCGCGAACCTCGAATCCCTCCGCCACAGCGGTAGGCTACCGACCCGTTCGGGCCGCTCCGGGGAGTGCGTCCGAATCGCCCGAGCCACCCCGATCGAGCCATGCCTCCCTCCGATCGCCGCATCCAGGTGCCGCCCAACAGCGACCTCACCCTGGGGATGGTGTGTGTCGACAAGGAGACCCCGGGCCGCACCGTGTGGCGCATGGAAGCCGCGGAGCGGT
>CAZTOV010000426.1:0-1649 GCA_964615175.1 uncultured Burkholderiales bacterium
ACGGCCCCGAAGGCCACATGCTCAAAGGGAAAGGCGGCGGGCTCTTCGGGTACACCGACCTCTACGGCGGCAAAAACGGCGGACAGGCCGAAAAAGTGCGCGTGCCCTACGCCGACTATGGACCCCGCAAAGTCCCGCCCGGCCCCAAGGACGAGACCTTCCTGCTTCTGACCGACGTGATCCCCACGGCCTGGCAGGCCGCCCAATGGGCACATATCCAGGAAGGCGACACCGTCGCTGTCTACGGCTGCGGCCCCGTCGGGCTCATGGCCCAACGGATCGCCAAAGACCACTTCAATGCCGGGAAGGTGATCGGCGTCGACATCGAAGACTACCGGTTGGACGTCGCCCGACGCAACATGGGCTCGCTCACCGTGAACCCGCATGACCAGGAAGTGGAGGAGTTCGTCCGCGGTGAGACCGACGGGTACGGCGCGGACGTCTGCATCGACGCCGTGGGGATGGAGGCGGAACGCACGATCGCCGAGAAGGCGACGAACGTCGTCCAACTCCAAGTGGGCACGATCAAGGTCCTGAAAAACTGCTTCGAGAGCGTGCGACGCGGCGGGCGCGTCAGCGTCGTCGGCGTCTACGGCATGCCCTACAACAACTTCCCTCTCGGACAGATGTTCGACAAGGGCCTGAGCATGCGCACCGGGCAGGCGAACGTCCACGAAGTGATCGACCCCCTGCTGGAGAAGGTGCAAAAGGGGGAACTCTGGGGAGACGACATCATCTCCCACCGCCTCCCGTTGGAGGAGGCCGAGCACGGCTACGAGATCTTCCAGAAGAAGGAGGAGAACTGCACGAAGGTGGTCTTGAAACCCTGATCTCCCCATGATCAAGATCACGATTATAACGGACTCGCGGGGATTCGAACCCCGGTCTGAGGCTCCGGAGGCCTCGGTGATATCCAGGCTACACTACGAGTCCAAAAAAGGAAGGAGCAAGGAAAAGAACTGAAGACGAACGGGTCATGGCCTGCCTACTCCTTCTTCTCGGCGGGCGACTCCTTTTTCTCGGCGGGTTTCTCTTTCTTCTGGAACTCCGTGTGCCCGCAGCGCCCGCAATGGGACCGGTCCTTGTGGGCCGCCATGAAGACGCCGGGCCCGCACTTGGGGCACTCCCTGCGTTCCCGCTTGATCTTGTCCCCTTCCACTTTGAAGAGGGCGCGTTTGCCGTCGTACTCGGCCATCAGGATTCCTCCTCTTTCTTCTCCACGATCAGCTTGTTGCGCTTCTGGATGTAGTCGCGCTCGTGGTAGCGGGCCTTCTCCACGGAGGTGTACACCTTCGCGAAGCCTTTCGTGTGACCACGCCCGTAGACGCTTCTCATACGGTCGATCACCGTCAACTCGGCCTTGGAACCGAGGGCCTTCGCGAGCTCCTTCTTCACCATCTCACGCTGCGGGGTCTTCTCCCCGGCGTGCAGGATCGTGAACCGTACATCCGTACGGTCCAAGACCGGGTTTTCCGTCTTGTCGTCGATTTGAATATCCATGGTCCGTCATCCTCCTTCAGTAGACCCCGATCACTCGGGCCCGACCTTCATCAAGGACAGAATCTCCCCGGCGTTGGAACGGCTTTCCTCCGTCACAGACACCGGAACGAGGCCCTGATTCGGCATCCCGTATATCATCGTTGCCCCCT
>CAZTOV010000427.1:0-1646 GCA_964615175.1 uncultured Burkholderiales bacterium
GAGGCCACCCTCGACGACGGGGTGTTGACGCTCCGGATCGACCTCAGGCCGGCTTCAGACGATTGAGGCCGCCGTCGGGCTGCACGTGCACCGTGCGACCTTCCCACGCTTCCTCGGTCATCGACCGCATGGCGTCGCCGTCGTCGGTGACCGCGAAGGTCCGTCGACCGTCGCCGGTCAGCAGCGACGCGGTCGCCTGCTCCGGTTCTCCCGTCCTCGAGTAGCGCACTGCGGTCGCCTCGATCACCGCGGTGCCCTCGTGTTCGCCGGCCGGCGTGCGTCGCGGGGCGGCATCGACCTGGGCCTGGAGCACGTGGGGGTCGACCCGCACGAACCCCCCTTCCCGTGGTTCCGTGGAGTACAGGCCCGCCGAGTGCTTGGTCAGGTACCAGCCCACGCCGGTCGCCATCGACAGCGAACCGGGGTCGTCGCGGCAGGCGTCGACCAGACTGGCGATCGAATGCGTCACGTAGTTGTTGCCGGGGCCGCCGAAAAACGGTAGGCCGCCGGTCAGCGTCACGGGGCGCGCATCGGATGTCCCGAGGTTGAGCGCCGACATCGCCACCTCCACCGCGGAGGGAAAGCACGAGTACAGGTCGAAGCGGGCGACGTGGTCGAGGTCGGAGCCGATGGCGGCGGTGATGGCCCGCCCCAGCGCTCCGATGGCCGGAGATTCCGCCAGTGACCACCGCTCGGAGATGTGGAAGTGGTCGTGAGCGTCGGCGCCCGCGAGGGGGAACACTCTCCGGTCGTCGCCGATCCGCAGCCGGCCGGCCGTTGCGAGCGAGCACACGACGACCGCCGCCGCCATGTCGACGGTCATGTTGGCGCACATGCGCTTCGTGTAGGGGAAGGTGACGACGCGGTTGTCGTCGGTGGGTTCGACGATCTCCGCCGGCGTGTAGGGGGCGTCAGTCCACGCGTTCGGGTGCTTCGCCGATACTGCGGCGAAGCGTGACCAGAGATCGCCGACGGCCTGCTGATGGTCGTCGACGTCGCGGCCCCGGGCGGCTCGCACCGCGGTCTCGAAGAGCGGGTAGATCTCGATCGGGATCGACGCGCCGTGCGCCACCTCGTGGGCCATGGTGCCCTCGCGCGTGTCACCGATCTGGCGTGGGCACTCGGGGACCTCGGAGCGTTCCCATCCGAGGTCGACGCCCTCTCGCTTGGCCCGGAAGCGGCTGTACATCGCTTCGGCTCCGGTGAGCACGGCGACGTCGAGATCGCCTCTCCCGATCATGCGGCAGGCCTCATTGAGCAGGAGCTGGGGTGAGTTTCCCCCGACCAGCGATCGGTAGGTGCGGGCATCGTCGAGGCCGAGGCGCTGGTTGACCAGGCGCGCGGGATCGGGATAGCGGCGTGACAATGGCTGGGGCACGAACGTGGCCTGGACCCCCGCGAGGAGGTCGGGCGCGCCCGCGTCGCTCACCGCCTCCCGTACGGCGTCGGCCATGAGCTCGACCGGCTCGGCGGCGTCGGAGACGTCGGGATAGGCGGCGGGCCGGCGGGTGAGTTGCGACACGCCGACGATGACCGGGGTTTGGGGATCGGTCACGACACCGCCTCGGTGGGCTCGCGCCCGTCAGTCGTCGGAGACGGCGGCGTCGACACAGATCGTCCGGTATTCACACGTCCGGCATACCCCG
>CAZTOV010000428.1:0-1638 GCA_964615175.1 uncultured Burkholderiales bacterium
CGGGCCGAGCGGTGGTGGGTGGCAGAGGCGGAGACCTGGTTCGGCGAGGAGCGCCCCACGATCGTCGCCGAGAACCGGCGCCTGCAAGCAGTCGACGTTGCCGCCCTCGACCTACCCGCATTGCGCGCCCATGCGCGTGACGCTCTCGACCATCTGCTCCTGGTCTCGCCGCTGCACTTCTCCCACCGCGGCCGGCAGGTGGCGTTGGCTCGCCTCCGCGAGCAGGCCGAGGCGGAAGGGATCGATCGCAACGTGATCGATGCCGCCCTCGCCGGTGGGTCACCGGCCAGCAGCCGCCCGGCCGAGGTGGTGGCCCTGATCGGGGATGCTCTACGCGAGGCCGGAGTCGACCCCGGCGGTCTCGCGACCCTCAAGGAGGTTCGTGCCGTTCCCGCGGCCGGAGCGATCCTCGACGAATACCTGGCCGAGTTCGGCCACCGGCTTCTCGACAGCTACGACCTGGCGTGCCCCACGCTCGGCGAGCGGCCGGAGGTGGTGATCGCCTCGATCCGGGCAACGGCCACGCCTCGCCGAGCCCGACCCGAGGTGGCGGTTCCCGAGATGTCCGACGAGCTGCGCCAGCTCCTCGATGAGGCGCGGGTGTCCTATGGCATCGAGGATGACGACGACGGCGTCTGTTTGTTCTGGCCCTCGGGCCTCCTGCGCCGCGGCCTGCTCGAGCTCGGCCGTCGCCTCGGACTCTCCGACCCCGCCGATGTCTTCGAACTGCGGTTGGACGAGCTCCGCGCTGTCCTCGACGGCGCGGAGGTGCCGCCCGAAATAGCCGACCGGGCGGCGCTCCGGGCGGCGGCCGTGGCGTGGACGCCGCCAGAGCAGGTGGGTGGCGAACCGGCGACCGATGAGCCGGCCGCCGATGAGCCGGCCGCCGATGGCGGTGATGACTCCCCCGAGGCTGTAGCGGACGGCGGTGGCTTGCGTGGCGAAGGCGTCGGCAGCGGTGTCGTTCGGGGCCGGGCCTGCGTGGTCCGGGGCATGGACGACGCCCTCGACCGCATCGCCCCCGGCGACATCCTCATAGCCGTCACCACGACTCCGGGCTACAACGCGGTCATGCCGATCGTCGCCGGCGTGGCGACCGAGGTCAACATGGGCCACACCGTCATATGCGCGCGCGAACTCGGTATCCCCGCCGTGGTGGGGGTGGCCGGCCTTCTAGACGCCATCACCGACGGCGCCACCGTCGAGGTCGACGCGGCTGCCTCCACCGTGCGGGTCATCGACATCGGCTGAGGCGCCCTCCCTAGATCGCGCCGTTATTCCGTTTGATGATCTCCCAGCACGAGGTCACCATGCGCCATGGCCTTTGGACACTGGATGGAAGTGGTCGAGGGCGCGGTGCGTCTCCGACTCGGCCCGATCCGCCGCGACGACGTGAGGCGGTTTGTGGCTGCCGACGCCGGGCTCGGTCTGCAGAGCTACGAGGTCGGTCGCTACCTAGGAGCGTGGTCTGCCCCCACCGAGCAAGGGGAGGACGAATGGTGGGACAAGGTGTCGAAGGAGGACGAACACATTCACTGGGGCGTCTACGTGCCCGAAGGTGACGACTCCTGGAAGCTCGTCGGCAGTTCGTCCCTGCACCTCCAAGGGTTCAGTCGGCGCCAGGCCGAGAGCGGGTTC
>CAZTOV010000429.1:0-1636 GCA_964615175.1 uncultured Burkholderiales bacterium
CGTCGCTTACTGCCGGTAACTCGCCAAACCGCCACCGTTACTGGAGGTAAGCGAAGGTCCGAACCGCCCGCACCCGAGGACGGCCGATACGCTGCCTCCGATGGATTTCGAGTTGTCCGCTGAGTTGCAGCAGCTCCAGGCCACGGTGCGCCAGATCTCGCAAGAGAAGATCCAGCCCCGGGCCCGGGAGATCGACGAGACCGAGGAGTACCCGCAGGATCTCTTCGACCTCTTCGTCGAGACCGGCCTCACGGGTCTGGTGATCCCGGAGGAGTACGGCGGCTCCGGCGCCGGCATCCTCGGCCTCACCATCGCCATCGAGGAAGTGGCCAAGTACTCGAACGCCGCCGCGCTCATGCTGCTCCTCACCCGCCTCCCCACCGGGCCGGTGCTGATCGCCGGCAACGAGGACCAGAAGAAGCACTACGTCACGCCGATCGCAACCGGAGAGCAGCGGGCCGCCTTCGGACTCTCCGAACCGGGCGTCGGCTCCGACGTCGTCGGCATGAGCACCCGGGCCGACCGCGACGGCGACGACTGGGTTCTCAACGGCGTCAAGTGCTGGATGTCGGGCGTGGTCCAGGCCGACTGGTACTGCGTGTTCGCCAAGACCGGCCCGGTCGACTCCCGCGACCACGATTCGATCACCGCCTTCATCGTCGAGCGCCCGTGGGACGGCGTCTCGGTGGGCTCCGTCGACCAGAAGATGGGCGTGAAGGGTGTCGACACCGGCGAGCTGCTCCTCGACGGAGTCCGCGTCCCGGCCCAGAACGTCATCGGCGAGGTCGGCGGCTTCCGGCTCGCCATGCTCGGCCTCAACTCGATGCGGCCGGTGGTGGCGGCCCGCGGCATCGGCCTGGCCGAGGGCGCCCTCATGTATGCGGTCGAGTACATGAAGGAGCGGGAGGCCTTCGGGCGCACCATCGCCGATTTCCAGGGCATGCGGTGGAAGGTCGCCGAGCTCGCTGCCGAGATCGAGGCTGCCCGTCTCCTCACCTACCGGGCGGCATGGCTCGCCGACCAGGGGAAGTTCGCCCGCGAGTGGGTTCCGTTCCTCTCGATGGCCAAGTACTACGCCACCGAGCTGGCGGTAAAGGCCTCGAGCGAGTGCCTCCAGATGCTCGGAGCGGCCGGCTACATGAAGGACCACCCGATGGAGCTCTATTACCGCGATGCCAAGCAGCTGACCATCGTCGAGGGCACCACGCAGATCCAGCTCAACCTGATCGCACGTGGCGTGCTCGACCAACACCTCTGGTGGGACTGATGAGCAACGACTTTTCCTGGGCCGACATCCTCGCCACGCTGGTTCGGGGCGAGGACCTCACCGCCGACGAGGCCGCGCGGGTCATGAGCACGATCCTGAGCGGTGACGCCACCGACGTCCAGGTGGCCGGCTTCGCGGTCGCGCTGCGGGCCAAGGGCGAGACCGCCGACGAGATGGCCGCGCTCGCCTCGACCGCCCGGAAGTTCGGCGAGACGGTCGACGTCGACGGGCCACTCGTCGACACCTGCGGCACCGGCGGCGATCGCAAGGGCACGTTCAACGTGTCCACGGCGGCCGCTTTCGTCGTGGCGGGTGCCGGCGCACGGGTGTGCAAGCACGGCAACCGTGCCGCGTCGTCGCAGTGCGGTT
>CAZTOV010000430.1:0-1635 GCA_964615175.1 uncultured Burkholderiales bacterium
CCTGCCGGTGTGCAGCTTCTCACATGAACTCGGCACGGACTGAGGGAGGAATGTGTGTGGCCCGACCGCGGGTTGGGCATGTGGAAGCAGACGGGCGACCGACCTCGAGGGAGAACCATGATGGCCAAGCTGAGTCCGCTGTCGGCTGTCGCGAAGGGGGCGGTCGCCGGAGCGGTCGGAACCCTGTGCATGGACCTCCTCTGGTACCAGCGCTACCGGAAGGGCGATCGCGTACGGGCCGGCGCTCGGCGCCACCGCGTGGACGGGCGCCTACGCGATGCTCGCGCCCGCAGGCATCTACCAGCCGATGTGGGAGTACGACCCCGAGACGTTGGGCAAGGACCTCAGCGCCCATCTCGTGTTCGGGCTCGGAACCGCGGCGGCGTTCCGGGCGTTGACCGCGCGCTGAGCCGGTAATGTCCGCCGCATGGATGCGGCGGAGCTGATCGAGGTCGAGGCCATCAAGCAACTCAAGTACCGCTACGTGCGGTGTCTCGACCTCAAGCTGTGGGACGACATCGAAGGGTGCTTCGTCGCCGACGCCACCGCCTCGTACGGAGGCGGCGCCCACGAGTTCACCGGTCGCGACGCCATCGTCGGGTTCCTGCGCGACGCCATGGGATCCGAAGGCTTCCTCTCGTCCCACCGCGTGGGTCAGCCCGAGATCGAGCTGACCGGTCCCGACGAGGCCCGGGGGCGGTGGGCGCTCGACGACGTGGTCGTCCACACCGATTTCGGCGTGACGATCCGGGGCTCGTCGTTCTACGACGACACCTACGTGAAGGAGGCCGGGGACTGGCGGATCGCCGCCACCGGCTACCGGCGGGTGTACGAGGAGATCGAGCCCCGCTCCGACGACATCCGCATCACCGCCTCGTGGTGGGGCACCGACGGCCGCTCGACCCTCCTGGACTGAAGGGTGTGTGAGCATTTGGTGGGGTCATGACCCCACCAAATGCTCACACACCCTGGGTGGCGGGTCTCAGGCGCGGACGGGGGCGATGACGTCGTCGGCGTAGCGGCGGAGGGCGTCGAGCTTTTCCTGGAGGGGCTGGGTGTCGGGTTCCACCGAGTAGGGCCAGCGGAACCCCACGATCACGTCGGTGACACCTTGGTCCTCGAGGCGTCGCACTCCGTTGGGCTCGAAGGCGTCGAAGCTGATGACGTGGATCTCGAAGTCGTCGCGGTCGTCGCCCTCGGTGCGTCGCAGCTCGGCCAGGCGGTCGAGAAGACGGGGGAGGTCCTCGGGGTCACCGCCCCCGTGCATCCAGCCGTCGCCGAGACGCGCCGCTCGGCGCAGCGCCGCATCGGAGTGCCCGCCGACCAGGAGCGGGATGCGCCGATCGGGAACGGGTGAGAGCTTGAGCTCCGGTACCTCGTAGACCTCGCCCGAATACCCGAAGTAACCACCGGCGCAGAGCCCGCGCACGATCTCCATGGCCTCGTCCATGCGGCGACCGCGGCGCTCCCACGGCGTGGCGGTCATGTCGTAGTCCTCGCGCCACGGACTGACGCCCACACCGAGCACCAGCCGGTCGCCGGTCAGCACCGCCACCGACGACGCCCGCTTCGCCACCAGGACCGGATGCCGGATCGGAAGCTTCACGACGAAGGTGGTGAAGCGGATGCGCTCGG
>CAZTOV010000431.1:0-1633 GCA_964615175.1 uncultured Burkholderiales bacterium
CGAGGGTGGTGTGCGGCGCCCGCAACCTCACCGCGGGCGACGTGGTGCCGTACGCGCCTCCGGGAGCGACGCTTCCCGGCGGGTTCACACTCGAGAAGCGCAAGATCAGGGGGCAGGTCTCCGACGGGATGTTGTGTTCGGAGATCGAGCTGGGGCTCGGCGGGAACGCCGACGGGATCATGCATCTCGATCCGGCATCGGAACGGGGCCGGGACGTGCGCGAGGTGCTCGGCCTCGACGATGTCGTGTTCGACCTCGACATCACGCCCAACCGGCCCGATGCCATGTCGGTCGTCGGCGTCGCGCGCGACGTGGCCGCGGCCATCGGTCGCCCGCTGGTGGTCGCCGACCCCGAGGTCACCGGCGGGGGGCCGCCCGCCGACACCGCGTGCACCGTCGAGGTGGTCGACGCCGAGCGGTGCCCCCGCTACCTGGCCATGACCGGCACCATCACCGTGGGTCCCTCGCCCGCGTGGTTGGCGCGGCGCCTCACCCTGGCCGGCATGCGCCCCATCTCCAACATCGTCGACGTCACCAACTACGTGCTCCTCGAGCGGGGCCAGCCCCTCCATGCGTTCGACCATGGTCGCCTCGGTGGCCGGGGTGTCCGGGTGCGCCTCGCCCGCGACGGCGAATCGATCACCACCCTCGACGGCGAAGCCCGCATGTTGAGCGCCGACGACCTGCTGATCTGCGACGCCGACGACGCGCCACAGGCCATCGCCGGGGTCATGGGCGGGAGCACGGCGGAGGTCGGTCCCGAGACCACCGAGGTGCTCCTCGAGTCGGCCTACTTCCAGCCGGCCGGGATCCTCCAGACCTCCAAACGTCTCGGCCTCCGCACCGAGTCGAGCGCTCGCTTCGAGCGGGGCGTCGATCCCAATGGCATCGCCGTCGCCGCCCGGCGGGCCTGGCAACTCTTCGAGCAGGCGGCCGACGGCGTCGCCGGCGAGGGCGAGGTCGACGTGTACCCCGAGCTGATCGAGCGTGAACACATCACGCTCCGCACCGACCGGGTCAACGCCGTCCTCGGCACCGAACTCTCGGCCGACGAGATCCGCACTCACCTCGAGGCGCTCGCTCTCGACGTCGGGGCGTCCAACGGCTCGCTCGAGGTTGACGTTCCCACCTTCCGGCCCGACCTCACCCGGGAAGCCGACCTCGTCGAGGAGGTCGCCCGGCTCCACGGCTACAACCAGATCGAGCGGACGCTGCCCCACGCCGGTGAGCACCTGGGGGCCTTGACCTCCCGACAGCACGAGCGGCGTTCGGTGCTCGATGCCCTGGTGGGCGCGGGTCTGAGCGAGGCGATGACCATCTCTCTCGTCGCGCCGTCCGATCTCGAGGCCGCGGGACACCCGGGAGTCGGGATCGAGGTCGAGAATCCACTGCGGGCCGAGGAGTCGTTGCTCCGCACCTCGGTGCTACCCGGTCTCCTGCGTTCGGTGGCGTTCAACGCGTCGCACGGCAACCCCGACACGGCCCTGTTCGAGGTGGGGAAGGTGTTCCATGCCCCGTCCGGGAGCGAGCTGCTCCCCGACGAGCGCGAGCGCCTGGCGGTGGCGCTGTCGGGTCACGTCCGGCGGGGACCCCACGAAGGCGATCGGCCCGTCGACGTCCACGACGTCAAGGG
>CAZTOV010000432.1:0-1626 GCA_964615175.1 uncultured Burkholderiales bacterium
GGAGGTAGTCCGACCGGCGCATGGGGCTCGCGGCGAAGCGCTTGAGGAGCTTCCGCACCCGGGTCTGGACCACGGCGAAGCCCACGCCCCAGATGCTGCTCCCCATCAGGTTCAGGCCGATCAGCCCCGGGATCAGGAAGTCGATGTAGCGCCCCTCGTCGCCGCCGTGGTCGGCCCCGCCCACCGCCATCGACGCGGAGTCCGCCGTCGCCGGCTCCCGGAATGCGATCCCCAGGGCCACCGCCAGCAGCACCGGGAAGAGAAACACCCAGAAGATCGCCTCCGGCTCGCGGTAGAACTCCAGGATCCTCGCCCGGGTGAGCTCCAGCAGGGGATGGAACCGGAGGACCAGGCGGCGGGGGAGGGAAGGGGTGGCCTGCTCAATCATCCCGCAGCCCCCGCCCCGTCAGCTCCACGAACACGTCCTCCAGGGTGGCGGCGTGGGTGGTCAGGGTCTCCACCTCCACCCGCTGGCGCTCCAGCTCCTGGAGGAGGGGCGGCAGGGACTCGACGATCCGTGCCACGGTGAGGACGTAGGTCCCCCGGCGGAGGAACAGGTGCCGCACTCCCGGCAGGGCCCGGAGGGGCTCCTCCGCAACGCTGCCGGCGGCCTCGAACTCCAGGATCTGGTCCGCCCCCAGGGAGGCCACCAGCTCCTCCGGGGTGCCCAGGGCGATGCGTCGCCCCCGGTCCATGATCGCCACCCGGTCGCACAGCCGCGCCGCCTCCTCCATGTAGTGGGTGGTCAGGAGCACCGTCCCACCCCGGTCCTTGAACCGCTCCACCAGCTCCCAGAGCTTGAGGCGCGCCTGGGGGTCCAGGCCCGTCGTGGGCTCGTCCAGGAAGAGGATCTCCGGGTCTCCCACCAGGGAGCAGGCCAGGGCCAGGCGCTGGCGCTGGCCCCCCGACAGGCGGTCGATCCGGCTGTCCGCCTTGCCTTCGAGCTCCACCGTGGCGATGGTCTCGTCCACGCTCCGGCCGTGGCGGTGGAAGCTCCGGAAGATCCGCAGGACCTCCCGCACCGTGAGCTTGTCCGGGAGCCGCGTCTCCTGGAGCTGGATCCCCATCCGCTCCCGAATCGCCCGGTCCTCAGCCCGGCCCCGCCCCCACCGGCGGCCCAGCACCTCCACCTCCCCCGCGTCCGCCGGGATCAGCCCCTCCAGCACCTCCACGGTGGTCGTCTTCCCCGCCCCGTTCGGCCCCAGCAGGCCGAAGCACTCCCCCGGGAGGACCTCCAGGTCCAGCCCGTCCACCGCCACCACGTCCCGGTAGCTCTTCACCAGCCCCGAGCACCGGACCGCAGGTGGCCGCGACTCGGCAGGGGAGGGGACAGGGGGGACCATGGCGGATACCGGCGAATCGAGAAGGGCTGATCGTAGGCCACGCCCTCATCAAGGGCAACCACGGAGGGGCTCGGGGTGCTAACCTCCCCTCACCGCCAATGCGCCCCTACCTGGACCTCCTCCGCCGCATCCTCGATCACGGGGTGGAGAAGGCGGACCGCACCGGCACCGGCACCCTCTCGGTCTTCGGCCACCAGATGCGCTTCGACCTCGCCGAAGGCTTCCCGGTCCTCACCACCAAGAAGCTCCACCTGCGCTCCATCATCCACGAGCTCCTCTGGTT
>CAZTOV010000433.1:0-1607 GCA_964615175.1 uncultured Burkholderiales bacterium
GCGGTCGCGACCGACCTCGGGATCGACGAGGTGTTCGCGGAGGTCCTACCGGAGCACAAGGCCGACAAGGTCGCGAAGCTCCAGGACAGCGGCCTCTCCGTCGCCATGGTGGGCGACGGAGTCAACGACGCCCCTGCGCTCGCGAGAGCCGATGTGGGGATCGCCATCGGTGCGGGCACCGACGTCGCCATCGAGTCCGCCGGCGTGATCCTGGCCGCGAACGATCCTCGTGCCGTGTACCGCACGGTCGAGCTGTCGAAGGCGGGATACCGCAAGATGGTGCAGAACCTGGGCTGGGCGGTCGGCTACAACGTGCTCGCCATTCCCGTGGCGGCGGGTGTCTTCGCCCCGGTGGGGCTCACGCTGCCTCCCGCGCTCGGCGCGGCCCTCATGAGCGTCTCGACCATCGTCGTGGCTCTCAACGCGCAGTTGCTCCGAGGTCTCGACCTCAGCCTCGAGCCGGTCCCGGGGGCGACAACTGGGGAATCATTCGTCGGGGTACCGGGTTGAGGATGAGACCTCGGTCGGGTGTCGTCATCCGTGCGACCCAGCGGCGGCGAACCCCCTGAGGCGGTACGGTGTCGGTGGCCCGCGTGTGTGCGGGCTTTGTGCGTGAGGGGACGTGACGGATGATCGACGGCGAGTCGGCTCTGCATCCCGACGACGTCGCCGAGGTGGTGGCCTCGGTCTGTTTCCCCGAGCGTGACGACCCCGAGCCCGGGCGGGTCGGCCTCGAGGTCGAGCGCTTCGCCATCCGCACCAGCCCCACCGGAGCGCCGGGTGGGCGCCTGAGCATCTGTGACCGAGACCCCTCTCTCCAGTCGGTCCTCGACGCCCTCGCCGACGCCGGCGGCGGTGTCGGGCGGCGACGCGATGTCTCCGGGATCCCCTCGTATCCCGTCGATGCGGGCGGCCGGCTCACCTTCGAGCCCGGCGGCGCAGTCGAGCACGCCACCGCCGTGCACGATTCGGCCCGTGGCGCCCTCGAGGAGATCGAGACGTTGACCCCGATCCTGGTGGAGGCCTTCGGCGAGCACGGCGTCGTCCTCGCTTCACCCGGTGTCGACCCGTTCCACGACGTCTCCGAGATCCCCCTCCAACTCGACTGCTTCCGCTATCCGGCGATGGCCGACTACTTCGACCGCCGGGGGCCCGACGGACGGGTGATCATGCGCCACACGTGTTCGATCCAGGTCAACCTCGATCTCGGATCCGGCGAAGCTCGTGCCGAACGGTGGCTGCTCGCCAACCTCCTGGTGCCCTTGGTGACGGCCACGTTCGCCAACAGTCCCGGCGCCGGTCACGTCGGGGGGCGCGCCCGGGCGTGGCAGCGGATCGATCCCACCCGCACGGGCTTCCCCGAGGCCCTCTGGAGACACGGCAGCGACGATGCCGTCGAGCAGATGACGGCGGCGGCGCTGGCGGCGGACGTGCTTCTGGTCCGAACGGGGCCCGAGGGTGCCGTCCCCGGTGAGCCCGGGTGGACGTTCGGTGACTGGCTCCGCGACCCCCACCCCGACCACGGCGCACCCAGCGTCGAAGACCTCGAATACCACCTCACGACGGTGTTCCACGAGGTGCGGTCGCGGGGCATGCTCGAATTCCGG
>CAZTOV010000434.1:0-1606 GCA_964615175.1 uncultured Burkholderiales bacterium
TAGTCCTTCGGCATGTCGGGGTAGAAGTAGTTCTTCCGGGCGAAGATCGACTCCTCCGGCACCTCGAAACCGAGCGCCTCGCCGAACCGCAACGCGTACTCGACGACCTGCTCGTTGAGCACCGGCAGCGACCCCGGCAAACCCAGGCACACCGGGCACACGTGGGTGTTGGGCTCGGCCCCGAACTCGTTGGGGCATCCGCAGAAGAGCTTCGTCTTCGTGGCCAGCTCGGCGTGCACCTCGAGGCCGATGACCGTCTCGTACCCGTTGGACCCGTTGGACCCGTTGGCGCTCACGCCGTCACCCCCTCGGGGGCCCGGTCGAAGGCGAACCCGGCCTCGAGCACGCGGGCCGTGCGGAACATGATCTCCTCGCCGAGCGCCGGTGCGATCACCTGGACCCCGATCGGCAGTCCCGCCCCGTCGACCCCCGACGGGAGCGACAGGGCGCACGCCCCGGTGAGGTTGACGGGGATGGTGCAGACGTCGGAGAGATACATCGACAGCGGGTCATCGGTCTTGGCGCCCAACTCGAACGCCGTCGTCGGTGACGTGGGCGACAGCAGCACGTCGAAGTTCTCGTGGGCCGCCTCGAAGTCGCGCACCATGAGCGTGCGGACCTTCTGGGCCTTCCCGTAATAGGCGTCGTAGTAGCCGGCCGAGAGGGCGTAGGTGCCGAGCATGATGCGCCGCTTCACCTCGGCCCCGAAGCCGGCCTCGCGGGTGGCGGCGTTCATCGATTCCACATCGGAGCCGTCGACCCGCATCCCGTAGCGGACGCCGTCGTAGCGGGCGAGGTTCGACGACGCCTCGGCGGGGGCGATCAGGTAGTAGGCCGACAGCCCGAGCGACGCGGCGGGCACCGAGACGCGCTCGACCGTGGCCCCGGCCTTCTCCAGCAGCCGGGCGGCGTCGTCGACGGCACCCCGCACCTCGGCATCGATGCCGTCGACGTCGGTCAACTCCTCGACCACACCGACCCGCAGGCCGTCGACACCCTCGTCGAGCACCGACGACGTCCGGGTGACGTCGGAGGGGATCGAGGTGGCGTCCATGGGGTCGTGGCCCCAAACGGCGTCGAGCAGCAGCGCGGCGTCGGCGACGGTGCGGGCGAAGGGGCCGATCTGGTCGAGCGAGGAGGCGAAGGCGATGAGCCCATAGCGCGATACGCGCCCGTAGGTGGGCTTGAGGCCGACCACGCCGCAGAGCGAGGCGGGCTGGCGGATCGATCCGCCGGTGTCGCTCCCGAGCGCCACGGCCGACATCCCCGCGGCGACCGCGGCCGCCGAGCCACCCGACGATCCACCCGGCACCCGGTCGAGGGCCCAGGGGTTGCGGGTGGCGCCGAAGGCCGAGTTCTCGGTCGACGAGCCCATGGCGAACTCGTCGAGGTTGGTCTTGCCGACTGCCACGCCGCCGGCGGCACGGACCCGCTCCACGACGGTGGCGTCGTAGGGCGGGCGCCAGCTCTCGAGGATCTTCGACGAGCAGGTGGTGGGAATCCCCCGGGTGCAGAGGTTGTCCTTGAGGGCGACCGGCACGCCGGCGAGACGGCCGGGATCGTCGCCGGCGGCGATCTTCTCGTCGACGGCGTCGGCCTCGGCGCG
>CAZTOV010000435.1:0-1605 GCA_964615175.1 uncultured Burkholderiales bacterium
AGCAGCGCGAGCGGACGTTCTTCCGCAAGGCCCAGGAGGCCATCCTCGCCGCCCAAGTGGAGCGGGAGATGTCGAAGGAGGAGATCCTCGCCCGGTATCTGAATACGATCTACCTCGGCGACTCGACCTTCGGGGTCGAGGCCGCGTCGCAGTCGTATTTCCGCAAGCCCGCCAGCGAGCTGACGCTCGCGGAGGCGGCCCTGCTCGCGCAGGCCATCCCGGCGCCGAGCCTGTTCTCGCCTCGGGCCGCGCCCGAGGTGTCCGAGCAGCGTCGCCAGCGGGTGCTCGACCAGGTCGAACGTCATGGACTCGCGGACCCGGAAGAGCTCCAGCAGGCTCGCGCCGAGCGCCTCGAGATCCAGCCGCCCCTCGGTGTGGAGGGGCGCTACCCGTACTTCCTCGATTACGTGCGCCGATATCTACTCGATGTCGAAGGGCTCTCCCCCGAGCAGGTGTTCCGGGGTGGACTCCGAATCGAGACCACCGTCGATCCGCAGTTGCAGGACCACGCTCATGAGGTGGTCGCCGGGACGCTCACCAATCCCGACGACCCCGAGGCCTCCCTGGTCGCGGTCGAGCCACAGACCGGGTTCGTGAGGGCACTCGTCGGCGGGCGCGACTGGGAGCGCAACAAGGTGAATCTGGCCCTGGGAGCGTTCGGCGGCGGCAGCGGACGCCAGGCCGGGTCGTCGTTCAAGCCCTTCGTCCTCGCCAAGGCGTTCGAGGCGGGTCTCCGTCCCACCACCACCTATTCCGGCGCCCGCTGCGTGACGATCACCGCCGACTACGCCCCCTGCAACTACGGCGGCTCGTCGTACGGCAACATCACCCTGCGCAGCGCCACCCACCGGTCGGTCAACACCGTCTTCGCCCAGCTCGTCGTCGACGTCGGCATCCCGGAGACCGCCGAACTGGCGCAACGCCTCGGGATCGGCATCGACCCCGAGAGCAACCGGCTCGGCGCGAGCCTCGCCCTTGGTACCAACGAGGTGTCACCGCTCGAGATGGCCTCGGCGTTCTCCGTCTTCGCCGCCCGAGGTGAGCGTTTGCCGCCGACACCGATCGTCAAGGTGACCGACCGTGACGGCAACGTGCTCGTCGACAACACCGACCGCGGGCCCGACCGGGTGCTCGGCGAGGTGGTGGCCGACAACGTCAACGATGTGTTGAAGGGCGTGATCTCGGGCGGGACCGCCCGGGCTGCCGACATCGGCCGCCCCGCCGCCGGGAAGACCGGGACCGAGGACGACTTCACCGATGCGTGGTTCGTCGGCTACACACCGACGCTGTCCACCGCCGTCTGGATGGGGCACATCGAGGGACAGATCCCGATGCACAACGTGCAGGGCGTCGGCAACGTGACCGGCGGCAGCCTCCCGGCGCGCATGTGGAAGGCGTTCATGAGCGAGGCGCTCCGCAACGTCGAGGAGACCGACTTCAACGAACCGGCGCCCCTCGACTCACTGCGTGAGCAGGCGCTGCGCGAGCAACGGGGCGGCTTCGGGCTCGGCGACCGCCGCTGGCCCCGGGGTCTTCCGGGTGCCGACCCTTACTACGAGCCGCCACCCGAACCCGAGGCGGACACCCCCCCCGACGTCGAGCCGA
>CAZTOV010000436.1:0-1600 GCA_964615175.1 uncultured Burkholderiales bacterium
CACCTCGGGTTCGGCATCGGCACCCACTACTGCTTCGGCGCCAACCTGGCCCGGGCCGAGATCAAGGTGGTCTACGACGAGCTGTTCAGACGGCTCCGCGACATCCGCGTGCCCGACCCCGACGCTCCCCTCAGCCGTATGCGCTCGACGCTCGTCCTCGGCATCGAGACCCTTCCGGCCGTGTTCACGCCGGTGGGGTCGGTATGACCCCTGAGACCACGGCCGCGGTCGAAGCCGAACCCGTCGGTGCCGACACCGGCAGCGACCAGCGCGTCCGGATCCTCGACTGCGCGCTCTCGCTCATGGGCGACCAGGGCGCCCAGAACACCTCGATGCGCCAGCTCGCCGCCGCCTGCGACCTCAACGTCGCGACGATCTACCACTACTTCCCGTCGAAGGCGGCCATCCTCCAGGCGCTCATCGCCGACAAGCGCTATATCGAGCGGATGGAGGAAGAACCGGCGCCGGTCGACGACTCGCTTCCGCCTCGCGATCGGCTCGTGGCGCTGCTCCGCATCATGTACGAGGGAGCCCTCGCCGAGGAAGCCACCCTCAAGCTCATCATCGGCGAGTCGCTCCGCAACGAACAGGTGGCACTCGATGCCGTGAGCGGCATCTCCGACGCCCTCGAACGCAACCTCCGCTCGTGGCTCCGGAACCACTTCGCCGAACTGGATCGCGATCCCGAGATCGTCGCCCGACTGCTCCGCGACCAGGTGTTGTCGTTCTGCGTGGAGGCTCTCGCTACGCCCGACGGCCGGCGCCCGGAGCGCCTCGACGAACGTACCCGCGACGTCGCCGTCCTCCTCTTCCCCGACTGACCGAGCGCCTCAACCGGGCTCGCCCATGAACGTCTGCATGTCGAAGTAGTCGCGCCACGCGGCGATCTTCCCGTCGCGGATCTCGAACACGCCGGCGACCGGCAGCTCCACCGTGTTGTCGCCCATGACGAACCGGTCGACCCGCTCGGTGAACACGGCGTCGCCGTCCGATGCCATGCCGAGGATCTCGAACTCGATCTTCGACGAGCCCGGAACGAACAGCTCGAGGACGCTGCGGATGCCGTCGTGACCCTGGACGGGATCCATCGGCATGTTGTGGTACACGGCGTCGTCGGTGAAGTAGCCGAGCAGTTCGTCCATGTCTCGACGCTCCCAGGCGTCGCAGAACTCACGTACCAGGGCCTCGTTGTCGGTGGTCATCGTCGACTCCTCCCGTCGGTTGATCAGAACTCCACGTCGTCGTGGTAGGTCATGCCGACCTCGTCGGCCAGAGCGTCACGGGTCTCGGTGTCCAACTCACCCTTCAGCAGCAGCGGGAAGGCTTTGCGGAAGTACGCCTCGAAGCCACCCGGTGAGTGCAGGATGAGGATGCGGGCCTCTCCGTCCGACCGGAAGGCGTGCATCGTCTTGCGGGGCACGAGGACGAAGCTCCCCGCCTCGACGCTCACCGACTCGTCGCCGACGAGGAACGTCACCGCTCCTTCGATCACGTAGTAGGCCTCCTCGTGGCCGTAGTGCACGTGGGGGGTGGCGGCAATGGTGCCGCTCGCCTCGACGAACGAGTAGGCGCCGTTGGTGGCCTCGCTGTCGGCCTTGAT
>CAZTOV010000437.1:0-1593 GCA_964615175.1 uncultured Burkholderiales bacterium
GGACCACGTGTGTCGGCTGGAAGGCCATGGCTCATCTCCTCTGCCGTCGAAGCCGCGCGCAGCCTAGTGAGTCGCCGTCGCGCGCGGGAGCGACAGAGTTCCTCTTCCTTGCAGAACCTGGACCTCGAGGGGGCACCGCAAGGAAGAGGACTCGCGCCCGAGGGTCAGAGCGTCTGGAAGATGACCGCGTCGCCCTGCCCGCCGCCCCCGCAGAGGCCGGCGGCGCCGAGCCCGCCGCCGTTGCGGCGCAGCTCGTTGATGAGGGTCAGGGTGATGCGGTTGCCCGACATGCCGATGGGGTGGCCGAGGGCGATGGCCCCGCCGTTGACGTTGACCACCTCGTCGCTGATCCCCAGCTCGTCCATCGACGCCAGGCCGACCGCGGCGAAGGCCTCGTTGATCTCGAACAGGTCGACGTCGGAGACCGACTTACCGGCCTTCTCGAGCGCCTGGTTGATGGCCCGGCTCGGCTGGGTCATGAGCGAGGGGTCGGGACCGGCGACCATGCCGAAGCCCAGCAGCTCGGCGAGCGGTTCGGCGCCCAGCTGCTCGGCCTTTTCCTTGCTGGCCACGACGGTGGCGGAGGCGCCGTCGGAGATCTGCGACGCGTTCCCCGCTGTGATGTTGCCCTCCTTGCCGAAGGCCGGCCGGAGGTTGCCCAACGTCTCGGAGGTGGTCCCGGGCCGTACGCCCTCGTCGGCGTCGATGACGATCGGGTCGCCCTTTCGCTGCGGGACCTCGACCGGCACGATCTCGTCGTCGAACTTGCCCTCCTTCTGGGCGGCGGCGGCACGCTCGTGGCTCTTGGCCGCCATCTCGTCCTGCCGCTCTCGGGACACCTCGTACTGGGCGGCGTAGCGCTCGGTGCCCGCGCCCATGTGGACGGCGTCGAACGCGCACCACAGACCGTCGTGGATGAGCGAGTCGATCAGCTCGCCGTTCCCCATGCGGTAGCCCGCTCGGGCCTTGGGGAGGAGGTACGGCGCCTGGGTCATCGACTCCATGCCGCCCGCGATCACCACGTCGGCCTCGCCGGCCTGGATCATCTGGTCGGCGAGGTAGATCGCGTTCAGGCCCGAGAGGCACACCTTGTTGATGGTGAGCGCCGGGATGTCCATCGGGACGTCGGCCTTGGCCGCCGCCTGACGGGCGGTGATCTGGCCCTGCCCGGCCTGGAGCACCTGACCCATGATCACGTAGCCGACCTGGTCGGGTTGCACGCCGGCGCGCTCGAGGGCGTTCTTGATGGCGAACCCGCCGAGGTCCATGGCGCTGAACGACGCCAGTCCTCCCGACAGCTTGCCGACAGGGGTGCGGGCCGAGCCGATGATGACGGAACCGGGCATGGGTGTGCCTCCTGGGGGCGGTCGATGCTGTCCCGATGATAGAGGCAGGCGTGGCGACAGCCCCAAGGCGCCGGATGGGGGATTCCCATGAGGGTCCGAGACGAGCCCGGCGCCGGGACCGATCGTCTCCCGTGCAAGACTCACGAGTCGGCGGGCATGCAGTGGGTGATCCACGTGGTGGACGTGTCGTCGGCTCGGAATCGCCGAGCCGCCCCGATGGTTGCTCGACCGGGTGATGACATGAGCG
>CAZTOV010000438.1:0-1591 GCA_964615175.1 uncultured Burkholderiales bacterium
GGTATGAGCTTCTGGAACCTGACCGAACACGACCGGGTGGCACGGCTCACCTTCGAGCGACCGCCCCGGAACTTCATGAGCTTCGCCGCCATGGGCGAGCTGGGGGCGAAGCTGACCGAGCTGCGGTCGCGTGACGACATCAACGTCGTCGTCCTCACCGGAGGGGTCGAGGGCTACTTCGTGGCCCACGCCGACCTCGACGACCTGTCGAAGATCGGCCGGGGCGAACCCGTCGAGGGCGACCCCACCTCGTGGTACACGACGTTCGAACTGATCGAAACCATGCCCCAGCCGGTGGTGGCAGCGGTCAACGGCCAGGCCTGGGGCGGCGGCTGCGAGCTGTCGATGGCGTGCACGCTGCGGGTGGCGGCCGCCGCCGCGCACTTCAGCCAACCCGAGGTGAACGTCGGCATCATTCCCGGGGCGGGTGGCACCCAGCGCCTCCCCCGCCTCGTCGGCCCCGGCCGCGCCGCCGAGCTGGTCCTGTCGGGCCGGGTGATCGACGCCGAGGAAGCCGCCCGCATCGGCCTGGTGCAGGCCGTGCTCCCCGACGAGGGCTTCGGCGATGCGGTCCTCGACTGGGTCGCTCCCATCGCCGAGAAGCCCCGGAACGCGCTCGCCGCGGCCAAGGCGGCCATGCACGAGGGCCTGTCGCTCCCCCTCGCCGAGGCCCTCCGCGTCGAGGGGCAGTACTTCCTCGAGTGCCAGGGGTCGGCGGAGGCAGTGGAGCTGGAGGAACAGGCCCTCCAGCGCTACGAGGAGGCCGCACCCGACGAGCGGGTCGACCTGTAGCACCGAGAACGCGACAATGTGACGCAGATGTCAGGTCACATGTCAGGTCACATGTCAGGTCACATGTCAGGTCACATGTCAGGTCACAGGGAGTGATCACGATGGCGAAGACCGAGAAGCGCGTCCGCGAAGACACCGGGCCGGACCTCCGCAACAATCCGATGGGTCCGGCCATCCCCGAGCTGACCCCACAACAAGAGCTGGCGCTGCTCGCCCGGATGCTGTGGCGGGAGGGCTACGACGACCACCTGTCGGGCCACATCACCTACCGCGACGACGACGGGACCCTGCTCGCCAACCCGTTCGGACTGCCGTGGGACGAGATCCGTGCGTCCGACGTGATGCGGATCGACCTCGACGCCAAGCCCCTCGAGGGCAAGTGGACGGTCACGCCGGCCATCACCCTCCACACCGAGCTGCACAAGGCCCGGGACGACATCCGCTGGGCGGTCCACAACCACCCGGTGTGGGGCACCATCTGGTGCAACGTCCAGCGCATCCCGCCCGTCTACGACCAGACGTCGGCCGAGCTGATCGACGACATCGCCCTCCACGACGAGTTCGACGGCCCCGTGCAGGAGGTGGCCAACGCCAAGGCCTGTGTGGAGGCCATGGGGGATGCGCCGGCGGCGCTCCTCGCCAACCACGGGGTGTTCGTGGTCGCGGAAACGGTGGCCAAGGCGTACCACCGGTGCTCCACCCTCGAGTGGCGGTGCCGGAACGCCTACCGCACCGAGGCCCTGGGGAACGGCGTCGAGCTGAAGCCCGACGTGGTCGAGACGTTCTCGAAGTTCTTCGA
>CAZTOV010000439.1:0-1591 GCA_964615175.1 uncultured Burkholderiales bacterium
AGCGCACGGAGGAGCCCGTCGTCGGGCAGCGCTGCCACGATGAGCAGGATGGCGTCGGCCCCCGCGACCCGGGCCTCGTGCACCTGGACCGAGTCGATGGTGAAGTCCTTCCGCAGGACCGGGATGCCCACGGCATCACGAGCCGTCTGCAGATCGTCGAGCGAGCCCTCGAAGTAGAGGGCGTCGGTGAGTACGGAGAGCGCCGCCGCCCCTCCGGCCTCGTACTCCTTGGCGGTGGTGGCCGGGTCGAGATCGGGAGCCAGCTCACCCTTCGACGGTGACCGCCGCTTGATCTCGGCGATGACCCCGACGCGGTCGCCGGCGACGAGCGCGGCGGTGAAATCGCGCGACGGGGATGCTGCGGCCGCGGCGGCTTTGAGGCGGACGCTCTCGGACGCGAGCGCGTCCACCTCATCGCGCTTCGAAGCGAGGATCTCGTCAAGGATCGACATTCGGGGCAAGTGTACGATCAGCCGCCCATGGCGACGCTGAACTTCCCGGACGGATTCACCTGGGGCACCGCCACTGCGGCCCACCAGGTGGAGGGCGGCAACTGGAACAGCGACTGGTGGGCGTGGGAACACGCCCCCGACACACCGTGTGAGGAGCCGTCAGGCGACGCCTGCGATCACCTGTTCCGTTATGCGGACGACATCGCCCTGCTCGCCGACCTCGGGCTCGACGCCTACCGGTTCTCGATCGAGTGGGCCCGGGTCGAGCCCGAGGAGGGTGAGTTCTCGAGCCAGTGGCTCGACCACTACCGCCGCGTCGCTGCAACATGTCGCGAGCACGGCATCACGCCGGTGGCGACCCTCCACCACTTCACCTCGCCGCGCTGGGTCGATGCCGACGGGTCGTGGGAGAACCCGGGGACGGCGGAGCGGTTCGCCCGCTACGCGGCTCGGGTCGCCGGGCATCTCGGCGACCTGCTCGGGTCGGTGTGCACGATCAACGAGCCCAACGTCGTCGCCCTCTACGGCTACCGGGTCGGCGTCTTCCCCCCGGGGCGGGCGACCACCGAGGCGCGCACCGCCGCCATCGACACGTTCATCGCCGCCCACCACAAGGCCGTCGCAGCGGTGCGCGAAGCCGCCGAGGGCGTGCCCGTGGGGTTGACGCTCTCGATGGCCGATTACCAGGCGGTCGAGGGAGGTGAAACACGGCTGGAGGCCTACCGCCGTCGCATGGAGGACGTGTTCCTCGAGGCGCTCGAGGGCGACGACTTCGTCGGGGTGCAGACCTACACGAGGGAGCGCATCGGCCCCGAGGGCCGGCTACCACCCGAGGAGGGTGTCGAGACCACGCTGATGGGCTACGAGCTGTGGCCGCAGGCCCTCGAGGCGACGATTCGCCGCGCCTACGACGTGACGGACGGGCTGCCGGCAGTGGTGACCGAGAACGGCATCGGCACCGACGACGACTCCCTCCGAGTGGCCTACGTGACCGAGGCGCTCCAGGCCGTCGGCCGCTGTCTCGACGACGGCATCGACGTGCGCGGCTACTTCTACTGGACGCTGCTCGACAACTTCGAGTGGGTGTTCGGCTACCGCCCGACCTTCGGCCTCGTCGCCGTCGACCGCCGGACCATGGA
>CAZTOV010000440.1:0-1591 GCA_964615175.1 uncultured Burkholderiales bacterium
GGAAGGGAACGGCCTCGAGGCCGGTGACCACACAGGAGGGATCGGGCCCGGCCACGCGGCGGAGGCCGGCGAGGTCGAGCAGAGCTTCGCCGGCCACCCGAGCGGCCTCGCCCTCGCCCACCGGATGGAGGTCGAGGGCGAGGCATGAGCCGTCCCCCAGGGACACGAGGGCGCGGTCGGTGTCGTCTGCCCGGGCGGCGTCGGCGGCGAGGCCGCGGGCCACCTCACCCACGGCGAGGTCCGGCACGTGATCGAGCCGGTCGGCCAAGCCCGTACTGGCGGCTCGCCACTCGACGAGCGCGTCGAACGCCGCGCGGTAGGCGTCGGCCGTCGCCGCATCGGGGCGGGCGCGGCGGAGGCGGCCGCTCATGAGGCTCACCCCGTCACCCTGCGCCCGCAGCGCCTCGACCAGTTCGTCGCCGGTCGCCGCGTCGGCCACGCCGGTGACCCGTGCGCGCAGTTCGACGCAGGCCGCGACGAGGTGGTCGCCCCACTCGGGGCCAGCGAGCACGGGTCGTCGTTCGCCGACCGTCACGCCCCGGGCCGCGACCAGCCCGATCACGAGGCCCGCGCCGACCAGAACCACACGACCGCGCTTCACGCCCCACCCCGGGGGAACGAGCATCCCGAGTACGCGGGCGCATCGGTGGGCGCTCGATCGATGCCCCGGCTCCACGCTCGGAACAGCGGTTGGGGGCACAGGTAGCGCCCGTGACGATCGCGGAGATGGAAGTGGAGATGGGGCACCCCGATGGCGTTGCCGGTGTCACCGGAGAGCCCGAGCACGTCGCCCGCCCTCACCCTCGACTCCGCCTGCACCGCCACCACCGACAGATGGCACGACACCGATCGGTAGCCGTCGGGGCTCGTGACGGTGACGCCGAGCCCGCACCGGCGGCCGTCGTGCGTGACCACCACACCGGCATGCGCCGCGAAGATCGGCGTGCCTTCCGGCACCATGAGGTCGGACGCCGGATAGTCGTGGTGCGGTGCCGCGAGCTCGCGGTCGCTGACGGCGCCGTCGGGGACCGGGAGCGAGTATTCCACCGGTGTCACGCCCGTCCCGGCCGACAACCGAACGCGGGGCCCCGGGAGCGAGGGCGGCGGTGCGACACCCACGCTGGTGATCCCGACGGCACCGGCCAGCAGCACCAGCGGAAACCTGATCATGCGGCCACCACGGCACGCAGGCGCGCTTCGGCCCGATGCCGGCGCTTCCGCACCGTCTGCTCGCTCGTGTGGGCGTGCTCGGCCACCTCGGTGACCGTGACCTCACCGAGCCGGGTCAGCACGACGAGGCGGGCGTCGTCGAGATCGATCCGTCCGCGGCGCACTGCCGCGCCGACGGCGCTGACGGCCTCGGCGGCGGCACCGGGACCCGGGTCGACCGCGGGGAGGTCGTGCTCGGCGAGGCCGTAGAGCGGGGCGGTGGGACGGTGGCGGCGCACGGCCCGGATCGTCCGGTGACGCACGTCGAGGAGGAGGTTCGCCGCCACCCGCTCGGGACGACGATCGACCGGATAGTGGCGGATGCGGTCCCACATCGTGCTCACGATCAGGGCGGCCCATTCCTCGGGGTCGCGACGCCCGT
>CAZTOV010000441.1:0-1586 GCA_964615175.1 uncultured Burkholderiales bacterium
CCGTGGACGAAGGTGGTGAGGACGGCGGCGCCGTCGACCATGGCGGCGTCGATCACCTGCCCCTCTCCCGACCGCTGCGCCTCGACCAGGGCGCAGGCGATACCGAAGGCCAGCATCAGGCCTCCGCCCCCGAAGTCGCCGATGATGTTGAGCGGCGGCAGGGGACGGTCGCCCGCGCGACCGACGGGCTCGAGGGCACCCGCGAGCGCGATGTAGTTGATGTCGTGCCCGGCGGCCTGGGCCATCGGGCCCTCCTGGCCCCACCCGGTCATCCGGCCGTACACGAGCTTGGGGTTGCGTTCGAGGCAGGCGTCCGGGCCGATACCCAGGCGCTCGGCGACCCCGGGGCGGAATCCCTCGATGAGAGCATCGGCGGTCTCGACGAGTCGGAGCACGGTCTCGACCCCGTCGGGATTCTTGAGGTCGACGCCGATCGACTGCCGTCCGCGATTGATGAGGTCCTTGCTGGTGTTGCCCGGGACCCCGCTGACCCCCTGGGCCCGGTCGACCCGAACGACCTCGGCGCCCATGTCGGCCAGCATCATGGCGCAGAACGGGCCTGGGCCGATGCCGGCGATCTCGACGACCTTCACTCCCTCGAGCGGTCCCACCGCGTGTTCCTCCCCGTCAGACGTCGGGCCGCAAGCGTAGAGTCACTCACCGTGGCAGCAGGAACTCCGACACTCCCCGACTACCGCGATCTTCAGGAGGTCGACGGCGTCAAAGTGGCGTGGGGCGTGTGGGGCGACGACGACGTGCTCGGCGCACTCACCCTCCTCACCGCGGAGCGAGCCGTACGGGGGGCAGGATTGGTGCGGCGCGGCTCCGTCTTCCCACTCGATGCACCCCTCGACGCCATCGACCCGCCGATGTTCTCGCGCCACGCTCTCGACCATCGGGTACACGGCTTCCCTGGGGGCAACGCGTTCGACGATCACATCCGCTTCATGAACACGCAGGCCTCGTCACAGTGGGACGGCTTCCAGCACATGGGCGACCCCGAGCGGGGCTTCTACAACGGTCACGACCGCGAGGCCCTCGGCATCGACGCCTGGGCGCGCAAGGGCATCGTCGGACGAGGGGTCGTCGCCGACGTGGCCCGCTGGCGTGAGGCGGAGGGACGACCGATCGACCCCGACGGCAGCAGCGTGATCGAGCCCGGCGACGTGATCGCGACCCTGGATGCCCAGGAGGTCGAGGTCGAACCCGGCGACATCCTCCTCGTCCGCACCGGTTGGCTCGGCTGGTACCGATCGCTGTCCGACGACGACCGGACGATGATGAAGGACCGCCGTGACGTCCCCGGGCTCGCCGGCCACACCGGCACGGCCGAGATGCTGTGGAACCTCCACGTGGCCGCGGTCGCCGCCGACAACCCGGCGCTCGAGGTGTATCCACCCGGCGACGGCCACCTGCACTGGGAGCTGCTGCCGCGGCTCGGCATTCCCATCGGCGAGTTGTGGGACCTCGACGCTCTCGCCGCCGACTGCGCCGTCGACGGCGTCTACGACTTCCTCCTCACCTCGGCGCCCCTCCATCTCCCCGGGGGCGTGGCATCACCCCCCAACGCTCTGGCGGTGAAGTGA
>CAZTOV010000442.1:0-1582 GCA_964615175.1 uncultured Burkholderiales bacterium
CTGGCCTCAAGGACCCCAAGCGCCCGAGCGGTTCGTTCATCTTCCTCGGCCCCTCGGGTGTCGGGAAGACCGAGCTGGCGAAGACGCTCGCCGAGTTCCTCTTCGGTGACGAGAACGCGCTGATCCAACTCGACATGAGCGAGTACATGGAGAAGCACACGGTCAGCCGTCTGGTCGGCTCGCCTCCGGGCTACGTCGGCTACGACGAGGGTGGCCAGCTCACCGAGGCCGTGCGCCGCAAGCCGTTCTCGGTGGTGCTCTTCGACGAGATCGAGAAGGCCCACCCCGACGTGTTCAACGCCCTCCTCCAAATCCTCGAGGACGGACGCCTCACCGACGCACAGGGCCGCACGGTCGACTTCAAGAACGCGGTCATCATCATGACCTCGAACCTGGGGACCGCCGACATGCGCAAGGCCGTGGTGGGCTTCACCAAGTCCGACGAGGCGCTCACCTACGAGAAGATGAAGGAGAAGGTCACCGAGGAGCTCAAGAAGCACTTCCGTCCCGAGTTCCTCAACCGGATCGACGACACCATCGTCTTCCACGAGCTGACCAAGGCCGAGGTCACCCAGATCGTCGACCTGATGATCCAGCGGCTCGTCGACCAGCTCGAGGGCCAGGCCCTCGGGTTCGAGATCACCGACGTGGCCAAGGACGTGCTTGCCGAGAAGGGCTACGACCCGCAGCTGGGTGCGCGGCCGCTGCGCCGTGCCATCCAGCGCCTGGTAGAGGACCCGCTCTCCGAGCGGATCCTGTGGAAGGAGTTCTCCGCCGGCCAGACCGTCGTCGTCGACGCCGAGAACGACGAGATCGTCTTCCGGGCGGTCGACGGCATCGAGGAGCCACCGGTCGAGATGGCGGGGAGCGGCTCCGGCGGTTCCAGCAGCGAGTCCCAGGGCGAACTCGGGAACTGATCGTCCCTTGGGGCTCGGAGAGACCGAACAGTAGGCTCCCCGAGCATGGCTCAGGCGCCTGAGTACTCCCGCGTTCTTGTCGGCTCCGACGGTTCCGACCGTGCTGCCAAGGCGGTGGACCGTGCGGTCGATGTCGCCCGAGCCTTCGGTGCGTCACTCACGGTGCTCGGGGTCGGCTCGTCGGACGAACTGAAGAAGGCGCTCGAGGGCCAGGTCGGCAAGCAGGCCGACGCGGGCGTCGACATCGAGGTGCGGATCGAGAGCGGCCACCCGGTACAGGTTCTCATCGACGTGGCCGAGCGCGATGGCTACGACCTTCTGGTGGTGGGCAACAAGGGCATGCGCGGCATCGAGCGCCTCATGCTCGGATCGGTTCCGAACAAGCTGAGCCACCACCTTCCCTGCTCGCTCCTCATCGTCCAGACGGGGTGAAACGCGTTCGTCTCGCTGCCATCGTGGCGGTGGCGGCGCTGGCCTTCTCGGCGTGCAAGGTTGACGTCACGCTCGGGGTACGCGTGGCCGACGATGGTTCCGGCGAGGTTCGGGCGGCGTTCGTGCTCGACGAGGAAGCCGTCGACGCTATCGGGGGCGAACTCGGGCCGGCTCTCCGGGTCGCCGACCTCATCCAGGCCGGTTGGGAGGTCGACGTCGACGACGAGGTCGAC
>CAZTOV010000443.1:0-1574 GCA_964615175.1 uncultured Burkholderiales bacterium
GAGTACTGCGGAGCCTTGCGGGCCTTCTTGAGGCCGTACTTGCGCCGCTCCTTCTCACGCGGGTCGCGGGTGAGCAGGCCGGCCCGCTTGAGCGAAACCCGCTGCTCCTCGTCGAGCCCCACGACGGCCCGAGCGATTCCGAGACGGACCGCGCCTGCCTGACCGCTCACGCCTCCGCCCTGCACCGTGACATCGACGTCGTACACGTCGGCGGTCTCGCTCCGGTGCAACGCCTCGGCGACGAGGTTGCGGTGGCTCTCGGCGGGGAAGAAATCCTCCAGCGAGCGGCCGTTGATGCGGATCGTGCCGCTCCCCGGGCGGAGCCGCACACGAGCGACCGCCTCCTTGCGACGACCGGTGGTCTGGATGAGGGGCTTGGTCACGATGATTCCTCCTGCGCCGCCGCCGACCTCAGGACTGGCCGCGCCGAGCGGCGCCGAGGTCGTAGGGCTGCGGGTTCTGGCCGGTGTGCGGGTGGTCGGGGCCTGCGTAGACGCGCAGCTTCCTGAGCATCTTGCGGCCGAGGCGGCTCTTGGGGAGCATCCCCCGCACGGCGCGCTCGATGACGCGCTCGGGGTGCTTCTCGAGCATCTCGTCGAGGCTCAGGCTGCGGATCCCGCCGGGGTAGCCCGAGTGCCGCCAGTAGCGCTTCTCGGCACGCTTGGCGCCGCTCACCTCGACCTTGGCGGCGTTGGTGATGACGACGTGGTCGCCGCAGTCGAGGTGCGGGGCCCACGTCGGCTTGTGCTTGCCACGAAGCAGCTGGGCGACCTCGCTGGCGAGGCGCCCGAGGATGACCCCGTCGGCGTCGACGAGGCGCCACTCGCGCTCGATGTCGGTGGACTTGGGCTGGTACGTACGCAAGAGGACGTCCTTCGTGTCGAGGACCCGGCATGCGCGCTGTGGGAAGAGCACGGAAACCGGGAATGCCTCAGGATACCGGGCATCGTACGGGGGCGGCAACGTGAGGGGGCGACAACGTGGGGCGGCAACGTGAGGCGATCGGTAGGCTCCCCGATCATGACGCCGACGGGCGAACGCCGTGAGCTGGTCGAGCAGGCGGTCGAGGCGCTGCTCGATCCGGCGCTCGAGCCCATCGTCGAGATGGTGGTGTTCCGGGATGACGGCGGGTACGAAGCGCGTGCGATCGACGGGCGGGTACGGTTCACCCGCTCGGTGGCGGACGTCGGGTGGCGCTTCGACGTCGTGGAGACCGAGGGCCGCGACCCGATCGCCGACCAGGCGGTCGACCGTTTCGCCGGCCTCGAGTCCGAACTGGCCAATCGCCACCCGCCCCGCCAGGACAACGCGTACCCCCACGCCTACGAGCAGATCGCCCAACTCTTCGACGCCGCCCACGCGCCCGACGTGTGCGTGCTGCACACGGCCGCTCACAACTGGGAAGACCACGGCGGCCACCGGGGCGAGCACGGCTCGATGGGCGTGGTCCAGGCGCGGGCTCCGTTCATCGTCGCGGGGAAGGGTGTACGCCACCTCGGGATGGTCGACCGCGCCACCCGCCTGGTCGACGTCGCCCCCACCATCTGCTCGATCCTCGGCGCCGCCCCCCATCC
>CAZTOV010000444.1:0-1574 GCA_964615175.1 uncultured Burkholderiales bacterium
CGGGGCTTCTCGATCTCCCACCCGATCCGGGCCAACCCGTCACACAGGGCGTCGCGGCGGCGGAGGTAGATGTCGTTGACCTCCTTGGGGTACTCCGGCGATTCGTTCATGGCCACGATCGAGGCAATCTGGATGGGCTGGAAGGTCCCGTAGTCGAGGTACGACTTGAGTTTCCCGAGCGCAGCCACGACATCGCGGTTCCCCACGAGGAAGCCGACCCTCCACCCCGCCATCGAGAACGACTTGGTCAGGGTGTACAGCTCGACGGCGACGTCCTTGGCGCCCTCGACCTGGAGGATCGACGGGGGCACGTGACCGTCGAATGCCGTCTCTGCGTACGCGAAGTCGTGGATGACGATCATCCCCGTCTCGCGGGCGAAGGCGACGACCTCCTCGAAGAAGTCGAGGTCGACACACGTGGTGGTGGGGTTGTGCGGAAACGACACCAGGAGCACCCGCGGCCGCGGCCACTGCCGCTCGTGGGTGGCGCGCAGATTGGCGATGAAGTCCTCCTCGGGCCCGAGGCGCACCTGCTGCACCTCGGCGCCGGCGAGGTACGGGGCATAGATGTGGATCGGATACGAGGGCGACGGCACCAGCGCCGAATCGCCGGGCTGCACCAGGACCCACATCAGGTGGGAGAGCCCCTCCTTGGCGCCGATGGTGTTGATGGCCTCGGTCTCGGGGTCGATCTCGACGCCGAAGCGCCGCAGGTAGAGATCGGCGATCGCCTTGCGCAGGTTGGGGATCCCGCGGCTGGCCGAGTAGCGGTGGTTCTTGGGCTGCCGGGCCGCCTCACAGAGCTTCTCGACCGCCCCCGGCGGTGAGGGGATGTCGGGGTTGCCGAACCCGAGATCGATCACGTCGTCGCCGGCGCGCCGGGCCTCGAGCTTCAGCTCGTTGATGGTGCTGAAGACGTAGGGAGGAAGACCCTGGATGCGACGGAACTCGAACGGGGCCATACCCGCGCACGGTACCACCGAGGTCTCGCTACCCTCCGGCGATATGTCACCCTCCGGCGATATGTCCTCCGCTCCTGCGCTTCCGCTTCCGATCGACGCCGTGCTCATCGACGTGGGAGGCGTCCTCGTGCTTCCCAACCAGGATCTCGTCGCCGACGCCCTCGACCGCATCGGGCACGACGTCGACCGTTCACGCCTCGAGATCTCCCACTACCACGGGTCGGCCGCGCTCGAACAGTGGCCCGACACCGACGACGGCACCCACCAGGACGCCGCCATCTACCGGGCCTTCAACGAGGCCTACGCGCGAGCCGCCGGGGTTCCTGACGCGCTGATCGAGAAGGCCCGGTTGGTCCTCGACGAGGTGTTCGGCCACATCGACATGTGGACCCGACCCGCGCCCGGCGCCCGGGAGGGCCTCGAGGCGCTCCGCGATTCGGGCCGGCGCCTGGCGATCGTCTCCAACGCCAACGGGCAGGTCGAACAGGTGCTCCGCGACCTCGGCCTGTGCCAGGTCGGGCCCGGCCCCGGCGTCGAACTCGACACGGTGATGGACTCGCACGTCGTCGGTGTCGCCAAACCCGACCCCCGGATCTTCCACCTCGCCCTCGA
>CAZTOV010000445.1:0-1573 GCA_964615175.1 uncultured Burkholderiales bacterium
CCGGTGACGTTCTTGACCGTGGGCCCGCCGCCTCGGACGCGTCGTCCGTCGCCGAGGATGAACTCGACCCCGAGCACCCGATCGCGCAACGGGCCGTGACGGAGCCGGCGGTGCCCCGACAACCCGCAGGCGAACACGCCCCCCAACGTGGCCTCGTCGTGGCGGGCGTCGATGGGGCACTCCTGACGGGCGTCGGCCAAGACGTCCCGGAGGCGCCCGACGCTCATCCCCGCGTCGACCGACACGGTCAGGTCGTCGGGGTCGTGGCGGAGGTGCTCCGCGGGAGCCGCGATCGGTGTGCCCGGCCCCGGAGAACCGCCGACGCCCCATTGGGTGCGGGCCCCCTCGGGGAGCACCGCGTCAGCCAGGGCTACGTCGTCTTCGAGCGTGGCCGTCGAAGTCATATCCAGGCTCCCTCCGGGACCCGCTGGAGGTCGCCGCACCGGCTGCCCTCCGGAAGGATCTTCTGGGGGTTGGCCCGCCCCTCGGGGTCGAAGGCGTCACGCACCCGGGCTTGGACGTCGAGATCATCGTCGCTGAACACGAGGCCCATGGCCTCGCGCTTCTCGAGCCCGATTCCGTGCTCACCCGACAGCACGCCGCCCGCCTCGACGCACAGGCTGATGATCTCGTCGCCGGCTGCGTACACCCGTTCGAGCACCCCGGCTTCGCGCCGGTCGAACGAGATCAACGGGTGGAGGTTGCCGTCTCCGGCGTGAAAGACGTTCATCATCACCAGATCGTGGCGGTCGGCGATGTCGTAGACGCCCCGGAGCACCTCCGGGAGCCGGGTGCGCGGCACCACCGTGTCGTGGAGGTAGTAGTCGGAGTTCACCTGGGCCACCGCACCGAAGGCCGACTTGCGACCCTTCCAGATGAGAGCCCGCTCGGCGTCGTCCGCGGCCACCCGCACCGAGTCGGCTCCGTGCTCGCGGGCCACCCGCCGCACACCCTCGACGTCGGCAGCCACGCCACCGGGGAGGCCGTCGAGTTCGACGATCAGCACCGCGGCGGCGTCACGCGGGTACCCGGCACCCACGAAGTCCTCCACCGCCCGGGTGATGCGGGCGTCCATCATCTCGAGCGCCGCGGGCACGATCCCGGCGGCGATGATCCCGCTCACGGCTTCGGCAGCCGCGTCGATCGACGAGAAGGCGACGAGGAGGGTGGCGAGCGCCGGCGGGTCGGGGGTGAGTCGCACAGCGATGCCGGTGGCGACGCCCATGGTGCCCTCGCTCCCGACGAACAGACCCCGCAGGTCGTAGCCGGGGGTATCGGGCTCGAGTCCTCCCAATCGTCCGGTCGAGCCGTCGCCGAGGACCACGTCGAGCGCCAGCACGTGTGCCGAGGTCACGCCGTAGGCGAGGCAGTGCGGCCCCCCGGCGTTGGTGCCGACGTTGCCGCCGATCGTGCACGCCGACTGCGACGACGGGTCGGGCGCGTAGTGAAGGGCGAGGTGCGCCACGGCGCGGCTGAGGTCGAGGTTGAGCACCCCCGGTTCGACCCATGCCACGCGCTCGTCGGCGTCGACCTCGAGGATCCGGTTGAGCCGGGTGGTGACGATCACGACCGG
>CAZTOV010000446.1:0-1572 GCA_964615175.1 uncultured Burkholderiales bacterium
TCCACGCCACCGACCCCTCGAACGCGTCCCGCACCCTCCTCTACGACATCGAGCGACTCGACTGGTCGGGCGACCTCCTCGAGCTGTTCGGGGTCCCCCCGTCGTGCCTCCCCGAGGTCATGCCCTCGAGCGGGCGCTTCGGGACGACGGCACCCGACGCGGCGGCCGGGCTTCAGGTGCCGGTCAGCGGGATCGCCGGCGACCAGCAGGCCGCCCTCTTCGGACAGGCCTGCTTCGAACCCGGGCTCACCAAGAACACCTACGGGACCGGGTCGTTCGTGCTCATGAACGTGGGATCCGCTCCGCCCACGCCCGTCGAGGGGCTGCTGACGTCGGTGGCGTGGACGATCGGCGGCGACACCACCTACGCCCTCGAGGGCGCCATCTTCGTGACCGGCGCCGCCATCCAGTGGCTGCGCGACGGCCTCGGCGTCATCGGCGAGGTGGCCGAGACGGGACCGCTCGCCGAGAGCGTCGAGACCACCGGCGGTGTCTTCTTCGTCCCCGCCTTCGCCGGTCTCGGCTCCCCCTACTGGGACCCACACGCGCGAGGTGCCATCGTCGGCCTCACCCGGGGCACGACCCGGGCCCATCTCGCCCGGGCAGTGGTGGAGGCGATGGCATACCAGACCCGCGACGTCGTCGACGCCATGCAGTCGGCCTCCGGCACCGACATCGCCGAGCTGCGGGCCGACGGGGGCGCGAGCGTGATGGACCTGCTCTGCCAGTTCCAGGCCGATCTCCTCGGCGTGCCGGTGCGCCGGCCCCAGCTCCAGGAGACCACCGCGCTCGGTGCCGCCTATCTCGCCGGCCTCGCCGAAGGGATCTGGGAGTCGACCGACGAGGTGGCCGAGCACTGGCTCCTCGACCGGGCCTTCGATCCCGACCCGCCCGACGACCTCGATGACCGCTACGGCGACTGGGGCCGGGCGGTCGAGCGCTCCCGGCGCTGGGCCCACGATTGACGCACTCCCTTTTGCCGAGTTTCCCCGATCTGATCGGGGAAACTCGGCAAAAGGGGAGCGCTCAGGCGACGGCCTGTCGGACCTGATCGACCTGGGCCACCTGGGTGGTCTCGGAGGGGACGTCCTCGGCCTTCTTGGTGGCGTAGGTGTCGTCGTACTCCTGACCCGAGAGTTCGCGGATCTCGAACATCAGCTCGTCGGTGATCTGTCGGAGCACCAGGCGGTCGCCCTCCTGGCCGGCGAACCGCGACACGTCGATGGGCTCGCCGAACTTGATGGTGATCGGGGTGAAGAACTTCGGCAGCGTCCGATCGGGCGGTTGGCATTCGCGCGTACCCACCAGTCCGATGGGCACGATCGGTGCGCCGGAGCGAAGCGCCAGGCGGGCCACCCCGGTGTGGCCTCGGTGCAGGGTCCCGTCCCGCGACCTCGTGCCCTCGGGATAGATGCCGAACACCCCACCCTGCTTGAGCACGTCGAGCGCCGAGGCCAGTGCCCGTTCGCTGGCGCTCCCACCCCCGCGACGGATGGGGATCTGGCCCACGCCCTCGAAGAACCAGCGGGTCTTCCACGAATCGAAGTACTCGGCCTTGGCCACGAACGTGAC
>CAZTOV010000447.1:0-1571 GCA_964615175.1 uncultured Burkholderiales bacterium
CGGTTGCCGAGGAAGCCCATGATCCAGGTGGCGGCGTCGTCGTCCTGCACGGCGCCGGCCGCGCCGAGCAGCGAAAGGCCGGCCTCCTGCACCTCCTGTTCATGCTCCACCCCGATCAGCTTGCGCAGCGACGACTCGGGCCCCGGCTCGGCGCCCGACACCGACCGCATGGTCATCCGGAAGCCCATCACCGCCAGGCTCTGGGCCGCGGCGAGTAGGGCCCCGATCTCCTGGGCCGCCACCGGGTCGTCCTCGGGCGTCATCCCGAGCAGCGCCTCGACCCCGAAGCCGAAGGACGACCCGCTCCCCATCGACACCCGCTCGTTCTGGAGGGTGGTGCGGCCGACCCGCCAGCCGTCGCCGACCGCCCCCACCACGTCCTCGTCGGGTACGAACACGTCCTCAAGGAACACCTCGTTGAACATGTCGGCCCCGGTCAGTTCGCGGAGCGGACGGACGTCGATGCCCTCGGCCTTCATGTCGACGATGAAGCACGTGATCCCTTCGTGCTTGGGGGCTGACGGATCGGTGCGGGCGAGGCAGAGCCCGTAGTCGGTCTGGTGGGCGAAGGTGGTCCACACCTTCTGACCGGTGAGCAGCCAGCCGCCCTCGGCGCGGTTCGCCTTCGTCGACAGCCCGGCCAGGTCGGAGCCCGCTCCGGGCTCGGAGAACAGCTGGCACCACGAGATCTCGAACCGCAGGGTCGGCGGGACGAACCGCTCCTGCTGCTCGTGGGATCCGTGGGCCACCAGCGTCGGCAGGACCCACGCCCCCACCTGGAGATGGGGAATGCGCACGCCGGCGGAGCGGAACTCCTCGTCGATCACCAGTTGGTGGACGGCGTCCGCATCGAGCCCCCACGGCTTCGGGTAATGGGCCACGAGATAGCCGGAGTCGGCGATGCGGCGGTTCCACTCCGACTTGGCGTGCTGCTGAAGCTCGTCGAGGAACTCTCGGACGTCACGCCGGTACTCGTCGGCCTCCTCGGGGAGGTCCATGCTCAAGGTCCGCCGCGCGCCCTCGCGAGCGATCGCCACCGTGCGGTGCCGCCATGGCGACGTACCACCGAGGAGCTGCCGCACCGCGGTCGAACGCTTGAGGTAGAGGTGAGCGTCGTGCTCCCAGGTGAAGCCGATGCCCCCGAGCACCTGGATGCAGTCCTTCGCGCACTCGAAGGCCGCATCGGGCGCCAGCGCCGCCGCCACCGACGCGGCCAGGGCGGCCTCGCCCTCGGCCCCTTCCCGCTCTGCGGGGCCGCGCGGGCCCAGGGCCCGGCCGGCGTCCCACGCGGCGGCCCGAGCTTGCTCGAGGCGCATGAGCATGTCGGCGCACCGGTGCTTGACCGCCTGGAACTGGCCGATCGGCCGGCCGAACTGCTCGCGGACCTTCGCATACGAGGCGGCCGTGTCGACACACCAGTCGGCGACGCCGGCGGCTTCGATGGCCAGGAACGAGGCGGCGAGGTCGTCGACGGTGAGGCGCCCGTCGCCGGTGTCGAGAATGCGCTCGGCCGGCACCTCGACGGCGTCGGCGGTCACCTCGCCCACCCGGCGGGTGGCGTCGACGCTCGG
>CAZTOV010000448.1:0-1565 GCA_964615175.1 uncultured Burkholderiales bacterium
CTCGCGCGCACGGAGGGTCACGCGGCCGGCGAAGACGCCCTCTTCGACACCGTCGAGGGCGCCATCGACGTCGGCCTCGACTGGCTCACCGTGTTCGCGTTCTCGACCGAGAACTGGCGCCGTCCCCTCGACGAAGTGCGGTTCCTGATGGAGTTCAATGAGGGGATCCTCGTGCGCCACCGCGACGATCTCCACGAGCGCGGTGTGCGGATGCGGTTCATCGGCCGGCGGGGCGGCCGGGTGCCGAAGCGCGTGCTCGCCCGGATGGAGGAAACCGAGGAGATGACCCGCCGCAACCGAGGCATGACCCTCACGATTGCCTTCAACTACGGGGGCCGAGCCGAGTTGGTCGACGCGGCCCGTCGACTGGCGGCGGACGCCGCGAACGGCAAGGTGCTACCCGAGAAGATCGACGAGAAGCGGCTCCGGCGGTACCTCTACGCACCCGACATGCCCGACCCCGATCTGCTCATCCGGACATCGGGGGAGCACCGCATCAGCAACTTCCTCCTGTGGGAGTTGGCGTACGCGGAGCTGTACTTCACCGAGACGCTCTGGCCCGACTTCCGCCGCGAGCAGCTCTTCGAGGCCATCCGCGACTACCAACACCGCGAGCGCCGCTTCGGCCGCGTCTGACGGCGCCTGTGGCGCGTCGGGGGTCTCATGTCCCCTTGCCGCGCCACAGACGCGAATGACACCGGTGTGACTTACACTCGGGGCGATGGGTCTGTACCGCGACCAGGGGGTCGTCCTGCGCACGTGGCGGCTGGGTGAGACCGACCGCATCGTGTCGCTGCTCAGCCTGGGCCGGGGCAAGCTGCGGGCGGTGGCGAAGGGCGTGCGGAAGCCCGGCAGCCGTTTCGGGGCCCGGCTCGAGCCCACCGGGCACGTCGCCCTGCAGTGCTACGAGGGGCGCACTCTCGACACCATCACCCAGGTCGAGTCGATCGACTCCTTCCGCCACCTCCGCGATCACCTCGACTCGCTCACCGCTGCCATCGCCATGCTCGAGGTGACCGACCAGGTGGCGCTGGAGGCGGAACCCAACGGCCACCTCTACCGCATGCTCGTGGGGGCCCTCCGCACCCTCGATGCTTCGCCGTCGTCGGTGGTGGCGCCGGCCTACTTCTGGAAGTTGCTCTCGTCCGAGGGCTTCCACCCCCAGCTCCACGAGTGCGTGCGCTGCGGACGGAGCGACGACCTCGTCCTGCTGGTGCCCGAGGCGGGTGGAGCCAACTGCGGGTCCTGTGCCCCGCAACGCCCCGGCCCCGAGGCCGCGGACGCACTCGACATGGTGCGCCGCATCCTCGAGGGCGGGTTGAAGGCCGTGCTCGCCGAAGGGGGAGGGCCGGTGGTGCGCGAGGTCGAGCACCTGGCTCTGCGGGCCGTGCAGTACCACTTCGAGCGACCGTTGCGGAGCGCCGCCATCCTCACCGCGCGGTAGGTTCCGCTCCATGCCCGAGCTGAGCCCCGCTGAATCGGTCAACGTCTTCTTCGACGAGGCGGCGCGGCTCATCAAGCTCAAGGACGAGTTCTACGAGGTGCTGCGGACGTCCTACCGGGAG
>CAZTOV010000449.1:0-1562 GCA_964615175.1 uncultured Burkholderiales bacterium
CAGCCATGGTGCTCTACACGGTCGGCGGGCTCGCGATACTGCTGGGAGCATGAGCGAGACGCAGTCGAGCGGGGCCCGAGGGGCCCGGCCGCGCAGCGGCCAGGAGCGGAGAGCATGAGCTTCGACCCCGTTCTCGCGCACCAGGGCGGGTGGGACGAGGTGCTGATCCTCCTCTCGCCCGTGGCGGTCTTCGCCCTGCTGCGCGTGCTCGAGCGCCGGCGCCGGCGCGGGTCGAGGGCCGGCGATTCCGATTCCACCGCCTCCGACGTCCCGCCCGAGCGGCCATCCGACGCTTGAATTCCGCTCCGCATTCCGGAGAAATCGGACAACTCTCCCTCGGATCGCTCAACGATGGCTCAAAACCCCCGGAGGTGATTCAACCCCCGAACGGTGCACGGTCGAAGTACGGCCTAGGAGGGGCAGTCGGGTCCCATCGATACGCAAACCACCACCACTACGCCCGTCAGATCATCGGTCCCGAGATGCCTGTTGGGGTGATCATTGATGTTCATCCGGCTACGGACGTGGTGGAACCGCAAGCGCACCACGACAACGGACAACCAGACCAGCCAGTCGGGCTTCACGATCGTCGAGACGACGGTGGCGATGTCGGTGGTGTTCGTCGTACTGACGGGCACCCTGGCCACCTTCGGCGCCGGCGTGAAGAACGTGGTCAACGGACGGCAGCGCACCGCCGCGGTGTCGGTTGCCCGCGGCGTGATCGAGGAGGCCCGAGCCGGCCTCTACTCGCAGATCGGTCACGACCTGGCTGACCCCACGCTCGACGACGACCCCGACGTGTCGGGGTCGCCGCCGGCGTTCGAGGGCGAACAGCTCGTCGGCCTGGCGTCTCCGATCTTCTCCGAGCACCGCTGGGACGAGACGGTCGACGGCGAGACGTACACGGTCGAGGTCTACGTCACGTGGGTGACCACCGGCTCCGAGCGGTACAAGCGCATCACGGCGGAGGCGGCGTGGCAGCGGGCGCAGTACGACACCGCCGTGGTCGACGACCACGTCCGGGTCTCGTCGTTCCTGTTCGCCGCGGGCGTTCCGCCCGACCCTCTCGTCGACGGGGTCGTCACCGTCGACGGGGGTACCACCACCGTGTCCGGGGTGCTCGCCACCACCGACCTCCAGCGGGCGGTGGTCTACAACCCGAGCGCCTCCGGCACCCTGACGTCGCTCTTCACCCGGGAAGCGGCCGGCAACGCCACCTCGGCCTCGGCGACGGTCGACATGGTGTCGGGCTCGGTCTCGGGCTGCGACGTCGACGGCACCGGCCAGCACACCGAGTGCTCGGGGATCCGGGCCGAGACCACGACCGACAGCGACACCGCGACCGCCATACCCGAGCACGACGAGGACGGGCCCCGCTTCGACACCGCGCAGTCGGTGTCGTCGGGATCGATCTTCAGCCTCGACCTGGGAGCCAACGACTCGGTCGACTCCGAGAGCACGTCCCGCTCGTGCCACTCGTGCTTCTCCGAGACGCTCGGCGACGACGACCGACTCGCTCACCACTGGAGCGAAGGGACCGGTCCCGACACCGTCGACTTCGG
>CAZTOV010000450.1:0-1559 GCA_964615175.1 uncultured Burkholderiales bacterium
GGCCTACAACGACTCGAAGCTCTGCAACATCTACTTCACCCGCGAGCTCGACCGACGTGTCGACAGCGCCGGAGTGACCGTGAACGCGTTCCATCCCGGGTTCGTCCGCACCAACTTCGCCCAGGAGGGCGACACCTTCCTGTTGGGTCTCGGGGCGCGGATCGGCTCGTTCTTCGCCCGCCGCCCGCCACGCGGCGCCCGCACCGGTGTGCACCTGGCGGTGTCGCCCGACATCGACGGCGTGTCCGGCGAGTACTTCTTCGACGAGCGTCCGGCGAAGGCCAGTCGCATCGCCCGCGACGACGAGGCGCCGCGGCGCCTCTGGGAGGTCAGCGAGCGGCTGACCGGGCTCGAGGGCGGGCCCGCTTAGCTCCGTTCCTGTCGACTGGCGGTCAGCATCGACGACGACCTCCGACCCCGGCTGGTGGCCGGCGCCGCCATCGGTGCTGCCTACGCGCAATGGCTCGGCAGCGGAGGGAGCGCCGACCTTCCCTCGCTCGTCAACGAGGCCTTCGACGTCCTCGAACGCGGCATCGGCTGACGGCGCGTAGGGTCGGGTCCGTGAACATCACCGTGATCGCCGACGGCGTCGCCGAGGTCGAGGGGCGGCGCGACGCCGACCGACTCCTCGTCCCCGTTGACACGCTCGGAGACGCCACCGGATGGCACCTCGAGGACCGGGGCCTGTGCCGTGACGAGGTCTGCGTGCCGGTGCGCGATCGGGACGCGTTGCTCGACGAAGGATTCGTCGACCTCGGATTCATGGGCGAGGTGATCGGTCACCCGACGGTCGTCGACGCCGGCGAGGGGGTGGTGGCGATGGCCGCACCGGCGGGGCAGCGGGCCGCGTCGCTCGAGTCCCTCGACGCGCCGCGCCTCACCCTCGACGATCTCGACGGTCGCCCCCTCGACCTTCCCGGTGCGCCGGGGAAGAAGAAGCTGCTGGTGGCCTGGGCCTCCTGGTGAGGATGCCGCCACGACCTGCCCGGGTGGCAGGCAGTCCACGAGGAGCTCTCCCCCCACGGGTTCACCGTCGTCGGCGTCGCCGTCGACGAGTCGGCTGACCACGCCCGCCCGTGGGTCGACGAAGCAAGGGCGGAGTTTCCGGTCGCCCTCGACCCCGACCACCGCTTCGTCGAGGCCTACGGCATCATCAACGTGCCCACCGTGGTGTGGGTCGACGAGGACGGCCGGGTCGTGCGCCCGCACGATGCCCAGTTCCCCGACGACAAGCTCATCGACTTCCACGGCAAGGCCTCGGAGCCCCATCTCGACGCCCTGCGCCAGTGGGTGGTCGACGACGAGATGCCGCTCAACCGCGACCAGGCGCGGCGGGGTGTGCGGCTGCCGACCGACGAGGAGCAGCTCGCCCGCGCCCACCACCGCGTGGCGGCCTCCCTGCTGCGCTCGGGGCGGAAGGAAGCGGCGCGCGTGCACTACGAGATCGCCGGCGAGCTGGCGCCGGTCGACTGGACCATCCGCCGGGGCAAGCTCCCGCTCCTCGGCGACGACCCCTTCTTCGGCGACGAGTTCCTCGCCCTCTACCAGGAGTGGGAGCA
>CAZTOV010000451.1:0-1558 GCA_964615175.1 uncultured Burkholderiales bacterium
TGATCATCGGCGACTTCACCGCCCAGGTGGGCGACCCGTCGGGGCGTTCGGCTACCCGACCTCGCCTGAGCGCGGAGGAGGTCGAGGAGCACGCCCAGACGTACCTCGAGCAGGTGAAGGGCGTGCTCAGGGAGGACCGCCTGGAGGTGCGGCGGAACTCGGAGTGGCTCGGGTCGATGGACATCGAGGACGTGCTCCGGCTCACGGCGCGCTCGACCGTGGCGCAGATGCTCGAGCGCGACGACTTCTCCAAGCGCTACGCCGCGGGCGAGCCCATCTCGGTGATGGAGCTGCTGTATCCGCTGCTCCAGGGGTGGGACTCGGTGTTGGTCGAGGCCGACGTCGAGCTGGGCGGCACCGATCAGTTGTTCAACAACCTGGTGGGGCGCGACCTCCAGCGGGGCGAGGGGCAGGACCCCCAGGTGGTGGTGACCACCCCGCTGCTCGAGGGTCTCGACGGGGTGCAGAAGATGAGCAAGTCGCTCGGCAACTACGTGGGGATCAGCGAGGCGCCGGCCGAGATGTTCGGCAAGCTGATGCGGATCCCCGACGGGCTCATGCCCCGCTACTTCGAACTCACCACCGGATGGCACCCCGACGACGTCGACGTGGCCGTGCAGCGGATCGAGGGCGGTGAGCTGCACCCCAACGACGCCAAGCGGTGGCTCGCCCGCACGGTGGTGGCGCTGTACCACGGCGAGGGAGCGGGGGAGGAGGCCGAGCGCGAGTTCGACCGGGTGTTCCGCGAGCGCGAGGCGCCGTCCGAGATGCCCGAGTTCGCCATTCCCGACGACGTGGTGGTCGACGGCAAGGTGTGGTTGCCCCGGCTGCTGGCGGCGGCGGGGCTGGTGCCGTCGAACAAGGAAGGGCGGCGCAAGATCGAACAGGGGGGCGTGCGGGTCGACGGCGAGAAGGTGACCGACCCCGACATCGAGTACGAGCCGGGTGAGTTGGCGGGGCGCACCATCCAGATGGGCAAGCGCGCCTGGGCCCGGATCACCGCCGGTTCCTGACAAACCCCGCCGAAGTGCGCGAAATGCCGACGGATTTGCCCCTCCCACGATGCGAACGGCGGGGACGATCCTTGTAGGCTGAGCGGTCCCACAGGTCGGAGGAATTCGTTTCCGGCCTCGGGTTGACGCTCAGCATGGGTCTTGTTAGATTCATGTGTTGGCCGGTGGCACCGCCTGCGCAGGCGGTCGACCGGCTTTTCTGAGCGTTTTGACAGCGTCGGCACCAACGCCTCCAGCGGGGGCGCGTGCCCGCCCAGGCCCTCACCGGCCCGAGCGCCAGGTGAGTGAGGCAGGGGCACCGCTCCTTGACAACGGAACAGTGGTACGACGAGTAGTGCGGGCGTGACGCGCCTGCCTTCGGGCAGACGTGACACGTCCCTGTCAACACCCAAAGTAATGCCAGAGGACGTACGAAGGCCGGTTCGCCGGCTCGAGTGCGACCTCTCCTGAGGTCACGGTCGGGTTCCTCACGGAACACGGCCAAGGCTTCGACGGAGAGTTTGATCCTGGCTCAGGACGAACGCTGGCGGCGCGCTTAACACATG
>CAZTOV010000452.1:0-1551 GCA_964615175.1 uncultured Burkholderiales bacterium
CGCGAGACCCGGTCGAAGCCGCAGTAGGGGCGCAGCACGTCGGGCACGGCGAGGGAACCGTCGGGCTCCTGGTGGTGCTCGAAGAGGAACAGCAGCATGCGGCCCACGGCGCAGGCGGTGCCGTTGAGGGTGTGCACGAATTCGGTGCCCTGCTCGCCGCGGAACCTCGCCCCCATCCGGCGGGCCGAGTAGTCGAGGTAGTTCGAGCAGGACGTCAGCTCGCGCCAGCGCCCCTCCGACGGCAGCCACGCCTCGATGTCGTACTTCTTGGCGGCCGGAGCGCCGAGGTCGCCGGCGGCGATGTTGACCACCCGGTACGGGAGGCCGAGGTCGCCCACGATCGACTCCTCGATGGCGAGGATCGCCTCGTGCTCGTCCCACGACCGGTCGGGGTGGGTGAACGAGAACATCTCGACCTTGTCGAACTGGTGCACCCGGAAGATCCCCCGGGTGTCCTTCCCGTAGGTGCCCGCCTCACGGCGGAAGCACGACGAGAAGCCGCCGTAGCGCAACGGCAGTTCGTCCTCGACGATCTCGTGGCGGTGGAGCGCCGACAGCGGCACCTCGCTGGTGCCGACCAGGAACAGATCTCCCTCGTCGACGTCGTAGACCTGGGCCCGGTCGGTGGGGAAGAACCCCGACTCCTCCATGATCTCCTCGCGCACCAACACCGGCGGCACCACGGGCACGAAATCGTGCTCGACCAGCCGCTGCATCACCCACTGCACCAGCGCGAACTCGAGCAGGACGGCCTCGCGCATGAGATAGGCGAAGCGAGAGCCGCTGACGTCGGCGGCCTTCTCGGCGTTCACGAAGCCGAGGGCGGCACCGAAGTCGGCGTGGTCGAGCGGTGGGGACGGCGTCTCCTCGCCCACCTGCCTGATCGTGACCGAGTTGCCCTCGTCACCGTCGGGCACGTCGTCGACCGCGGTATTGGGCACCCCCAGCGCGAGCTCACGCAGGCGGGCCTCGGCCTCGACCAACCGGGGCTCCAGCGCGCTCAGCTCGTCCTTCAGCGCGGTGGCGGCCTCGATCTTGGCCGGCCGCTCGTCGGGGTCGGCCTTCCCGATCTCCTTCGACGCCGCGTTCTGGCGGGCCCGCAGCTCCTCGACCTCGGTGAGGAGGGCCCGACGGGCGTCGTCGGCCTCGAGCAGCTCGTCGAGCACGGCGTCGTCGCAGCCCTTCCGGACGATGCCGCGCCGGTAGGTGTCGTCGTCGCGGAGCCGGCGGAGGTCGATCACGTGGTGGTCTCCGGGACGGTGCGGACCTGCCCCCGGATGCGCTCCAGCCACTGTCCGGCGTCGCGCCACGCCTTCGACGCCTGGCGCCGACGGCCGGGCACGTCGTCGCCTGCTCCTGCCGGGTACGAACCGAGGAACTTCACCTCGGCCTGTTTGGCCACCAAGTTGCGCAGGCAGTCGGCCACCACCTCATCGGTCACGTGCCCCTCGAGATCGATGAAGAAGCAGTAGTCGCCGAGCCCCCGCTTGGTGGGTCGCGACTCGAGCTTGGTGAGGTTGATGGCCCGCGCGGCGAACTCCTGGAGGATCG
>CAZTOV010000453.1:0-1549 GCA_964615175.1 uncultured Burkholderiales bacterium
GATGGCCGAGCCCGACGAGATCGCCAGGGTCGTGCTCTTCCTCGCCTCCGACCTGTCCGCCTACGTCACCGGCCAGACCGTGGTGGCCGACGGCGGAGCGTCGGTGAAGTTCCCGCTCTCGCTCGGGAACTGAGGCGGCCGCCTCCCCGGCGCCCTGCAGGAGCGCCGTGCAGGAGATGGTGCGGCGACGTCGAAATGTGGGCGATGAGGGCGATTTCCCACGTTGTTGCCGTGATGTCGGTGGCGGCGGCGCTGGTCGTGTCGGCCGGTTCCGATGCCGGGGCGGCGAGCACCTGCAACGGACTCGCCCCGACGCCGGTCACCGTGCAGCAGGACGCCGCGGGGAATCAGGTCGTGATCGGCACCGACGGCGACGACGTGATCATCACCGGATCGGGTCACGACGTGATCGAGGGCTTGCGCGGCGACGACACGATCTGCTCGGGCGACGGAGAGGACCTGGTCGACGGCGGAAACGGGAACGACTGGATCGACGCCGGGGCGGGCGACGACGTGGTGTCGGGCTTCGCGGGCGACGATCACATCACGCCCGGCTTCGGCTTCGACAGCGTTTCGGGCGACGCGGGCCACGATGTCCTCGACTACTCCCGCCAGGATGCCCGGCCGGCCTGCGGTACCGGCGTCGTCGTGCCCGCGCTTCCCGCCGGCACGGCGTTGGCCACGTCGAGCGCCTGGCCGTGCATCGAGACCGACACCTTCGAATCGATCGAAGGCGTGATCGGATCGCCCGTCGACGATCTCCTCACCGGAGGTCCCGACCCCGACTTCTTCGACGGCAGCGGGGGCGCCGACTTCATCGAGGGGCTCGGCGGCGACGACGTGCTCCGGGGAGGCGCGGGTGACGACAACATCTACGGCGGTGCGGCCGGGGTGTTCGTGACCGTCGCCCTCTCGGGGAGCGACCAGCTCTTCGGTGACGGGGGAGACGACGTGCTCGGGTGCGTCTCCAACGACGACCACTACCTCCACGGGGGCAGCGGTGACGACGAGCTGCGCTCCTGCAACCGCGACGACGAAATCATCGGCGGTTCCGGCATCGACACCGTCCGGTACGACGGTGCCGGCGGCGCCGCGGGCGCGGGGGTGACGATCGACCTGGCCCTCCAGCCGAATCCGCAGGCGACGGGGGCGTTCGGAACCGACACGCTCCGCGGCATCGAGAACGTGGTCGGCACCGGCAACGACGACACCCTCGAGGGCGACGCCGGCGACAACGTTCTCGACGGTGGCGCGGGCCACGACGTGGGTGATGGTCGGGCCGGGCACGACATCTGCTTCAACTTCGAGACGAGGCAGAACTGCGAAGGGTGACCGGGTCGTTGGGCGCGCGGAGGGCTACTGAAACGCTGGAATGACCTGTTGCTAGCCCGCCGACATCTCGTCGGCTCCTCCACGAGATGGGGCCCCTGCCCCATCCGTGGCCGTTCGGTGTCGCGAGCTGTGTGGTCCCGCTACTGAAACGCCGGGATGACCTTCTCGCCGAAGAGGCGGATGCTCTCCATGATCTCTTCGTGCTCGATCGCCCCCA
>CAZTOV010000454.1:0-1546 GCA_964615175.1 uncultured Burkholderiales bacterium
AGACGTCCTCGCGCTTGGTGTCGTGGTTGGTCTGCCCGGTGCCGAGCACCGCGGTAGGAGCCCCATGACCCATCTATCGGCCCGCCGACATCTCGTCGGCTCCTCCACAGGATGGGGCCCCTGCCCCATCCGTGGCCGTCCGAGCCGGCTTGCGCGTCATCGTTCCCTTCCCGTGCATCACTCCCCCTCCATCAGGCAGACGAGGTTCTGCTGGAGCCACGGGCCCGAAGTCGCGTGGGCGAGCGCTCGGTCGGCGCTCTCGTCCCACACCCGCTGTGCCGCCTCACCGACGCGCGTGATCCCGGCGGCGAACATCGGGTTGGCGCACAGCGCGCCGCCCGACGGGTTGATCCGCACCGAGTCGGCCAAGCCGAGCTCCTCGCGGAGGATCAGCTCCTGGTGGGTGAAGGGGGCGTACAGCTCGGCGACGTCGATCCCGTCGCTGCCGACCCCGGCGGCCTGGGCGGCGGCTCGGGCCGAGGCCGACTCCACCGGGTTGCGGGCACCGAAGTGCTGGCTGTCGATCCGGTGCTCGAAGGCCCGGATCCACGCCGGCCGGGAGCAGGCCTCGCGGGCGGCGTCTCCGGCGGCCAGCACGATGGCGGTGGCGCCGTCGGTGATCGGCGCGCAGTCGTGCTTCCGGAGCGGATCGGCGATGAAGGGCTCCTCGAGCAGCGCGTCGGCGGTGGTGTCACCCGAGATCAGGGCGTTGGGGTTGTCGAGGGCGTCGCGTCGCGACCGCGCCGCCACCTCGGCGAGGTCGCGCTCCGACCACTTGCCGGCGTCGAGCCCGGCGCGCGCCTGAAGCGCGGCGAGGCTCACCGAGTCGGGCCACAGGGGGCCCACCGTGTAGGGGTCGAGCTGCATCGTGAGCACGCGGCGCAACTCGCCGGCCGACGACTTGCCGAAGCCGTAGACCAGCGCCGTGTCGACCTCGCCGGTCTGGATCTTCACCCACGCCTCGTAGAGGGCCCAGGCGCCATCCATCTCGACGTGCGACTCGCGGATCGGCGGCCACGCACCGATGGCGTCGATGGCCATGACGAACGAGAATGCCCGCCCGGCCACGTAGTCGGAGCTGCCCGAACACCAGAACCCGATCTCGTTCTTCTCGAACCCCGCCTCCTCCAGCACCTGCTGGAACAGCGGCACCAGCATCTCCACCCCCGACGCCGACGCGTCGGTGGCCCGCTCGTTGGGGTGCTGCGCGAAGGCGACGACTCCGACGTCACGCATGTCTTTCACCCGCCGACATCTCGTCGGCTCCTCCGCACGATGGGGCCCCTGCCCCATCGGCGGCCGTCCGTGTTGTCCGACTGATCTCACGCATGTTCGGCGTACGTCTCGTAGGGGGCGTCGGGCTCGCCGGTCGGCTCGAAGTGGGCGATGTTCTCGAGGGTGGGCTCCCACTCCGACTCGTCCTTCCACACCGCCTTGACCTTCATGCCCATCCGCACCTCGTCGGCCGGGCAGCCGAGGATGAGGTGCTGGAAGGCGATGTCGGCGCCGTCGAGGAGCACATGAGCCGACACGTAGGGCGGCTCGA
>CAZTOV010000455.1:0-1542 GCA_964615175.1 uncultured Burkholderiales bacterium
TCGTCGAACGCCGACGCCCCGCGCTGGTCCTGGTGACCGGCGAGGCCGGCATCGGCAAGAGCCGCCTCTCCGAGGAACTGGCCCTCATGGCCCGCACCGAGCACGAGGCCGCCATGTGGGTCGGTCGGTGCGTGCCCTACGGCGAGGCCAACCCCTGGTGGCCGGTCTCCGAGATTCTGCGCCAGGCGTTCTCCATCGAGCTTTCGGATTCGCTCGACGACGCCCACCGCAAGACCGCGCGTGGCGTGGAGACGGCGACCCGCAGCTCGGGCCCCGAGGCCACCCGGCGGGTGGAAGGGCTCCTCTACCTGATGGGCTTCGAGGACGCCCTCGCCGAGGTCGATCCCAATCGGGCCACCGAGGAGGCGATCACCGCCCTCGTCGAGGTCGTCGAAGGGGTGGCGTCGCGACACCCGGTGATCCTGTTCCTCGCCGACCTCCACTGGGCCGATCAGGCGGTGCTCGACCTCATCGACGAGCTGGTCGACCGCGTGCGCGGACTTCCGGTGATGGTGTTCGGTACGGGCCGGCCCGAGCTGGAGGACCGCTGGTCGCCCACGGCGTCCAAGGCCAACGTCATCTCGCTCCACCTCGACCCCCTCGACGCTCCGGCCACCGAGGAACTGGCGACCGCCCTGTTCGGGGAGGCCGTGCCCGCCGAACTGGTCGACGCGCTGCGTGAGCGCAGTGGCGGCAACCCGTTCTTCCTCGAAGAGCTGGTGGCGCTGCTCGACGAGTCGGGCGCCCTCGAGGGAGAGAGCCTCGACGCGGCGGCCTTGCCGGGGCAGCTCGGCGACCTGCCGGCCACGCTGCGGGGCCTGGTGGCCGCCCGCCTCGACGGACTGAGCCCGCCCGAGCGGTCCCTGATCGAGGACGCCGCCGTCATCGGCCGCGTCGGCTCCACCGCGGCGCTGGTCGGCCTCGGCGAAGCGCGCGGCGAACGCGACGTCGCCGGGGCGCTCGACGACCTCATCGGTCGCGACCTGGTGGTGGTGAGCGACGGTCAGTTCGAGTTCAAGTCCGACCTCGTCCGCGAGGTCGCCTACGAGACGCTCACCAAGTCGGCCCGGGCGCGCCGCCACGCCGCGGTCGCCGAGTGGCTGTCGGCGCGAGCGCGCCGTACCGGCCGCGAGGACGAACACCTCGAACAGATCGCCCACCACTTCGCCGTGGCCGCCGAACTGAGCGGGGAGGTCGGTGCGGTGGAGGGGGCGCCGACCGACCTCAGGACGCGGGCGCTCGACTGGCTCCGACGAGCTGCGGAGCGGGCCGTCGAGCGCGACTCCAACCTGGTGGCCGAGCAGTTCTTCGACACCGCGGTGGGCCTGCTCGGCGAGGACGACGACGACCTTCGCCAGACGTTCCTGCTCGGGCGCGCCCGCGCGCGCACCGGCCGTCACGACCTGCCGGGCGCCCGGGCCGACCTCGACGAGCTGCTCGCCAAGGCGGGCGACGAGCGGCGGGTGCGGGCGCTCACGGTGCTCGGCGAGGTCCAACAGAAGGCCGGCGACATGGACGGCGCCCTCCACAGCCTCGAGCAGG
>CAZTOV010000456.1:0-1540 GCA_964615175.1 uncultured Burkholderiales bacterium
TGCACTACGGCGAGTCCGACTACTGGGACGACGACATCGACCACTTCGGCAACCGCCGCATCCGGTCGGTCGGCGAGCTGATCCAGAACCAGGTCCGCATCGGACTGTCCCGCATGGAGCGCGTCGTCCGTGAACGCATGACCACCCAGGACGTCGAGGCGATCACGCCCCAGACGCTCATCAACATCCGACCGGTCGTGGCGGCGATCAAGGAGTTCTTCGGTTCCAGCCAGCTCAGTCAGTTCATGGACCAGACCAACCCGCTCGCCGGGCTGACCCACCGCCGGCGCCTGTCGGCGCTCGGGCCGGGCGGGCTGTCGCGTGAGCGGGCCGGTTTCGAGGTCCGCGACGTGCACCCGAGCCACTACGGCCGCATGTGCCCGATCGAGACGCCGGAGGGTCCGAACATCGGCCTCATCGGCTCGCTCTCGTCCTACGCACGCGTGAACCGGTTCGGGTTCATCGAGACGCCCTACCGGAAGGTCGAGAAGGGCAAGGTCAGCGAGCAGATCGACTGGCTCACCGCCGACGACGAGGACCGCTACGTCATCGCCCAGGCCAACGCCGAGCTCGACGACAACAGCCGGTTCAAGCGCGACCGGGTGCTGGTGCGGGCCCGCAAGGGCGAGGTCGCATTCGTCGAGCCCGAGCGCGTCGACTACATGGACGTGTCGCCGAAGCAGATCGTGTCGGTGGCCACGTCGCTGATCCCGTTCCTCGAGCACGACGACGCCAACCGGGCGCTCATGGGCTCGAACATGCAGCGCCAGGCGGTGCCGCTCGTGAAGCCCGAGGCGCCCTACATCGGCACGGGCGTCGAGGCGCGCGCGGCCCGCGACGCGGGTGACCTGATCCTCGCCGAGGGCAAGGGCACGGTGAAGGAGGTCTCCGGTCACGAGATCGTCGTCGACTACGACTCCGGCCAGGAAGGTCCCGACGGGAAGGCGCTGGGCAAGAAGAGCTACAAGCTCTTCAAGTTCCGCCGCTCCAACCAGGACACCTGCATCAACCAGCGCCCCGCCATCGAGGAGGGCGCGAAGGTGAAGCTGGGCGATGTTCTCGCCGACGGACCCTCCACCGACCAGGGCGAGTTGGCCCTCGGGAAGAACCTCCTCGTGGCCCTCATGCCCTGGGACGGACACAACTTCGAGGACGCCATCATCATCTCGGGTCGTCTCGTCTCCGACGACGTGCTCACCTCGATCCACATCCAGGAGCACGAGATCGACGCCCGCGACACCAAGCTGGGCGCCGAGGAGATCACGCGTGACATCCCCAACCTCTCCGAGGAGATCCTCAAGGACCTCGACGAGCTGGGAATCGTCCGCATCGGTGCCGAGGTCGGCCCCGGCGACGTGCTCGTCGGGAAGGTCACGCCCAAGGGCGAGACCGAGCTGACTCCGGAGGAGCGGCTGCTCCGGGCCATCTTCGGTGAGAAGGCCCGTGAGGTCCGCGACACCTCCCTCAAGGTGCCGCACGGCGAGACCGGCACGGTCATCGACGTCCGGGTGTTCTCCCGGGAGGACGGTCACGAGCTGTC
>CAZTOV010000457.1:0-1539 GCA_964615175.1 uncultured Burkholderiales bacterium
ACGACAACGGTGAGGGGCACGAGGGCATCCGGTCTCGTGTGGGCGACGACGCCGGCGAGGCTCTCCACGAACGCGCGGCGCACCCTCACCTGGACAGCGCGATCAGTCGCCTTCGCGGTGTACGGCTCGCGGCCCGCCGCGGCCCGCCCCGCCGCTGCCCGATCAGTCGCCGCCCCCTCGGCCACCGCGGCGCCGAGAGCGTCCTGCCAGCACTGTTCGAAGAGGACCGCGGCCGCAGGTGGCTCGGGTGGCCACCCCTCCCAGTAGTTGTCGATCCACTCTCGCCGCAGGTGGGCGCGCTCGAGCCGGTCGAGGGTCTCGTGTTCGGCCCAGAACGGCAGGAACCCATCGGTGAACGACTGCCGCCACACCAGCACGTACACGAGGCATTCGGGTAGGCCGCCGCCTAGGGCGTGCAGCGCGAGTTCGGCCGGCGCGTCATGATCGAGGGTGTGCAAGCTCCCGTCCTCTACCGACAGACGGTGCTGTTCGTGCCCGCACGTGATCGTCGCAGGGCCGGCGGTCCGGCCGATGGAGCGTAGGCGGCTCCGCTGGTCGGGTGGCAGGACGAGCCGTGAGGTGCGGCCCTCGGTGAGGGCGGACGTCGGGCGGCGGAGCACACCTCGATCTAAGTACATCGGACCGAGTCGTTTCCTCGCCGCCCCTGTCGCCGTCGCCGTCGCCGGCGCGTCTCTCTTGGCGGCATGCGCGACCGAGGAGACCAGCAGGGTAGCTCCGAGCACCGAGGCCCCCGCGGCGTCGATCGACGACGTTGCTCCGGTCGAGATTGCCGGAGGCGGCTACGTCGTAGGGGACGTGGCAGAGGGCGCGGGAAGCGAAGGCGACCTCGTGGCGGCCACCGAGATCCACTCGGACTGGGTCCCCGAGGGCGCTCGGGCCTGGCGTGTGCTGTACCGCTCGATGCCTGCGTCCGGCGGATCCGGCGTGGTCTCAGGAGTCGTCGTCCGTCCCGGCGGTGACCGCCCCGACGATGGCTTCCCGGTGTTGTCGTGGGGCCACGGAACCACCGGAATCGCCGACAAGTGCGCCCCTTCGCTGCGGGATCGTCCGCCGGTCCCGTTCCTCGAAGGGTTGCTGGATGCGGGATGGGTGGTTGCGGCAACCGACTACGAGGGACTCGGTACGCCCGGGGTTCACCCGTACCTGGTGGGTTCCTCGGCGGCGCGGTCGGTGCTCGATGCGGCTCGGGCGGCCCGCTCGGTCGGCGGAGGGGAGCAGGTCGTCGTGGCGGGCCACTCCCAAGGCGGGCATGCCGCCCTGTGGGCGGGCGAGCTGGCCGGCTCCTACGCGCCGGAGCTTGACCTGCGCGGCGTGGTCGCGACTGCACCTGCAGCCGAACTCGTGCCGCTCCTGCGGAACGCCCAAGCGAATCGGATCGGCCTGGGGTACGTCGCCATGGCCGGAGTGGCCTACGACGCGTTGTACACCGACATCGACGTCACCGAGGTGATGACCACCGAGGGGCTGGCTGCTCTCAGCATCATCGAGGAGGAGTGCGCAGGCGGCGTGCTCGCCACC
>CAZTOV010000458.1:0-1538 GCA_964615175.1 uncultured Burkholderiales bacterium
CTCTACAAGGTGGCCGGCTTCGGGCCCCTCGCCGTCGCCGGGGTGCTCGACGTCGCCAAGGGCGCGGTCGGCCCCCTCCTGGCGGGGGGTGGGAACCATCCCGTCCTCGCGGCGGCGGCGTCGGGTGCGGCCGTGGCGGGGCACAACTGGTCGCCGTTCCTCCGGGGAGCCGGAGGGCGGGGGATCTCGCCGGGCCTGGGAGCCATGCTGGTCTGGCAGTGGCCGGGCGCGGTGGTGCTCATCCTCGGGCTCGCCGTCGGGAAGCTGCTGAGCCACACGGGTGCGGTGAGCTTCGCCGCCGACGTCGCCCTGGTGCCGGTTCTGGCCCTCACCCGCGGGAGTTCCGCTGCGTGGGCGGGGGTCGCCGTGCTGGTGCCGATGATCGCGAAGCGGATCGTGGGGAACGCGCCGCCCCCCGAGCGCACCACCCGCGCCTACGGCCGGCGCCTCGTGTTCGACAACGACGGGGTCGCCGGGGAGTCCTGCGACGAAGCCCCGTGAGACGCCTGTTCCAGCGTCCCGACTTCCGTCGGCTCATCATCGGCCAGACGGCGTCCGCCTTCGGCGACTGGCTCGCCACCGTGGCCTTCATGGCGCTGGTGCTCGAACTGACCGACTCGTCGACCGCGGTGGCGGGCATCCTGGTGCTCCGTCTCGCCCCCACCGTGGTCGCCGGTCCGGTGGCGACTCGACTGGTGCGCCGGTGGGACCGCAAGCGGCTCATGCTCACCATGGATCTGGTCCGGGCGGCGATCGTGGTCGTGGTGCCGTTCGTGTCGGCCCTCTGGTGGGTCTACCTGTGGGCCTTCACCCTCGAGGTCGCCAGTCTGGTGTTCCTGCCCGCCCGCGATTCGGCCATCCCCGAACTGGTCGAGGAGGGCGACGACCTCGACGCCGCCAACGGGCTGGTGCTGGCGTCGTCGTACGCCACCATCCCTCTCGGCGCCGGTGCGTTCGGTGCGGTCGCCGCCCTGGGGCCGGCGGGGTCGTCGGTGCTGGCGGTCGGCCCCGCCTTCTGGGTCGACGCCGTGACGTTCCTGGTCAGCTTCGAGATGATCCGGCGCGTCACCGGGATCCGTGGGCGCGACGAGCCGGTGGAGGAGCAGGTGGAGGCCGCGCCGTCGGCGTTCGGGGTTCCGTCCGACGACGCCGGCGGCTTCACCGACGCCTTCCGGGTTCCGCTGGTGCGGGCGATCATGCCCGCCGTCGCCGCGGCCTCGCTCGGGATCGGCGCCCTGTTCTCGTTGGGGATCGTGTTCGTGCGCGACGTGCTCGGGGCGTCCGACACCCAGTTCGGCGTGCTCGTGGCGCTGTTCGGTGTGGGGGCAGGCATCGGGTTGTTCCTGCTCCGGGTGAGCCGGGCGGAGGGGGTGATCGCGGTGCGCCTGGCCGTGTTCGTCCAGGGCTCGGTCATCTCGCTGATGAGCCTTGCCCCCAACATCGAGCTGACTTTCCTCGGCGCGGCCGCGTTCGGCGCCGGCGCCGCCGCGTCGCTCGCCGGGGGGATGACCTTCCTCCAACACCGCCTCCGAGGCGAC
>CAZTOV010000459.1:0-1534 GCA_964615175.1 uncultured Burkholderiales bacterium
ACATCGTCCGTCGCGTCGTCACGGCGAACCACGGCCGAGTGGCCGTCGACAGCCATGATGGTCTCACCGTGTTCACCGTCCTCCTACCGACCGACGGCGGCGGACCGATCGAGGTGGTCGACCAGCCGCGCCCGCACCAGCGCAGCGCTCGAGTGCACGAGCGTGTGGACCCGGTGCACCGTTCCGCGGCGACCTCGCAGATGCACGTCACCTCGAATTCCGAGGCGACCTCCTGACGGGATCCTCGCCGTTCGAAGGCGGCGGGGGGCGGTCACTAGGGTGTGAGGTGAGATGCCGTTCCGCGTGCTGGGACCGATCGAGACCAGGAAACGCGATCCGAGGAGAGGTCGTTCATGAGCACCGATCGACAGCAAGAAGCGCCCACGATCGAAGAGCAGGCCAAGCCGCTGAAGACCCACGTCGCCGGGTACGCCGCCCACCGCACAATCGCCATGGGGCTGCGCACCGGTCTGATCGACACGCTCGCCGAGCATCCCGACGGACTCAGCGCCGAGGCGCTGGCGGACCGCACCGGCTACGACCCGTTCTACGTCGGCGTGTGGTGCCGCTCGGCGCTCGGCGCCGGGGTGGTCACCCGCGACGAGGGTGACTACCGGCTCGCCCCGCACATGTACACGTTGCTGCTCGACCAGGACTCGCCGGCCTACATCGGAGGCGTGTACCTGGCGTTCGAGCAGCGCGAGCTGTTCGACCGTTTCGAGGAGGTCCTGCCCTCCGGCGAGCGCCTGTGGTGGGACGAGACCAGCCCCGAGTGGATCGCCGCCGTGTCCCGAACGGGCAGACCGTTCTACACGCGCATGATCCCCGACGGACTCGCGCAGGTGCCGGGTCTCACCGAACGCCTCGAGGAGGGGGGTCGCATCGTCGATACCGCGTGTGGTGTCGGGGTGGGCGTCCTCCGTCTGGCCCGCCACTACCCGGCGTGCGAGATCGTCGGCGTCGACGGTGACGAGCACTCCCTCGAACTCGCCGGCAAGCGGGTCAGCGACGCCGGTACGGCCGACCGGGTCACGTTCAACCTCAGCTCGCTGGAGGAGCTCACCGTCGAGGAGCCGGCCACGCTGGTGACCAACAACGTGTCCATGCACGAGTGCCGCGACATCGATCGCGTCACCGCCAAGGTCAAGGACGCGCTCGAGCCGGGCGGGTGGTTCGTGATCTCGGACTTCCCGTTCCCCGAGACCGACGAGGGGCTGACCACGGTGCCCGGCCGGATCATGGCCGGCATCCAGTTCTTCGAAGCGCAGATCGACGATCAGCTGCTGCCCCGCAGCGCGTACGACGATCTGCTCGACCGGCATGGGTTCACCGACGTCGACCACGTGGAGCTCACGCCCGTCCATGCCCTGACGTGGGGGAGGCGCCCGGAGTAACGACCGGGGCGCGTGGTGTCGTGCTGTGGCGTGTCACGGGCGGGGCGCGTACATGATCACGGCCATGCCGATCAGGCAGATCGCCCCGCCGATCAGGTCCCACCGGTCGGGACGGAACCCTTCGAAGGTCATCCCCCACA
>CAZTOV010000460.1:0-1528 GCA_964615175.1 uncultured Burkholderiales bacterium
CGCCTCCCAATTCTCGAGTCGGAATCGGCCGCATAGGGGCCAGTTCTGCCTCCAGAACCGGGAGAATGGCTCAGAGGCCCTCGAAGACCTCGTCGTGGAGGGCCGCCTGTTCTGCCTCGTGGATGGTCATCGAGCCGGCGGCGGGGGAGCCGCCCTCGGGACGGGCGACGAGGCTGAGGTCGCGACCGCCGAGGAGCGGACGGAGCCGGCCCGCGATCCACGCCCACGGACCCATGTTCTCGGGCTCGTCCTGCATCCAGTACACCTCGGCGTCGTCGGGGTAGCGACCGAGGGCTTCGGCGATCTCGTCGTGCGGGAACGGGTGGAGTTGCTCGACCCGGATGATCGCTGCCGGGGCCTCGCGCTGACGACGGGTGTCCAACAGTTCGTGGCCGGCCTTGCCGGAGCACAGGATCACCCGGCGTACCGCCCCGGGATCGTCGATATCGGGGTCGTCGAGTACCAGTCGGAATCGTCCCGACGTGAAGTCCTCGGCCTCGGACCGGCTCTGCGGCATCCGCAGGTACCGCTTCGGTGTGAAGACCACCAGCGGCTTCGGAACGGCCGAGTGCATCTGCCGGCGCAGCACGTGGAAGTACTGGGCTGCGGTGGTCGGCTGGGTGATCCGCATGTTGTCCTCGGCGCACAGGATCAGGAACCGCTCGATCCGGGCCGATGAGTGTTCGGGCCCCTGGCCCTCGTAGCCGTGGGGGAGGAGGAGCACGAAGCCGCTGGTCTGCCCCCACTTGTCCTCGGCGGCGGCCATGAACTGATCGATGATGATCTGGCCGCCGTTCATGAAGTCGCCGAACTGGGCTTCCCAGCACACGAGGGTGTCGGGGTTGGCGACCGAGTAGCCGTATTCGAACCCCATGGCCGCGTACTCGGACAACAGGGAGTCGTAGATCATGAACGGCCCCTGCTCGTCGTCGAGGTCCGCCAGCGGGAAGTACTCACGTTCGTCCCGGTAGTCGACGAGCACGGCATGGCGTTGGCTGAACGTACCCCTGCGGCTGTCCTGCCCGGACAGGCGGACCCCGAACCCCTCCAGGAGCAACGAGCCGAAGGCGAGCTGCTCGGCGAGTGCCCAGGGCGCGACGCCCTTCTCGGTCCAGCCCTCTCGCGCGCCGTCGAACTGCGAGGCCAACTTCGGATGCACCTCGAAATCATCCGGCCACGAGGTGACGGCTTGGATGATGCGGTCGAGTCGGCCGCGGTCGACGCCGGTCTCGACGTCGGCGCCGAGATCGGCGGTGATGCGGCGGGCCCGGTCGACCGGCGGCGGCGCGCTCTGCTGGGTTTCCTCGAACGCCTGGTCGAGGCGGGCGTGGAAGTCCTCGAGGGCTTCCTCGGCATCCTCGGTGGTGAGGTCGCCCCGGTTGACGAGGGTTTCGGTGTACGTCTTGCGCACGGACCGCTGCTCCTCGATCCGGCGGTACATCACGGGTTGGGTGAAGCTCGGTTCGTCGGCCTCGTTGTGGCCGAACTGCCGATAGCACCACAGGTCGACGACCACGTCCTTGTGGAA
>CAZTOV010000461.1:0-1520 GCA_964615175.1 uncultured Burkholderiales bacterium
GTGATCCCGGTCGGCTGAGTCACCCCGGAGCCAGCGCCCGGCGGGCGACGTCGGGGACGTTGGTGATCACCCCAGCGGCGCCGAGCCCCACCAGGCGGATCATCTCGTCGGGTTCGTCGATGGTCCACGGAACCACGGCGAGATCGAGGTCGTCGGCGCGGTCGAGCGCCTCCCTTGCCGCGTCTCCGGCGAGCGCGCCGACCTCGGGATGAACGGCCACGTGCCCGGCGGCGGCGGCGGTCTCGACGGCCATGAGCGAGTCGACACCCCCTACGACGAGGAGCGCGGTGGCGATGCCGTCGTCGACCTCACGGACCCGGGCGAGCGCCATCGGGTTGAACGACGACACGAGCGTGCGGTCGTGGAGCGACCGAGACCCCACCAGCTCGGCGACCCGCTCGGCCACCCGTTCCGACGCGTCCCAGTCGGCATCGATGGGGAGGTTTTTGACCTCCACGTTGACCCAGAGACGCCCGCAGGCTTCGAAGGCCTCCTCCAGGGTCGGAATCCACGGCGCTTCGGTCCGGATCTGCTCGAACTCGACCTCGGCGAGGACGCCCACCTCGGCCACGGCGTCGTCATGGTGGACGACGAGCGCCCCGTCGGCCGATCGGCGGACGTCAAGCTCGACGGCGTCGGCGCGCAGCGCCCGCGCCTTGGCGAACGCCTCCCGCGTGTTCTCACGCGCCGCGCGCGAAGCCCCGCGGTGCGCAATGACCTGAGGCCGACGCTCGCGATCGAGGTGTACGAAACGCGGTCGGGCCACCAAGAACCCCCTTTACTGACCCGCGGGTCGAGGTTATGGTGCCAACGCCGGCGGCGACGGGACCGACCCACGACCGCGAGCGCCGACCGGTGAGCACCGACGCGAGGGTGCAGGGAACCATGGCCCTTTCCTGGGACCGTACGATCGACTGGAACGAGCACGCGTGGCGGGTCCGCGCGGCGTGCCGCGATTCGGCTCCCGAGCTGTTCTTCCCCATCGGCGCCACCGGTCTCGCCCTCGATCAGATCGAGGCGGCGAAGGCCGTGTGCGTCCGTTGCCCCGTCCAGGCGGAGTGCCTCGAGTTCGCCCTCGAAACGAACCAGGAAGCCGGCGTGTGGGGCGGCACCTCCGAGGACGAGCGGCGGCGACTGCGCAAGGACTGGGCGGCCGGCCGGCGGGTGCGCGTCCCGGTCTGAACTCCCGCTCAGCCCAGCGGGAGCGACGGTGGGCTCGTCCGCACGTCAACGCCCAGCTCCTGCTCGATCACGCCCACCGGGCTGAAGAACGTCCCGCTGCTGTCGGCCGCCGTCGCCGACACGAGGCCCACGGCCCGGACGCCCGAGCAGTTCGGCAGCGAGCCCGACACACAGCCCCACACCGGACCCCCGCTGTCGCCGGGAAGCGCGACCTTGTTGACCTTGCCCATACCCGTGATCACGACGTACCCGACGACGTTACTGGCGCCGACCACACCGGGTACGACGATCGACTGGTTCGTCGCGGTCACGGAGCCGCACTGCGGAGTCGTCGACGA